>SACH01000036.1 GCA_009928645.1 Gammaproteobacteria bacterium | reverse complement strand
ATTAGCAGCAGGCTGGGCCGGGGTGAGGGGGTAGGGGTGGTCATGACGCATTCCTCCGGTTGGTGTGATCGGCTAAGGGCTGGGCGTTGCGGTTGGCGGTGAGGAGGGGCCAGGCCGAAAATCCCAGGCCAACACGCTAAGGATCAGAAAGTTGGGATCACGAATGCATGATCAGTAATGCGTGATCAGTACTGGGTGATCTGTGATCGAAATAGGTGAGCTGTAATCCAAGATTGATAAAGATCAGGACCGCTCGCGGATCATTGCTCGCGCGAATGGCAACTGTGAATGAGCGTGATTTCACTATATAACCCGCCGGGATGAGATGCCACCGCCGACCCCTTCCGCCGGAAAGGGGGGGGCTGGTGTATGCTGGTGGTAGCCACATTCTGAGGTACCCGACTCACCATGCCCCTGCCGCCGGAACCCTTTCCCGCTGCCCTGGACCGTCGCAAGGCCCGCTGGGAGACCTATGGCGACTACCGCTATCTGCGTCTGACGGATGATTTTCGCGGCCTGGCCAAGGGCACCCTGGCGTGGCAGGAGCGGCTCATTCCCGGTTATCCCCGCATCGGTCGTATCTTTCGCCTGGAGCAGGGCCTGGCCCAACAGTTCGCCGGCGCCTTCTGGATGGAAGAGAAGATTGACGGCTTCAACATCCGGATCTTCCGTGCCGGCGACGAACTGCTGGCCCTGTCCCGGGGCGGTTATGTCTGTCCCTTTGCCACCGACCGCGTGCCGGACTTCGTCCCCATGGCCCTGTTCGCGGCCCATCCGGACCTGGTGCTCTGCGCCGAACTGGCGGGGCCCGACAACCCTTATACCCAGGGTGGTCCCTCCTTCGTCAGCACCGATGTGCAACTCTTCGTCTTCGACATGATGCGCCTGGGCCAGCCCGGCTTTCTCCCCCAGGCGGAGAAGCAGGCCCTGTGTGCCACCTTCCAGCTCCCGGTGCCCCGGGTCTTTGGCCGGTTCTCACCCGGCGACTGGCGGGAGGTCCTGACCCTGGTTGAGGAATTGGATGCGGGGGGCCGCGAGGGAGCGGTCTTCAAGGAGGATTGCCCTCTGGGCCATCGCACCAAATTCGTCACCGCCTGGTCCGGAGTCTACGATATTGCCGTGCGGGCGGACGATACGGTGGAACTGCCGGGGGATTTCTTCACTGGCCGCATTTTGCGCATGGCCCTTTACCTGGACGAGGTCGGACGGGAGCGAGGGACGCGGCTGGAGCAGGAGTTGGGCCGGGCCTTTCTCGATGGGCTGGGGCGCTCGGTGGAGCGCTTCAAACGCGACGGCCGGGTCGCCCACGATTTCCGCTGCCGTTTCCGTCACCGGGAAAACGCCCTGGCCTTCATGGAGCACCTGCGCGCCATCCTCGGGCACACCCATATCGCCCAGCGCCGTCTGGAGCAGGAGGGCGTCTACTGGGTGCTGGAGTTCGAGAAGGAGGTGCCTAAGCTCACGGGCTTGCTGCATCAGCTCTTCCATGGGGCCGCCATCCTCGACTGAGCCTGGCCCAGGACGGCCGCCCTCAGCGCGCCTGGGAGGGGCCCCTTTCGTTCGGCGCCTTAGCCGCGGGCCTGCATCTCGCCGCTGTTATAGACGTATCCAGGGGGGCACCTGAATGGAATTAGGGTGTCTCAGCTTGCCACGGAATGGGAGGCCCCAGTCGGGTGATCAGGCCGGCAATGAGGGCACCGCTTCCCCGGTGTGAGCCGCGCCGGGATCCTCCGCCAGCTTCTCCAGAATGGCGCGGAAATTCAGGGGATGGACAACCTCGATCCCGACCTTGTCGGCCCATTTGCGCAACCCCTCGTCGGCGCACACCAGGGTGGCGTCCAGTTCGAAGGAGAGCAGCAGCACGTCCACGTCCTCCTTGCTGTCAAGGATGCCCTGGCGCAGGGCCTCGCGATAGCGCCCGCGTAGGCGGTTGATCAGCTTGCCGGGATCATCCAGGGAACGGGCGGCCTCCTTGGCGGCCTCCTCGGCAATGCGCAGGCCGTGGTCGATGCGGTAGCGCACCTCCTCGATCAGTTCATAGAGCAGGGTTCCGGGGATGGTGAGCGCGTGTTTACGCGGTGAGCGCAGTCGCACCACGGCCTCGAAGTCTGCCGCCACCTCGGAGAGATCCTTGATCTTGCCTAGTTCTTCATAAACCGAGCCGGGCATGAAGAAGTCCCGCCCCGTGTTTCGCGCCAGCCGACTGAAGACGCGGATCGCCTCCTGCGCATCGGCACCGAAGCTACGAAAGACATCGGGGTTGGTGAAGAGACTGGTGTCGAGTACGAAGCGTTTCATGGCCCCGGCTCTTCCTCAGCATTCCGGGGATTGGGAGGGGCGATCCTCAGGGTGCCGCGGCGGGCGGTCCTGGCGCTTACCAAAGATGACGAAAGCGAGGGGCAGGGCGATGAGGAGGGTCGCGGCGATCTGGCCCGCGGCCAGCATGGACAGGATAGTGATAAAACCAAGTAAAGTGAGGGCATTGCGTAACAGGGAGCCGTGGTTGAGGTTCATCTTGGCCGAAGGGAAACGTCATGATGGTCTCAGGTGCCGCCGTCGATCACTCGATAGGCAGATGCCGTCGTCGGGCTGCCGGGTGGGCAGAAGGGCCGGGTAGCGCAGGATCGCGAATACAGTCGCTTATCAGGACCGCCGACACCGTCAATCTCGGGGAGGCAGGGGTCGCGTTCGACATGCAGTCTAGCACGGCCAGACGGGCCAGCCTGCGAGCCGGTGTTCGCCCCGGGAGTGGCTTCCCCAGGCCGCCGCTCAGCGCTACCAGGCTTGGAAGCGGGCCTGGAAGCGTGCCAAGGGCAGTCTGAATCCGCTACACTCCCTCCCGGGTAGTCCGCTGGATGCCCTAAAATGCCCGGATTGGCAGTCCCCTCTCCCGAGTCCAGCCGCCTCTCCTTTCACCGAGCCAGCCTACAGTGGTAGTCCGCTGGATACCCTAAAATGCCCGGATTGGCAGTACCCTTCCCCGTTCTCCAACCCCCTCCACCCTGAACTGAGACTTGAAGACATGAAGCAGATTTTTATCCGTCCCCTGATTCTGGGCGCCCTCCTGTTGCCCATCACGGCCCTGGCCCTTGACCCTGGTCGAGGCGTGGGTGCACCCGGCGTGGGGGTTGCCCCGGGTGTGGGCGTGGGTGCACCCGGCGTGGGGGTTGCCCCGGGTGTGGGCGTGGGCGCGCCCGGCGTGGGCGTTGCTCCGGGCGTGGGCGTGGGCGCACCCGGCGTGGGCGTTGCTCCGGGCGTGGGGGTAGGTGCCCCGGGTGTTGGGGTTGCGCCCGGAGTCGGCGTGAATGGGCCGATGAACCGTGGCGGTCCGGTCAACCGGGTGGGTCCACGCTGATCTTGCACGAGGGGTCCCCCTACGCCCCTGATGGTGCAAGACGCTGATGGGGTGTCGTTCCGCCTAGGCGGGGTCTTTCACGCTGACTGTCTTGAGGTTCTCGTCGCACCCCTGGTGATGAAAGACACTGATCGGGTGCTATCGCCCAAGAGCGACGTCATTCACCCCAATCATCCGGCTTACGGATTTCCGTGACGCCGTGGGGGCAAGGATGCCTCCTTCATCAACCCTCCCTGGCTGGACAATGCCCACCAGGCCCGGATGCCGACGTGGCAGTGGCTACATGCGCATACACAAGCCCCTCAAGCTTATTCTTCCCCTCCTTATCCTGGCACTGGCGATTGGTGTCTTTGCTTACCTTCGGGCGACGCGCCCGCAGAAGCCGGTGGCCGTCAGCGAGGAGCGGGTGTGGCGGGTCGAGGTCGAACCGGCGCGGCTGCGGCACCTGGCCCCGCAACTGGTGCTGTACGGTCAGGTGGAGAATCCTGACCTGCTCAAGGTCATGGCCGCGGGCGCGGGCCGGGTGGCGGAGGTGGCGGTGCGCGATGGCCAGCGCGTGGCGTCGGGCGAGCTGCTGGTGCGCCTGGACGACCGGGACTTCCTGCCGGCCCTCCAGCAGGCAGAGGCCGCGGTGGCGGAACTGGAGGCCCTGGTCCAGAGCGAGCTGCTGCGCCACACCCGGGACCTGACCGCCCTGGAACAGGAGCTTAAGCTGCTCGACCTGGCCCGGGCCGGCGTCGAGCGGGCGGAGCGGCTTAAGACCCAGCGGGCGGGCTCGGACGCCGACCTGGATGTGGCGGAGCAGGCGGTGGCCCAGCAGCGTTTGGCGGTCAACCAGCGCGAGCGGGACCTGTCCGACCATCCGGCGCGCATCGCCGTCCTGGAGGCGCGCCTGGCCAGTGCCCGGGCCAAGGTGGCTGAGATCGCCCTGGACCTGGACCGCTCGGTGGTCCGCGCGCCCTTCGCGGGCCTGGTGGCGGGGGTGGAGGTGACGACCGGGGATCAGGTGAAGGCGGATGCCCAGCTCCTGCGGCTCTACGCCCTGGCCGACCTTGAGGTGCGGGCGCGCATCCCCGCCCCCTACCAGGCCGAGATTGGCGCCGTCCTGGCCGTCGGGGAGGACCTGCTGGCCTGGGCCGACCTCGGGGGCCTGGCTGCCCCGCTGCCCTTGCGTCTGGAGCGTCTGGCTGGGGAGGCCCAGGCCAGTGGCGCCGATGGTCTGTTCCGGGTCCTCGCCGGGGCGGAGGCCCTGCGGCTGGGACAGGTGGTGGAATTGCGTCTGGAGCGGCCAGCCCAGGAAGGACTGGTCGCCGTGCCCGCGGTCGCGGTTCAGGGCGGCAAGCGCCTGTACCGGGTGGAAGCGGGGCGGTTGCGTGGTCTGCCGGTGGAGGTGGTGGGGACCTGGTTGCCCACGGCCACGGCATGGGCCCCCGCACCGAAGACCACTATTGCCGAGCCGGGTCCCTCCGGAAACGCGATGGCCGGAACGGGTGCGGCGGCGGACGCGGATGCCGGGCAGGGCGCTTCGGTGGACGGGAATGCCGGTTGGGGCGCGCCCGCAGCCCGCGCCCCAACCGCGGGGTCAGGTCAGGAGGAACGGCTGCTAGTCCATTCGCCGGCCCTGCGCGAGGGTGATGCCATCCTCGTCACTCCCCTGCCCAATGCCCTGGATGGCTTGCGGGTGGAGGTGGTGCCATGAGCCCCGGCCCCTCCCGCGATCCCCTGGCGGTGCACCGGCGCGACCTGCTGGGGATCTTCGCCCACCACAAGGTGGCGGCCAACCTGCTGATGCTGATGATGCTCCTCAGCGGGGTGCTGGCCTTGGAACGGCTCAACGTCCAGTTCTTCCCCCGCTTCGCCCTGGATATCGTCACCGTGCGGGTCTTGTGGACCGGGGCCAGTGCCGAGGACGTGGAGGTGGGCATCACCCAGCCCCTGGAGCAACGGCTGCGCGCGGTGGACAACCTGCACAAGCTGACCTCCACCTCCGCCCAGGGGGTGTCCAGTATCACCCTGGAGTTTGCCGATGGCATCGACCCCCTGCTGGCCCTGGACCAGGTTCGGCGCTTCGTCGACGAGTTCCGCAACTTTCCCGCCGACGCCGAAAAGCCCGAGGTGGCCCTGGCGACCCGCTACGAGACGGTGGCCCGGGTCCTCATCACCGGGCTGGACGACCCCGGTGAACGCCGTAACCTGGCGCGGCGCTTTGAGACCGAACTGCTCGACGCCGGCATCGATCGGGTGGATATCGAGGGCCTGCCGCAGGAGCTGATCGCCATCCAGCTCGATCACGGCCGCCTGGCGGAGCTGGGCCTGGGGCTGGACGCCGTGGGCGAGCGCGTCGCCGCCCTCAGTCGCGATCTGCCCGCCGGGGTGGTCGGGCGGGAGGAGGGTAGCCGTGAGTTGCGCGGCCTGGACCAGGCCCGTGATCCCCTGGCCTTCGCCCGGCTGCCGGTCGCCACCGCCGAGGGGCTGCGCATCAACCTGGGCGATGTCGCCACCATCGAACGTACGGCCCGTGATGACCAGACCTGGTTGGCGGTGGCGGGCAAGCCCGCGGTGGAGCTGGTTGTACGTCGCACCGAACAGGGTGATTCCCTGGCGGCGGCCCGGGTGTTGGCGGACTGGTTGGAACGGACCCGGCCGCAACTGCCGCCGGGGGTGGAACTGCTGGTCTATGACGAGGCCTGGCAACTCATCGCCGAGCGCATCCTGCTGCTGGTCAAAAACGGCCTGGGCGGGCTGGTGTTAGTGGTGGCCATCCTCTACTTGTTCCTCACCGGGCGGGTCGCCTTCTGGGTCGCGGTGGGCATCCCCACCTCCTTCATGGCCACCCTCTTCATCCTCTGGCTGGCGGGGGGCAGTATCAACATGATCAGCCTCTTCGCCCTGATCATGGCCCTGGGTATCATCGTCGACGACGCCATCGTCGTCGGTGAGTCGGCCTTGGCCCACTACCAGCTCGGGGAGCCGGCGCTCCTGGCTGCCGAAGGCGGGGCCCGGCGCATGCTCGGGCCGGTGATGGCCTCGTCCCTGACCACGGTGGCGGCCTTCATGCCCCTGCTGCTGGTGGGCGGGGTCTTTGGCTCGATCATGGGGGCCATCCCGTTGGTGATGATCAGCGTCCTGGTCGCCTCCCTGGTGGAGAGCTTCCTGGTGCTGCCGGGACACCTGCGCCATGCCTTCCAGCACCTGCACCAGGTGCAGTCGCACTCCCTGCGCGGCCGCCTGGATCGCGCCTTCAACCGTTTTCGCGATCAAGGCTTTCGACCCCTGGCGACGCTGGCCATCGCCCGGCCGGGGGTGACTCTGAGTCTGGCCCTGGCCTTTCTGCTCCTGGCGATCGGGCTGCTGGCCGGGGGGCGGCTGAAGTTCGTCTTCTTTCCCACCCCGGAGGCGCAGGTCCTGGTGGCCGACGTCACCTTCGTCGCCGGCACGCCCCGGGCGCGGGTGGATGCCTTTCTCGACCACCTGGACGCGACCTTGCGACAGACTGAGCGGGACTTCGGCCAGGGTGACCTGGTCAAGGTGGCGGTGGCGGTCCATGGCGCCAAGACCGGGGGTGGTGGGTCCAGCGCCAGCGGCGAGCAATTGGGGGGGCTCAAGGTGGAGTTGACCCCGCCGGATGCGCGGACGGTGCGCAACGAGGAACTGATCGCCGCCTGGCGTGAGCGCCTGATCCTGCCCGCCGGTCTGGAAACCCTGACCATCATCCCCCGGCGCATGGGGCCCACCGGGCGGGATCTGACGGTGCGCCTAAGCGGGGGCGATGCCGAGACCCTGAAGCAGGCGGCCCTCCGCCTGGGGGAGGCCTTGACCGGTCTGCCCGGGGTGATGGAGGTGGAGGATGACCTGGCCTATGGTCGGGAGCAGTTGATTTACCGCCTGACCCCGGCCGGGGCGGCCCTGGGGCTGACGACGGCGGAGCTGGGCCGGCAGTTGCGCACCGCCTACGCTGGCCAGTTGGTGCAGATCTACCAGGACGGTCCGGATGAGGTGGAGGTGCGGGTGCGCCTGCCAGCGGCGGAGCGCGACCGCCTGGCCAGCCTCCAGCGCCTCAAGGTGCGCCTGCCCGATGGCAGCGCGGTGCCCCTGACGGCGGTGGCCCGATGGGACTCCCGTCGGGGTTTCGACGTCTTGCGGCACGCCGAGGGGCAGCGGGCGGTGGAGGTGACGGCGGACGTCAACAGCCAGGTGACCTCGGTGGCGGCCCTGACCGCCACCCTGGAGGAGACCGTCCTGGCGGAGTTGCGCCGAGACTGGCCGCAGTTGGCGGTCAGCTTCGAAGGCCGCGCCACGGATCAGCGCGACACCCTGGCGGACCTGAAGACCGGGCTTGGGGTCGGCCTGCTGCTGATCTATCTGGTGCTGGCCTGGGTCTTCTCCTCCTATGGCTGGCCCCTGGTGGTGATGAGCATCATCCCCTTCGGCCTGGCCGGCGCCCTCTTCGGCCACTGGGTGATGGGCCTGGACCTGACCCTCATGTCGCTGTTCGGTTTCTTTGCCCTGTCCGGGATCGTGGTCAACGACTCCATCATCCTGGTGGACTTCTACCGTTGGCTGCGCACCCAGGACATGGCCGTCGCGGAGGCCTTGGTGGAGGCGGCTTGCCAGCGCCTGCGGGCGGTGCTGCTGACCTCCCTGACGACCATCGCCGGCTTGGGGCCGCTGTTGTTCGAGACCTCGTTGCAGGCCCAGTTTCTTATCCCTATGGCCGCTTCCATCGCCTTTGGCCTGGCCTTCAGCACCCTGTTGGTTCTGCTGGTGGTACCGGCCCTGCTGGTGATCCATGAGCGCATCCACCATTCGTTGGCGCGGTGGTGGGGCGGGGTGGTGACCGCCGGGGAGGGGTGAGGGCCTAGCGTCCCCGGCTGGTCAGACGGCGCGGAGGTGAGGATCAGTCCGTCTCGTTACGCTGGTAGGCATCCTGGAGCTGCTTCTGAATGTTGGCCGGGACGGCCTCATAGTGACTGAGCTCGATGGAGTAGGTGCCCTCGCCGCCGGTCAGGGACTTGAGGCGGGACTCGTAGCCTTCCAGCTCCGCCAGGGGCACCTCCCCGTCGATGGCGATCTGACCCATGGCGGCGGCATCGCTGCCCAGCACCCGGCCGCGGCGGCTGGAGAGATCGCCGGCCAGGTCGCCCATGGCGCTGTTCTGGGCGAGGATGCGGATCTTGACGATGGGCTCCAGGATCACCGGCCGCGCCTTGTCGATAGCCTCGATGAAGGCCTTGCGCCCGGCGGTGACGAAGGCGATGTCCTTGGAATCGACAGGGTGGAACTTGCCGTCATAGAGGGTCACGCGGACGTCCTGGAAGGGATAGCCGGCGATGGCGCCTTCACCCAGAATCTGCCGCACGCCCTTTTCCACCGAGGGAATGAATTGGTTGGGGACGGTGCCGCCGACCACGGCATCGACGAACTCGAAGCCGCCACCGCGCTCCAGGGGCTCGATGCGGATAAAGACCTCGCCGAACTGGCCGGCGCCACCGGTCTGTTTCTTGTGCCGATGATGGCCCTCGGCCTTAGCGGTGATGGTCTCGCGGTAGGGGATGCTCGGTGGCCGGGTGTCGACCTCGACGTGGAACTGGTCGGCGAGCCGACGCATCAGCACCTTCATGTGCAACTCGCCCAGGCCGCGCATCACCGTCTCGTTGGTGGCGGCATTGTGCTCGACATGGAAACAGGGGTCCTCGGACTCCAGCTTGTGCAGGGCATCGGCCAGCTTCTGCTCGTCGCCGCGCTTCTTCGGCGAGATGGCCAGGCCATAGAGGGGCACCGGGCACTCCATGGATTTGAGGTGATGATGGTCCTCGTCATGGGAGTCGTGGAGCACGGCATCGAAGTGGACCTCATCCACCCGGGCGATGGCCAGAATGTCGCCGGGCACCCCCTCAGCGACCTCGATCTGTTCGTTACCGTGCAGCCGGTAGAGGTGGCTGACCTTGATGGGCTTGCGGGCATCGCCGATGAACAACTGACTGTTGGTGGCGATCCGGCCCTGGTGGATGCGAAAGATGCCCAGCTTGCCGCGGAAGGGGTCGTTGATGACCTTGAAGATATGGGCCAGGACATGTTGGTTGGGGTCCGGGCTGACAGTGACGGGGACCATATCGGCGCCCTCGCCCTTCATGAAGGGCGGCGGATTGCCCTCCGCCGGGTTGGGCATCAGGCGCACCAGGATCTCCAGCAGTTCCGGGATGCCGGCGCCGGTCTCGGCGGAGATGTAACAGACCGGGATCAGGTGGCCCTCGCGCAGGGCCTTCTCGAAGGGGTCATGCAATTGTTCCGGCGCCAGGTCCTGGCCCTGCTCCAGGTAGAGTTCCATCAGGGCCTCGTCCACCTCGACCACCTGGTCGATGATGCGGCCATGGGCCTCCTCGACGCTGGAGAAGTCGGTCGGGGTGCCGCTGGGCTGAAAGAAACAGTCCACGACCCGCTGGCCGCCGTCGGCGGGCAGGTTGATGGGCAGGCACTCGGCGCCGAAGGTGTCGCGGATCTGCGCGGTGAGGCCAGCGAGGTCAACCCCCTCGGCGTCGATCTTGTTGACGATGATGATCCGGCACAACTGGCGCTCCTTGGCCGTGGCCATCATGCGCTGAGTCACGCGCTCGATGCCGGCCTGGGCGCTGATGACCACAGCGGCCGTCTCCACCGCTGGCAGGATGGACAGGCTGCGGCCGATGAAGTCGGGAAAGCCGGGGGTGTCGAGCAGATTGACGTGCTTGCCGTGGGCGTTGAAGCTGGTGATGCCGATGTCCAGGGAGTGTTTGTGCTCCTTCTCCAGGGGGTCGAAGTCACAAACGGTCGTCCCGCGGGCCACGCTGCCCGGCGTGGGGATCACGCCCGTGGCGGCGAGCAGGGCCTCCACCAGGGTGGTCTTGCCGGAACCGGCGTGACCTACCAGGGCGATGTTGCGGACGTCCTCGGCATTGTAGTCAGACATGGAGCAAACCTTCCAAGCAGGGTGCGGGGTTGGTGAAAAGGCGCCGCGACCGGGCGGCGGCCGGCTGGCCGAAGTATATCCTAACCGGCTGGTCGGGAAGAGGGTCGCGCTGACAGGGTCGCGCGGGGTCGACGGGCCAGGCTATAGTTATCGGAAGAACGACTGCAACGGGAGGACGTGAGCGATGAGCCTGGTCTTGACCTCAACCGCCTTTGCCAACGGGGGGATCATCCCGCGGCGCCATACCTGCGAAGGGGAGGATATCTCCCCGGACCTCGCCTGGAGTGGCGTCCCGGCGGGTTGCCAGAGCCTGGTGCTGCTGATCGATGACCCTGACGCCCCGGATCCCCAGGCCCCCCGCATGGTCTGGGACCATTGGCTGCTCTACAACCTGCCCGCGGAGCTCCAGGGGCTGCCCGCCGGCATCGAACCAGGGGCCTTGCCCACCGGTACCGGCCAGGGCCTCAATAGCTGGGGCGAGACCGGTTACCGGGGACCCTGTCCGCCCATCGGCCGACACCGCTATTTTCACCTGCTTTACGCCCTGGATTACCGCATGCCGGACCTGGGCACGCCCCCCCGGCACCAGCTCCTGGCGATGATGGACGAACATATCCTGGCCCGGGCAGAGCTGGTGGGGACCTACCAGCAGGGCGACTGGCGGGGGGGCTAGGCTGGCCGTGAGGCGCACCTTGGCGGAAAAGCCGCCGTCGGTTCCCCCTCAGACGGACACCCCGCGGCTGGCGCCCACCGCCTCAGGGGCGCCGGGTCCTCACTTGTTGCGGATGTAATTGTAGATATTCAGGTAGTCGATCCCGGGGACGTTCCAGGAATAGTCGCTGCGCATGGCGTTCTTCATCAGCTCCCGGAAGTGATCGGGGTGATGGTAGTAGCAGGCGATGGCCCGCCCCAGGGCCGACTCCAGGCCCGGCTGGTCGTAATTTTCGAAGACATAGCCGTTGCGCTCGTGCAGGGGGCGGTGGGAATAGTCCTTGTCGAAGACGGTGTCCGCCAAGCCCCCCACGGCGCGCACCACCGGGATGGTGCCGTAGCGCAGGGCGATGAGCTGGGTCAGGCCACAGGGCTCGAACTGGCTGGGGACCAGCAGCAGGTCGGCACCGGCATAGATGAGGTGTGACAGCTCCTCGTTGTAGCCGATTTCCAGGTGACAATCCGGGCTGTCGTTGAGCATCTGCTTCAGGCCCCAGAAATCGGCGTTGATGCGCGCATCGGGACTGGAGCCAAGCAACACGAACTGGGCGCCATGCTCCAGCCCGTAGAAGATGGCATGGCGCACCAGTTCCAGCCCCTTCTGCGGGTCGAGGCGGCCGATGAAGGCGATGATGGGCTTTTCGTTGTCCGCCAGCATAAAGCGGTGGCGCAGGGCGCGCTTATTGTCGTACTTGGCGTCAAGGGAGCCGAGGCCATAGCGCACGGGCAGGTACTGGTCGACCTCGGGATTCCAGACGTCATAATCGATGCCATTGACCACTCCACCGTACTTAAGGTGGTGGGTATGAAGGGTTGGCTCCAGGCCAAAGCCCTGGCCGCCGTCGCGGGTCTCGAAGGCATAGCGCGGCGAAACCGTGGTGGTAAAGTTGGCGTAGACGATGCCACCCTTGAGCAGGTTGAGGGCGTGGGCATTGTGGTTGTCACGCAGCCGGGTGTAGTCGAAGAAGTGCTCGGGACGCCCTAGGCCGGTGGCGCGCAGCAACTCCTGACCGGTGACCCCCTGGTGCTTGAAGTTGTGGATGGTCAGGCAGACCCGGGGATGGGTCATGCCCAGGTGCTGGTAGATCTCGTAGAGGAAGACCGGCACCAGGGCCGTCTGCCAGTCGTGGCAGTGGATGATGTCCGGTTGCTTGCCGGACTTGAACATGAACTCCATGGCCGCGCGGGAGAAAAAGGCGTAGCGCAGCAGGTCGTCGTTGAAGCCGTAGATGGCCCCGCGGTTGAAGAAATTGTCCGGGGAATGGGGCTCGATGAAGAAACACTTGCGGTCATGGACGAAGCCAAAGAAGACGGTGCAGTGGATGGCCCCCTCGTACCAGGGCACCCACAGGTCCTGAAAGGCGACATGGAGCTCGTAGATATGGTCGTAGCGCAGGTTGTCGTACTTGGGCAGGATGATCTCGACGTGGTTGCCGCGAATCGCCAGCTCCCGCGTCAGGCCGAAGACCACGTCGCCCAGACCGCCGACCTTGGCCACCGGGGCCATCTCGGGGGTGACCTGGACGATGTAGAGGCTGGGCCCATGGTAGACGTGTGGAGGGGGCTCCTGACCGGGGCTGGGCTGATCCGGGTAAGGTTCCAGGATGTGGACCGATTCCGGTTCCTCCTCTTCCCGTTCCGGGGCGGGAAGTTCGGCCGCGGTGGGCAGCGGTGCTGACGGCGATACGGATGGCGGTACCGGAGCGGGAGTAACGGGAGCGGATACTTGCGTTGGCCCCACGGTGGCCAGGCTGGGTTCCCCGGCGGTCGGACTGGGGGCGGCTGAGGGAAGACTGGCGGCCGGCGCCGGGGTGACAGGCGGTGGGCTGATCGTGGCGGATGTCCGCAGGGCGGTCGAGGTCACGGGAGGTGGCGCCGACGCCGGCTCACCGGCTACATCAAATGATGGCGCCGTGGCGATAAGCTCACTGGTGTCAATGGCCAGCGGGGCGGTTTTGGCGGCGGGCTCGTCACTCCTGGCCGGGGCGGGTTTGGCGGCGGGCTGCTCAGGCTTTGTCGGGGCGGGCTTGGGGGTCTCGCTCAAGGCAGGGGAGGCGGGTGCCACCTTTGGCTGCGCCTTGGCGGTCGCGCCGGGTTTTTTGGTCTCGATAATTTTTTTGGCCATCGCACTATCCAGGTTTCGGGTCATGCCATTGGCTGGCAAGGGCCGGGACCACAACGGCCCTCGCGGTGGCCGTCGCAGTGGAATTTGAGCGGATTATACCCGTCGCCGGTGACTTACCCGCGAGTCCGGCTTACTCCTCGGTTTCGACGATCACCCCGCTACCGTCTCGCCCCTCGACGATCACCAGCTTGCCCAGGGTGGGATGGCGCAGGGCCCAGACTGTGAAGTCCTGGTGGGCCTGGGTGGTCACAACTTCACTCTCGTCCCGCAGGTCCCGCAGGACCTGGGATTCCGCTTCTAGGGTGCGCATGGCGACTCTCCACGTCAAAAAAACCGGAAATTGTCTGGTGATGGCGATAGTTTACCGGGAAGCGGCCGGCGATTCCCGCCTAGCGCGCCTCCGGGTCAGCCCTCGTGGCCCTGGCGCAGGCGCACCTCCGCCGCGGCCTCGTTCTGGAACAGATCCATGAAGGCGCCTTGAAAGGCCCGCGGGTATTTGGCACGGGACAGGGCAAGGCGCGTCACCTCCCAGGGAAAAAGGTGGCTGAGGTCACGCCGCCCCAGGTCAGCGTCGGCATGTGGGTCATAGGCCAGGTCGGCGATGATGCCCAGACCGAAGCCCTCGCGTACATAGGTCTTGATGACATCCGCATCCGCGGCCCCCACCGTGAGCCGCGGCTTCAGGCCTTCGCGGCCAAAGGTAGCGAGAAAATGGCCGTGACCGCTGAAGCCCGCGACATAGGTCACCAGGGGCTGTTCCCCCAGTAGTTCCAGGCTGATGGGGCGTTGGACCAGGATGGGATGACCCAGGGGGGCGATAAGGCAGCGATTCCAGCGATAGCAGGGGGTGGCGAGGAGTTCCGGGTGCTGAGCGATGGCCTCGGTGCAGATAGCCAGATCCACGGTATCGCGTAGCAGCATGGTCACCAGTTGTTCAGGGGACGCCTGATGGAGCTGGATCTCTACCGCGGGGAAGGCCTGCCGGAACCGGCGGATCAAGGGCGGGAGCACATAGCGCGCCTGACTATGGGTGGTGCCCAGCCGCAGCACCCCACCGCGATCCTCCGCCTGGTCCCTGCCGATGGCCAGGATGTTGGCCACCCCCGCCAGGGTGCCGCGGGCCTGGTGGAGCACCGCGTCGCCGGCCTTGGTCAAGCCCAACAGTCGCTTGCCCTGACGCTGGACCAGGTGGCAGCCGAGTTCCGCCTCCAGTTGCTTGAGATGCTGGGACACGGCCGGCTGTACCAGGTTGAGCCGCTCGGCGGCGCGGCTGACGCTGAAGTCAGTCTCCACCAGGGTCACCAGTGAACGTAATTGGCGCAGATCCATATCACGAAAAACAATAAAGACGCATGAATGATTATTTCACGTTATTTAAGCCCTGACCCATACTCTCCCCTAAGCCGCCCCGCCGGCCATGAACTTTCGGTTTTCAGCCTCGCCGCCTTGACTTGATTTCTCGCCTGGATAGGGTCCGTGGGGACCTACGGTCGCAGTGGCTGGAGACCGTCCATGATCGTCCGTCAGTCAGGAGTAGAACGCTATGCATCGCCTCGTAACCCAAGATCCCCTGCCGACTCAGCGTGTCCCTCTCGCCTACGATGAGGAAGGTTTTCTGCTGGACCACGCCCGGTGGAGCGAGGAACTGGCCCGTACCTTGGCAGCGGAGGAGGGTCTTGAGACCTTGACCGCGGCCCATTGGCGGGTGATCGGCTTCATCCGCGACAAATTCCTCCGGCTGGGATCGCTGGTCAATCTACGGCAGGTCTGCCGGGGGACGGAGCTCAGCCGCGCGGAGGTCAAGGCCCTGTTCGGGAGTTGCCTGACCATCTGGCGCATTGCCGGCCTGCCCAACCCCGGGGAAGAGGCGAAGAGCTATCTCCACTGACCGTGGCCCCGCCGCGCCTGGACCGGGGGCAGGAGGTGCGGCTCAGGCGGTGCCCAGCCCGACCCCGGCAGCCTGGGCGGCGCGAAAGGCCAGGGAACGGCGATCACCGCCGCGCTGCCGGGGCTGGGTGCGCCGGTTGACCAGGCCTTCGATTTCCCGGGCGAACGCCTCATCGCCCAACAGCCAGGATTTATTGGTGGCGTCGCGGATCCGTTGGAGCGTCGCCTCATCCAGGGGAGTCGCGAACAGGGCCCGGTAAGCGGATTGGCGGGCCTTCTTGGTGCGGCCCAGGCCCTGATAGCAGGGATGGGTGCTGACCAGTCGGTCCTCGCTCCCCAAGGCATGGCAGCCGTAACTGGACCAGTCATAGTCCCCTGGCCCCGCGACCAGACCGGCCCGGACCGGATTAAGCTCCAGGTAGCGGGCACAGGTCAGCAGGAAGGCCTCGGGATCAAGGAGGGTCGCCCGGTAACGGCCTTTCCACAGGGGGCCGCTGGCAAGATAGCGGTCGTTGAAGTATTTCACGTAGTAGCGACCCATGCTCTGCATCAGCTTGCCGATGCTGTCCTCGGCCTGGGGGGTCAGGAGCAGGTGGAAGTGGTCGGGCAGCAGGACGTATGCATGGATGGCGCAGCCGAATTTTTCGCTGGCCTTCACCAATGACTCCCAGAAATACCAGTAATCGGCCTCGTCCCGGAGATAGGGGCGTTGGTCCAGACCACGTTGGATCAGGTGTTGCGGATAGCCAGGCAGGACGAAACGGGGCAGGCGGGCCATAGGGGGTGGCTCCAGAGGTAGTGACCTGGCACTAAGTATAGACCGGCTTCCAACCGGCTTCGGGACCAGCCCCGCTCTTTCGGCTTGGGGGCCAGCACCATTCTCGCCTGCCGCGAGGGGGACGGTAAGGGCACACGTCAAGCCCCTGGGCGCTAAATTCTGGTAATGGGCGTATCAACTGCACTAAACTCCGCCACGGTCACAGCCATCCATCCCGGGTGAAGTGCCAGGATGTGGCGGTGGCAATCAACCTAACGCTCGTGAAAGGTCTCCTGTCCCCCTACCGATGTCGGTGGCAGGGGCTTTCATGCTCAACAGAACGAGGAGCCCCACTGACATGAAACGCACATCCATCTTAATGGGACTTGTTTGCCTGGGTCTGGCCTTTGTCGCCCAGGCGGAGGAGCCCATTGTCATCAAATTCAGCCATGTCGTGGCGGCGGACACCCCCAAGGGCAAGGCGGCGGAACACTTCGCCAAGGTTGCCGCGGAGAAGACCAACGGCAAGGTCAAGGTCGAGGTCTACCCCAACAGCACCCTCTACAAGGACAAGGAGGAGGTCGAGGCCCTGCAACTCGGCTCCGTGCAGATGTTGGCCCCCTCCCTGGCCAAGTTCGCCCCCCTGGGCGTCAAGGAATTCGAGGTCTTCGACCTGCCCTATATCTTTGATGACTACGATCAGCTCCATGCCGTGACCCAGGGTCCGGTGGGCAAGTCCCTGCTTGACAAGCTGGGCGACAAGGGCATTCTGGGCCTGGCCTACTGGGATAATGGCTTTAAGGTCATGAGCGCCAACAAGCCCCTGCGCGAGGTCAAGGATTTCCGCGGCCAGAAGATGCGCATCCAGTCCTCCAAGGTCCTGGAGGCGCAGATGAAGGCCCTGGGCGCCAGCCCCCAGGTCATGGCCTTCTCCGAGGTCTATCAGGCCCTCCAGACCGGCGTGGTGGATGGCACCGAGAATCCGCCCTCCAACCTCTACACCCAGAAAATGTATGAGGTGCAGAAGTACGTGACCCATTCCAATCATGGCTACCTGGGTTACGCGGTCATCGTCAATAAGCCTTTCTGGGAGGGTCTGCCCGCGGACATCCGCAAGTCCCTCGAAGAGGCCATGGCCGAATCCACCCAATACGCCAACGACATCGCCAAGCAGGAGAACGACGAGTCGCTGGCCAAGGTCAAGGCCAGTGGCAAGAGCGAGATCATCGAGCTCACCCCCGAACAGAAGCTGGCCTGGAAAAAGAAGCTGGTACAGGTCCACAAGCAGATGGAAGACCGGATCGGTAAGGACCTGATCGAGTCCATCTACAGGGCTACCGGCTGCGATTGCGGCAAGCTCTGAGCCTGACGCGAATCAGGCGGGCAGGGAGAGCTAGACTCGCGGGTACCCCCGCCTCTCCCTCTGCCCCCTAGTCCCGCCAGCATCCCAAGCACCAAGCCGACCTTTTCGCTCATCGCCTGACATTGGGTCGGGGCGGGTTCCCGGCCTGCCGGAGAATCGCCGTGCTTAAAGTCCTCGACCATCTGGAGGAATGGCTCATCGCCTTCCTCATCGGGGCGGCGACCCTGATCATTTTCGTCGCCGTCCTCCATCGCTATACCCTCGACATGGCCGCAACCTGGGAATGGGATGCCCTTTACGATGCCCTCTTCGTCATCAATATGGGTTGGGCCCAGGAACTCACCATCTACCTGTTCGTCTGGATGGCCAAGTTCGGCGCCGCTTACGGCGTCCGCACCGGCATTCATGTCGGCGTGGACGTGCTGATCAACAACCTCCGTGAGAAGGTCCGCGCCAAATTCGTGCTCTTCGGGCTCTTCGCCGGCGCCCTCTTCACCGGCACCGTCGGCTCCTTCGGGGTCAAATTTGTCTGGCACCTCGCCCACACCTCCCAGATCACCCCGGATCTGGAGATGCCGGTCTGGATCGTCTATCTGGCGATCCCCCTGGGCTCCTTTCTCATGTGCTTCCGTTTCCTGCAAGTGGCCTGGTCCTTCTATCGCACCGGGGAATTGCCCCAGCATGATCACGCCCGCGTCGAGGGTCTGGAGGATGAGGTTGAGGCCGCGCAGGAAACCGGGCGGCCAGAGTGCATCCTGGTCGGCGAGGCCATCTCCATCGCCGAGGACAAGGAGCATATCCACGGGGCACGGTTACCCGACTATATCCGGGTCGATGTCCTGACGCGTAAAGAGGGGAGGCGGCCATGAACGGTCTCATCATCTTCGGCATTCTCGTCGCCCTGATGCTCACCGGCATGCCGGTCTCCATCGCCCTGGGCCTGACGGTGTTGAGCTATCTCTTCGCCTTCACCGAGGTCCCCATCGAGTCCGTCGGCCTCAAGCTCTTCACCGGCATCGAGAAGTTCGAGATCATGGCGATCCCCTTCTTCATCCTCGCCGGCAACTTCCTGACCCATGGCGGGGTGGCGCGACGCATGATCAACTTCGCCACCAGCATGGTTGGCCACTACCACGGCGGCCTGGGACTGGGGGCCGTCTTCGCCTGCGCCCTCTTCGCCGCGGTCTCCGGGTCCTCCCCGGCGACGGTGGTGGCCATCGGCTCCATCCTGCTGCCCGCCATGGTCAAGCAGGGCTTTCCGGCGCGCTTCGGGGTCGGCACCATCGCCAGCGCCGGCGGCCTGGGCATCCTCATCCCGCCCTCCATCGTCATGGTGATGTACGCCGTCTCCACCAACTCCTCGGTGGGCGCCTTGTTCATCGCCGGCATCATCCCCGGGGCGGTGCTGGCCCTGATGCTGGGTCTGACCACCTGGTACATCGCCCGCCGCAATGGCTATCCCCGCATGGCCAGGGTGAATTGGGCGGGACGCCTGAAGGCTTTCCGCCGTTCGGTCTGGGGGCTGCTGCTGATCGTGATCGTCATGGGCGGCATCTACTCCGGCATGTTCACCCCCACCGAGGCGGCGGCCATGAGTGCCGTCTACGCCTTCATTATTGCCGTGTTCGTTTACAAGGATTTGACGATCAAGGCGGTGGGGCGTGTCCTGCTGGACTCGGCCAACATGTCGGCCATGCTGCTCTACATCATCACCAATGCCGTGCTGTTCTCCTTCATTCTCACCTACGAGAACATCCCCCAGGCCCTGGCGCAATGGCTGGTGGAAACGGGGCTGGGGCCCATCGGCTTCCTGGTGGTGGTCAACATCCTGTTGTTGATGGCGGGGAACATCATGGAGCCCTCGTCCATCATCCTGATCACGGCGCCGATCCTGTTTCCGGTGGCGACGGCCCTGGGGATCGACCCCATCCACTTTGGCGTCATGATCGTGGTCAACATGGAGATCGGCATGATCACCCCGCCGGTGGGGCTGAATCTCTACGTGGCGAGCGGTATCTCCCGCATGGGGATGACGGAGACCACCATCGCCTGCTTCCCCTGGCTGCTGGCCATGCTGTTGTTCCTGATGATCGTTACTTACTGGCCCCCCCTGTCCCTCTGGCTGCCCAAGACCTTGGGGATGATGTAAGGGTCCCCGGGGCGATCCCGGGAGGTTAGGGATTGACTGGCGTCACCGACGGGGCCTTGATGCCCCGTCGGTCGTGATCGCCGCCGATGGCATGGCGGTGAAAACCACCGCTCCCAGGGAAGCCGAAGCGCCCTGCCCACCCTGAGATAGCCGGTCTGAGAGATAGCCGGTCTGAGGCTGTGATCAGCATCCCATTTCCTTCCGGCCAGCGCTGACCCCTTCCGCCATGGACCTGAAAACCATGCTCAACATGCTGGCGGTGTTCCAGACCGCCGCGGCCCTGGGCATGTTGGTCGCCAATCGCAAACAGGTCAGTTACCGTGGCTTCGGCCTCTGGACCCTGGCCTTCTTTCTCATGGCCTTCGGCATCACCCTGATCAGTCAGCGGGGCCAGATCGCCCCCGTTCTCAGCATCCTGGTGGCCAATGCCATGATCCTCGGCGCCATCGCCGTCTTTCATCAGGGCACCCATCTCTTCTTCCGGCTGCCCGGCCGTTCGCCCCTCTATGTCGATGCGTTGGTGATCACGGCAACCCTCATCGCCCTCATCCCCCTGGTGCCGACGCCCCCCGGGATGGCCTTGACCTCCCGTACCCTGGCCCTTGGCAGCGGTTTGTTCCTGTTGTGCGTTCATGCCGGTGTCCGACCCCTCATCCACACGCGATCGTCCTTTGGGCTGTGGCTCCTCTCCATCGGCTTGCTCCTGCTGGCGTTGTTCAATCTTTCCCGCCTGGCCTTCGCCCTGCGGGCGGGGACGGGTCTGTACGACGAGCATGTGCTGTGGCAATCGAACATGGTCTGGGGCGCGACCGTGACCATCATGATTCTGGTCGGCTGCCTGATGCTGGTCCACGAGGTCACCCTGGAAAAGCTCCAGCGGCGGATGGCCGAGATCGACGATCTCAACCGCAACCTGGAGACCCGGGTCGCCGAGGCCACGGCCCTGCGCATCGCCCAGCAGGACATGCTGGTGCGCCAGTCGCGCCAGGCGGCCATGGGGGAGATGCTGGGGACCATCGCCCATCAGTGGCGGCAGCCCCTAAGTACCATCGGCCTCATCGTCCAGAGCCTGCGCAAGGCCTTCGACAACCAGCGCCTGGATGCGGTCTTCATGGCCAAGGCCGATACTGATGCCCGCCGCCAGATCGAGATCATGTCGGACACTATCGATACCTTTCGCGCCTTCCTCAAGCCGGACAAGCAGAAGCTGGCCTTCTCACCGGCGCGGGTCCTGCGGGAGGCCATCGCCTTCCTGGAGCGGCAACTGGCCGCCAGTCAGATTCATATCGAGACGGATATCTCCCCGGCGGCCCTGACGGTCATGGGTAATCCCAACGAATTCAAGCAGGCCCTGATCAACCTCATCGTCAATGCCCGCGAGGCCATCAGGACCCGGGTCGCCCGCGGCTGGCCGGGCGCCGGACGGATCAGGGTCACGCTGACCGGTGACCAGGGGCGGGTGAGCGTGCGGGTGGCGGATAACGGCGGCGGTTTTGCCCCGGAGCATCTGCCGTCCTTGTTCGATCCCTATTTCACGACCAAGGAAGGCGAGGGGGGGACGGGTCTCGGGCTCTACATCAGTCGGCTGATCATCGAAGATGGCATGAATGGCCGCATCGAGGCGCGTAACAAGGGGGAGGGCGCCGAATTCATCATCCACCTCGAGGCGTGCCGGCATGGCTGATCTGCGGGACCTCAGGCTGCTCTATGTCGAGGACGAGGAGGAGCAGCGGGAACTGGTGAAAGGCCTGCTGGAAATGGATGGCGCCCGGGTGATCGGGGCCGCCAACGGGGTCGCGGCCCTGGAGTGCCTGGCCTACGCGGAGGTCGATATCCTCGTCAGTGATATTCGCATGCCCTTTCTGGACGGCCTCGGCCTGGCGGAGCGGGTACTCGCGCGCTATCCCCAGATGCCGGTGGTGCTCTGCACCGCCTTTACCGATACCGACTATCTGCTCCGCGCCATCGAACTCGGGGTCAGCGCCTATGTCCCCAAACCCCTCGATTACGCCAAGCTGGCCGCGGAGATCGACCGGGTCGCGGGCCCCGTGCGGCAGCGACAACGCATCACCCGCCTGGAACAGGAGGCGCTGCGCCCCCTGAGCCGCATCCTGGGCGATTCCCCCAGCATGCGGGCCCTCGCCGCCCAGGCCCGGGCCCTGGCCCAGACCCGTTATCCCATCCTCTTGCTGGGGGAGACCGGCACCGGCAAATCCCTGCTGGCGCGCAAGCTGCACGAGGCCAGTCCCCTGTCCGGCGGTCCCTTCGTGGTCGCGCACCTGGGGGCCATTCCCGAAACGACGGCGGAATCGGAGCTCTTCGGTCATGTCCGTGGGGCCTTTACCGGCGCCCTCAAGGACCGCCTGGGCCTCTTCCGCCAGGCCCAGGGTGGCACCCTGTTCCTGGATGACATCGATACCGCCTCCCTGGCCCTTCAGGCCAAGATCCTCCATGCCGTGGAAACCGCCCACATCACGCCTCTGGGCGCGGACCGACCCCTGCCTGTCGATACCCGTCTCCTCGCGGCCAGCAATGTCGACCTGATGGCGGCCACCAAGGCCGGTCATTTTCGCCTCGACCTGTTCTATCGCCTTGGCAATCTCCCCCTCCGCCTGCCACCCTTGCGGGAACGGGGCGAGGAGATCCTGACCCTGGCGGGGTCCTTCCTGCGCGAGGCCTGCGATGAACTCGGGCGGGAGGTGCCGGAGTTG
Source organism: Gammaproteobacteria bacterium (assembly GCA_009928645.1). Lineage (GTDB taxonomy): Bacteria > Pseudomonadota > Gammaproteobacteria > Chromatiales > Chromatiaceae > M0108. Next base: position 8,412 of record SACH01000036.1, on the reverse strand, counting down.
GAGCCAGCGGCCATGGCCCTGCTCCAGTCCCATCCCTGGCCGGGCAATCTGCGGGAACTGAAGTTCATCATGGGCAGCCTGGCGATCTTCGCCGGGCAGAGCCTGATGGCGGCGGATATCCAGACTCGGCTCCTGGCGGAGCCTACCACCGCGGACGGGGGCACCGCCTCCGGGCTCCCCACCGGCCAGCCCCTGACCCTGGCCGAGGCAGAGGTGGCCGCCATTCGCGCTGCCCTTCAGGCCGCCAAGGGCGTGCGCACGGAAGCGGCTCGTCTCCTCGCCATCGACTACCAACGCCTCAAACGCAAGCTGACCAAATACGGGTTGGCGCCATAAGGGTTGCCGATCCTCCGTGGTTATTTCGGGTAGTCATAATACCCAGTCCCCATCAGATTGCATGGCCGTCGTTCTCTGGCATTCCTGGATGACTGATTGATTGCCAAGTGATTACGGTTTAATGACCGGCTGGCATGAAATCTGTGTTGAATAACGGGATGCCCTGATCTTCTGATGCCTGCTGATAGCTGTCCCGCAGCGAATGCCGTCAGGGCTCTCTGACCGGTGCTGGCCTGAGCCAGCACCGCCCACCACGTTCGCTAGCCTGAAAGGGGACCCCGATGTTCAGCGCCATGATGCCGAAAAAGAATGAGTTTTTCGTTCAGTTCAACAATCATGCCGATCGTTGCGCCGCGGCTGGCAACGCCATGATGCGAATGATGACGCAGTTGGGCAGGTCCCCGGAGGAGGTCGCCCGCCTTATCCAGGAAATCGACCTGGCCGAATCCAGTGGTGACGATATCGAGCATGAAACCATCGTCATGCTGCACAAGTCCTTTATCACCCCCATCGATCGCGACCAGATCCATATGATCACCAGCGGTCTCGACAGCATCCTCGATCGTATCCAGGATGTGGGTGAGTCGGTCTCCCTCTATGACATCCGGGAGGCGACCCCCGAGGCCCGCGAGATGGCCGAAATCGCCGCCGATGCAGTGGAAAAGGTCCGCAAGGCCGTCGCGCTGCTCGATAACCTGGCTGAAACCACCACGGCCCTGGAGTACTGCAAGACGGTCGATGAGCTGGAATCCAAGGCTGACAAGGTCTGGCGCGCCGGGGTGTCGCGGCTATTCCGGGAGGAAAAGGACCCCGTCCAGATCATCAAGCTTAAGAGCATGTACCAGATCCTGGAGGACGTGCTCGAGGCGGCCGAAGACGTGAGCCATACCCTCGAAGAAGTTTTCCTCGCCAACGCTTGAGGACCCCCTAATGGAAGCTCAAGCTGCGGTTTTAATCGGCACCTGGACCCTAGTCCTGCTCATCGCGGTGGCCTTGGCGTTCGACTTCATGAACGGGTTCCACGATGGTGCCAACTCCATCGCCACCATTGTCGCCACCGGGGCCATGACCCCCAAAATGGCGGTGCTCTTCGCCGCCTCCCTCAACTTCCTCGCCATCTGGGTCTTCCAACTCAAGGTCGCGGCCACGGTGGGCAAGGGGGTGATCGACCCTTCCTTCGTCGACCACTACGTCATCTTCGGCTGCCTAGTGGGGGCCCTGTTCTGGAATATCGTCACCTGGTACTACGGCATCCCGTCCTCGTCCTCCCATGCCCTGATCGGTGGTCTGGTGGGCGCCACCATCGCCAAGATCGGTGGCGGCGATGCGATCGTCTGGGGTAGCCTCTGGCAGCTCAAGGGGTTGATCACCGTCCTCTGCTTCATCATCCTGTCCCCGCTACTCGGCTTCCTAATCGGCGGTACCTTGCAGGTCCTTACCGCCTGGATCTTCCGCAATCAGACGCCGCATAAGGTCGGGCGATGGTTCCTGCGTGCCCAGATCGTTTCCGCCGGCATCTATTCCCTGGCCCATGGTGGTAACGACGCGCAGAAGACCATCGGCATCATCTGGCTGCTGCTGATCACCGCCGGGGCCGGGGCCGTGCCCCTGATCGGACATGAGGTAACCAAGGATGTTTCGACCTTGCCGATGTGGGTGGTCTACTGCTGCTATTTCGCCATCGCCTGGGGAACCTATCTGGGTGGTTGGCGCATCGTCAAGACCATGGGCTCCAAGATCACCAAGCTGACCCCGGTCAGCGGCTCCAACGCTGCCCTCGGCGGTGGCATCACCTTGGGCCTGGCGACCATGGCCGGCATCCCGGTCTCCACCACCCACACCATCACCGGCTCCATCTTTGGCGTCGGCAGCACCCGCGGCAAGTACGCGGTCCGCTGGGGCCTGGCGGGACGGATCGTTGCGGCCTGGGTGCTGACCATCCCGGCTAGCGGCCTGGTGGCGGCCATCTTCTGGTGGATCGGGACCAAGACCTTCTGAGGCCATCATTCCGGTTGCCAGGCAGTTCTCGCCACGGAAGGCGGGGGAGGCAAACTCCGAACTGCCGGTAGTGGCTAACCCTTTCTGGTGAGCACATCGGGCGGGGCCTGCGACTCCCCCAGCGACGGTCCGTCCGATGTGATCACCGCCTCCACTTTCCCGGGATTTTCGGGTGGCGATCGGCGGGCCTTTTCCGTCTACACTGTTCGCCAGTCCTGGTACCCCGAGATCCCTCATGTCCCTTTGCTGCCCGGTGGATTTCATCCTCTTTGCCTTGACCCTGCTCGGTGTGGCTGTTTTCCATCACCATACCCTGCTGGTCGCCTTGAGCGGGTTGGGCATTATCACCCTCTACAAACTGGCCTTTACCGGCTTTGCCGCCGGTCCCGGGCTGCTGGGCCTGGTGCACCACCTGGGCCACGAATGGGTCCTGCTCGCCAATCTGCTCGGGCTCCTGCTTGGTTTCGCGCTCCTCGCGCGTCACTTCGAGGATAGCCACCTCCCGCGACTGCTGCCGCGCTTCCTGCCCGACGGCTGGTGGGGTGGCTTCACCCTTCTGGCCATCATCTTCGTGCTGTCGAGTTTCCTCGACAACATTGCCGCCGCCCTGATTGGCGGCACCATTGCCGCCGGGGTTTTCCGCTACCGGGTGCACATCGGTTATCTCGCCGCCATCGTCGCCGCCTCCAACGCCGGCGGATCAGGGAGTGTTCTGGGGGATACCACGACCACCATGATGTGGATTTCGGGTGTTTCGCCCCAGGAGGTATTTCATGCCTATGTCGCCGCTGGCGTGGCCCTCCTGGTGTTCGGTCTGCCCGCCGCCCTCCAGCAGCACCGCTATCAGCCGGTCATTCGCGAGGTGCCAGCCGGCATCCGGGTGGATTGGGCGCGCCTGGGGATCGTTGCAGCCATCCTGGTGGCGGCGGTGGTCACCAATGTACTGATCAACCTGCACTTCAAGAAACTGGCCGACGACTTCCCCTTCCTCGCGGTCGCGGTCTGGGGCGTCATCCTCGTCACCGCGCCCCTTCGCCAACCGGCTTGGGGCCTGCTCCCGGAGACCCTCAAGGGCAGTCTGTTCCTCCTGTCCCTGGTGTTGTGCGCCTCGATGATGCCGGTAGAGCGCCTGCCGGCGGCCTCCTGGTATTCGGCCCTGACCCTGGGGTTCGTCTCGGCGATCTTCGACAACATTCCCCTCACCGCCCTGGCGCTCAAACAGGGTGGCTTCGACTGGGGTTTGCTCGCCTATGCGGTCGGTTTTGGTGGCTCGTTGATGTGGTTCGGCAGTTCGGCGGGGGTGGCGCTGTCCAATCTCTACCCCCAGGCCAAGTCAGTCGGGGCCTGGCTGACCAAGGGTTGGCACCTCAGCCTGGCCTATGTGCTGGGGTTTTTTGCCTTGTTTCTGACCCTGGGCTGGCAGCCCCAGCAGGAGCCTGGACAAGGCCAGGCAGCTCCAGCGATGGGGCAGGGGGCTTTGAATCCGTCATCCATCTCAGTGAGTGCCGATCCTCACGGGAACGGCCGGGAGGGTTGAAGACCATGAAACTGCTGATACCCATCGATGGCTCGGAGTGCTCGCGGCGGGCGGTGGAGCAGGTGCTCCGCCACGTCAGCCCGCGGAATCCCCCGGACATTCATCTCCTGCATGTCTGCGAACGCATTGATGCCTGGGAGGTCCGTCGCTTCCTGACTGCAGAGGAAATCGCCAAAATCCAGTTCCACGAGGGCATGGCGGAGTTGCAGCCCTGCCGGGATCTACTCGATGCGGCGGCGGTCCCTTATCACTTCCAGGTGCTGGTAGGGGATGGTGAGGTGGGTAAGGCGATCAGCCACTACGCCGCTCAGCACGACTGCGACCTGATCGTGATGGGCACCCATGGTCGGACGGGGATCGGTCACCTGCTGATGGGGTCGGTGGCCAGCGAGGTCGTGCATCTGACCCGGGTGCCCGTCACCCTGGTGAAATAGGCTGGGATTGCGGAGGTGAAATAGCCCGGGCTCGTGGAGGAGAAATTGTCAGCGCCCCGGGACCAGGGAAAAGGGCTTCCCCGGCGGACCTCAGGCCGGCGTTGCAAGCACCTCGACACCCTCCGCCGCCAGCATCGCGACCAGTTGGATCAGCGGTAAGCCAACCAGGGCGCTCGGGTCGTCCCCGACCAGGCGGTGGAAGAGGGCGATGCCCAACCCCTCGGACTTGAAGCTACCGGCGCAGTTGAAGGGTCGCTCGCGATCCACATAACCGGCGATCTGCGTCGGGGTGAGGGTGCGGAACTCGACCTGGAAGGGCTCCCGCCGGACCTGGGCGCGACCGCTGGCGCTGTTGAACAGACAGAGCCCGGTCTCGAAAACGACGGCCCGCCCTGAGGCGCGACTGAGCTGGGCGATGGCCCGCTCACGATCCCCGGGTTTGCCCAGGATCTCGTCGTCAACGCAGGCCACCTGATCCGAACCGATGATCAGGGCAGCGGGAAAGGCCGCCGCCGCCGCCCGGGCCTTGGCCTCCGCCAGACGCAGCACCAGGGCCTGGGGCGTCTCCCCGGGGCGGCGGGATTCGTCGACCTCCGGCGCCAGGGTCTCAAAGGGCAGGCCCAGCCGCTCCAGGAGTTCCCGCCGATAGGGCGAGGTGGAGGCAAGCACCAGGGGGAGGGGGGTCACGGGTCAGCGGGTGCGCTCGCAGAGGCCTTCGGGGAAGAAGAAGGCGATCTCGACCGCAGCGGTATCCGGCCCATCAGAGCCATGCACCGCATTCTCGGTGACCTCCTGGGCAAAATCGGCGCGGATGGTGCCGGGCGCGGCCTTGCGCGGATCGGTGGCGCCCATCAACTCGCGATTGCGGGCGATGGCGTTTTCGCCCTCCAGGACCTGGACCATGATGGGGCCGGAGGTCATGAAGTCGATCAACTCGCCGAAGAAGGGGCGTTCCTGATGCACGGCGTAGAAAGCCGCCGCCTGTTCGCGGCTCAAGTGCAGCATGCGGGCGGCGACAATGCGCAGGCCGCCCTGCTCGAAACGCTGGTAGATGGCGCCGATGTGGTTCTTGGCGACGGCATCGGGCTTGATGATGGAAAAGGTACGTTCGATGGCCATGGAGCGAGGACTACCTGAAGTGAAAAACCAAAAGAAAGGGCAAAGGGTAGGGTGGTAAAGCGACGGGGACCACCCGCGGCGGCGGCCTGTCTCCGGCGGTGGTATATACCACCCAGCCGGGGAGGGCGCAGTTTAGAGCCTTGCCTGGCGAGTGGCAATTACCACCGGCGCCGATATTCAACTCGTTCCCGAACTACTACACCCACCGGAGCGGTGCCGCGCGGGTGACCATCTGGGGCACGGGCAGGCCGCGGCGGGAGTTCCTCCATGTCGATGACATGGCCGCCGCCTGCGTTCATGTCATGGAACTGGCACCGGAGGTCTACCGGGCACACACCCAGCCGCTGTTGTCGCACATCAACGTCGGCACGGGTCAGGATGTCACCATCCGCGAACTGGCAGAGACCATCGCCCGGGTGACGGGGTTTGGCGGGGAGTTGGTCTTTGATCCCAGCAAGCCTGATGGGACCCCACGCAAGCTGCTGGATGTATCGCGGCTCAAGGCCCTGGGCTGGGAGGCGAGCATTGGGCTGGAAGAGGGGCTGAGGGATGCCTATGGCTGGTATCGGGAGCAGGTGGGCTGAGGGTTTCTCAAGCGGGTGCGCTGTCAGCGGCGGGGGTTACGGCAGTTACGGCAGTTACGGGAGTTGCATTAGGTCGCGCCCAAAGCGGGCGCATGGGACGGTAGGAGCGTTAGGCATATGTCTGAGCATTTTCAGTGGGTGGTTGACCTGTTCGAGCGGGAATTTGGCTGTTCCGGGGTCAAGGCCGAAAGCCGTCACCTGGCGGGTGAGGTGTGGTTGACCTTGTACCTGCCGGATCCCTCCCCGGCCATGGTGGCCTTGGCCGAGACGCTGATGGCGGAGCATGCGGAGTTGGACCTGAGTTTGTTCATTACCATCAAGCCGGCGAGTTGGGGTTGAGGGCAGGGGATTGGTCGGCCCGATGCGGGTAAGCCATGTCGCCGTTACCCTCGTCATTCCGGCCGGGATGCCGGAATCCAAGGCAGGGAAAGCAACCGCGCAGTCACCATCGGCGCCAAAGTGGCCTGCCCGCTCACCGTCCCTGGCCTGGGTCCCGGCTTCCCGGCCGGGACGACGAAAGCAGCATCATTCCGGTCGGGACGACGAACGTCCCGTGCGGCGCCATGGTCTGGAGGTCAGCATCACCGGCCGTGCAGGTCAAAAAGGCCATTTTGCGAAACAACCCTCCCCGGGGCCGCGCCCCGCCCCTGTAGGCGCAGAAACTCGTTCAGCTATGTCCTCGAACCGGCACCGGTGGCCGAAGTTTCTTAGGAAAGCCATTTTCCCGCCCGGCTGAAACGGCCATTTTGCGAAACGAAGCCATTTGCGGCCCTGGCTGAAACGGGCATTTTGCGAAACGAACCCATTTTTCCCGCCCGGCTTCACGGACCGATTCTTTAATTTATACAGACTGATACCGCTATCATGACCCTCTTCCTCGCCCTCTCGCTGGCGCTGGTCGTCAGCGCCCTGGTGTTGGCGCTGATGTTGCGCCTGGCGCCGCGCACCGGCCTGATGGACCATCCGGGCGAGCGGCGGCGCATCCACCGCGAGGCGGTGCCGCGCGTCGGCGGGCTGGCGATCTTCGCCGGTCTCCTCGCCAGCCTGGTGATCGCGCCACCCCTGACGGCGGCGGAGCGTTACGGCCTGGCCGGGGCGGCCCTGCTGGTGCTGGTCGGCGCCCTGGATGATCGCTATCAGTTGGGACCCCGGGTCCGCCTGGTGGCGCAACTCGGCGCCGCGTTGCTCCTGACCCTGGGCGGCGGGGTGGTGCTCACCAGCCTGGGCGACCTGCTGGGTACCGGCCCGCTGGGGTTGGGCGCCGGGGCGCTGCCCGTGACCCTGGTGGCGGTGGTGGGGCTGATCAATGCCCTCAACATGAGCGACGGCATCGACGGCCTGGCGGCCGGGGTGACACTGATCGGCGTGGGGAGCCTGCTGCCGTTTCTGCCGACGGGGTCGCCCTTGGCCCTGCTGCTGAGCGCCACCCTGGCGGCGCTGGTGCCCTATCTGGTCGGCAATCTGGAACTGGGGCGCTGCCGGTGCAAGGTGTTTCTCGGCGATGCCGGGAGCATGCTGCTGGGCTATCTGCTGGTCTGGGGGCTGATCGCGGCCAGCCGCGGCCCCGCCGGCCTGGGGGCGGTGACCGCCCCTGGCGTCCTGGAGGGTCTGGCGCCGGTGGCTGCCCATGGCAGCCTGGAGAGCCTAGCGCCGATCACTGCCCCTGGCGTCCTGGAGGCTCTGGCCCCGGTGACCGCCCTGTGGCTGGTGGCCATCCCCCTGATGGACACATTGGCGGTGATGGGGCGGCGCCTCAGCCAGGGGCGGCATCCCTTCCACGCCGATCGCGGCCATCTGCACCATCGCCTGGCGCGGTTGTTCCATAGCCCCCGCCGGGCGCTGATCGTCTTGCTGGCGCTGGCCCTGCTGCTGGCGGGCATCGGCCTGGCGGGCCAGCTTCTGGCGGTGCCGGAGGCGCTGATGTTCGCGCTGGCCCTGGCGGTCTTCGGCGGCTATCTGCGGCTTGGCCACCGCTGGCCGGCCTGGCACCGGCGGCGGTTGAAACAGGGTCGCGCCGTGGCGCCGCTGGAGGAGCGGTCATGAGCCGGGGCCGCGCCCTGGCGAGCACGGTCAGGCGGGGGTTGGTCCGCGCGCTGACCGGGGCGGTCGGGCGACGGGTCAGCGCGCTGACCGGGGCGGTCGGACGACGGGTCAGCGCTCGCGGCGGCCAGTCCCAGACCGGGCGGGTAAGCGCCATGCACGGGCGTCGCTGAGTGTTAGGGCCATGAGCGGCGCGGCGGGAGCCATCCGGCCCCGTGGCCTGGCGAGCGGGTGGCCGCTCGGGGTGATGGTCACCGTCCTGGGCCTGACGACCTGGCTAGCCTTGGCGCCCGGTACCACTTTCCCCCTGCCGGCCCTGGCGGCGCTGGCGGATGCCTGTGTACCGGCGGTGCTGCAACCCTAT
>SACH01000718.1 GCA_009928645.1 Gammaproteobacteria bacterium | reverse complement strand
TTCAACATCGCAGCGAAAGCCAATCCCTACTATGTGCTCGGCGCGTTGATTGCAGGTGCGGCCGGCGCGCTGTTCGCGCTGCGCGACCGCACAATCGAGGTCGGCGAAGTCACGAGCACGATCGGCGCGCAGATCGTTTACGCGTGGGATCTCGTGTGGTCCGGACTGGTGCTGGGCACCGAGACGTTCGCCGCGCATTTTACCGCGCTGTTCGGGCAACTCCCGATCGTCGCGCAACAGGTCTGGAGTGCGATTGCCGGTGCCGCGGTATCGGCAATGAACACCATCAGGATCGCGGTGGCCGAGGGGGTGTCGGTCGTCGCCCAAAAGCTCGCGGCGCTAGCTGGGTCGATGGCGGATTTCGCCGCTTCGATCCCTGCGATCTTCGATCTCGGCGGCGCGATTTCCGGCGCCGTCTCGGCGCTGCGGGAAAAGGAATCGGCGCTGATCTCGGCGTCGGCGGCGTCGGACGACGCCCGACTCTCCGCGGAGCTTGACATCGCCATCCGCGAGGAAGAGATCGAGTCGCTGCGGCACCAGGCTCGCGAAATCGGGTTGACCCGCGACGCAGCAATCGAGTCCGCAGAGTCCAAGGCCGCAGCCGCGCGACTCGAGGCAACGTCCACGATGCTCGCGGCGGGCGCGCAAAGGCAGTCTGCCGTGGCGACATCCGCGGCAGGGTCGGCCGCAGCCGCAGCGGTCCCGAATGTCGCCGCGCTCGGCGACGCGCTCGGCGGCAAGTCTGGAGGAGGTGGCGGACGAAAGGGCGGCGGGGCATCCGTCGCGTCCGGCGCGCGGGAAGCCGATGCGGAGTTGCGCAAGCTCGCGTCGACGACTGAAAGCCTGATCGGCCGATACCTCCCGGCGCGCAAAGCCGCAGAGGATTACGCCGAAGCCGAGCTTGCGGTCGCAGATGCAGTTTCTCGCGCGCGGATCAGTCAAGAGGAAGGCGCGACCATCCTCGAACGGATGCGCGAAGAGCAGGCAAAGCTCGGCGCGGACGCGAAGACCAAGGCCGATGTCTTCGCCGTCGCATGGGAACGCGCTGTCGAGCGTATCGACGATGGATTCGCCTCCCTGTGGGAAGACCTTTTCACCGGAAGCAAAAACGCGATGGACGCGATCAAGACCGGGCTCAAGCGATGGCTCGCCGAAGTCGCGCACATGCTCACGACGCAGAAGCTGACCCTCGCGATCGGCGCGAGCGTCACAGGGGCTGGAGGA
>SACH01000717.1 GCA_009928645.1 Gammaproteobacteria bacterium | reverse complement strand
CAGCTCGACTTCCCCATCGTCTACGCCTCCGCCGTCAACGGCTATGCCAGCCTGAGCGAGGACGTGACCGCGGGCGACATGACCCCCCTCTTCCAGGCCATCGTCGACCACTGCCCGGCGCCGGAGGTGGATCTAGCAGGCCCCTTCCAGATGCAGATCTCCACCCTGGATTACAGCAGCTTCGTCGGCGCCATCGCCTTGGGTCGCATCCAGCGCGGCAGCGTCCGTCCCAACCAGCAGGTCGTGGTAGTCAAGCCGGATGGCAGTCGCCGCCGGGCCAAGATCGGCCTGGTCTACGGCTACCTGGGCCTGGAGCGCTACGAGGTCAAGCTGGCCGAGGCTGGCGATATCATCGCCATCACCGGCATCGAGGCCCCCAATGTCTCCGACACCCTCTGCGACCCGGAGCGGGTCGAGGCCCTGCCGGCCCTGGCGGTGGACGAGCCGACGGTGACCATGACCTTCCAGGTCAACACCTCACCCTTCGCCGGCCGCGAGGGCAAGTACCTGACCTCGCGCCAGCTCAAGGAGCGCCTGGAGCGGGAGCTGATCCACAACGTCGCCCTGCGCGTCGAGGAGGGCACCGACCCGGAGAAGTTCCGCGTCTCCGGCCGCGGCGAGCTCCATCTGTCCATCCTGCTGGAGAACATGCGCCGGGAGGGCTACGAGCTGGCCGTCTCCCGCCCCGAGGTCATCTTCCGCGAGGTGGATGGCGTCATTTGCGAGCCCTATGAGCAGCTCACCGTCGACATGGAGGAGTCCAGCCAGGGTGCCATCATGCAGGCCCTGGGCGAGCGCCGCGGCCAGCTCCAGGACATGGTCCCCGATGGCAAGGGCCGGGTGCGCCTGGACTATGAGATCCCCTCCCGCGGCCTCATCGGCTTCCAGACCGAGTTCATGACCCTGACCTCCGGCACTGGCCTCAAGTACCACGTCTTCGACCACTATGGCCCCGCCAATCCCGGCGGCATCGCCCCGCGGCGCAACGGCGCCATGATCTCCAACAGCCAGGGCAAGGTGCTGGGCTATGCCCTCTTCAACCTCCAGGAGCGTGGCCGGATGCTGGTCAGCCCCGGCGAGGAGGTCTACGAGGGCCAGGTGGTGGGCATCCACGCCCGCGACAATGACCTCACCGTCAACCCCCTCAAGGCCAAGCAGCTCACCAACATCCGCGCCGCCGGCTCCGACGAGAACATCCTCCTCACCCCGCCCATCCGCTTCAGC
>SACH01000145.1 GCA_009928645.1 Gammaproteobacteria bacterium | reverse complement strand
CTCCACTTCCCGGAGCAGTTGCCGGCCCGCCTCCGCGAATTCCTGGAGATCAAAAGGCAGGTTGTAGTTGGCGGCGATGAAGGTCGCGGCCGGTGACAGATCATTGAGCACCACCCGCCGCGTACCCCAGCGGGGGGCGGGCCGGCCTTCCTTCTTACAGGCCGTTTCCAGTTCGTAGCGGTAAGCACCGGGCGCGGTCCCGCACCACTGGGCGGCCACCCCGGTCATCCCGGATCCGGCAAAACCGTCCAGCACCAGATCCCCCGGTTCCGTGTAGTGGAGGATGGACGGGACGATGGCCAGGTGCGGCACCTTGGTGTGATAGGAATGCGCCTTGTAGATCGGGTCGGTCTTGCCCACCGCCACATCGACCGCCAGCGGTTCCCGGGCATAGGGTGCCGCCGGGTCATAGGGCTTGCCGTAACAGGCGACGAAATCCGCCAGCCAGGGGTTGGGGCAGGCGGTGTACCAGGGCGGGTCGGAAATCGCCAGGATGGCCGCGTCGGTGCCCTGGGGAAAGCCTTCCTGCCGGCGGAAGTCCGGGTCCCAGAGCTTTTCTGCCAGCAGGGCCCGGTAATGGTCCCGGCGAGCCTGGTCATCGGGGAAGGTCTGGCCGAGGCATTCGACGGGGCCGGCGTCCTTGGGCTGCTGGTCCTGGAAAAGGTCGCTCATGCCGCCACCGCCCATGACGATGGGTTGATTTTTTCCATGACTACTACCCAGGAGCTTGAGTTGAGCATTGCCCAAGATTATAAGTATTTTCCACTGGACCATCTCATCATAGGTGATACCATCCTCCTATGAAACTGGTGCTTGACACCGATGTCGTGGTGGCGGCCTTGCGCAGTCCCACCGGGGCCGCGGCGGAACTCCTGCGCCGTGCGCGGCGGGGTCGTATCACCCTGGCCGCCAGCGTGAGCCTCTTCGTCGAGTACGAGGCGGTCTGCAGCCGGCAAAGGCATCTGGAAGCCGCGGGGCTAACCCTGACCGATGTCGGGATCTTTCTGGACGCCCTGGCCTCGCTGATCCAACCCGTGCCCATTCATTATCTTTGGCGACCCCAGTTGCATGACCCAGCGGATGAGCTGGTTCTGGAGGCGGCCGTGAACGCCCGCGCGGATGCCTTGCTGAGCTTCAATGTCCGCCATTTTCATGCCGCGGCGGCCAAGTTTGGATTGATGGTGTCGCCACCCGGCCCCTTCCTGATCTCCATAGGTGGAGAAAAAACTCCATGAGTGAACTGAGTACCTACCCCCTTCGCCTGCCACGTTCCATCCGCGCCGGCGTCGAGCGCCTGAGCAAAAAAGAGGGGGTGAGCATCAACCAGTTCGTCAGTATCGCCGTGGCCGAAAAACTGGCCATGATCGAGGCCGAGTCCTATTTCGCCGAACGCCAGGCCCGCGCCAATCTGGAAGCCTTCGACCGCTTGATGAACCGCACCACCGGCGAGCCCCCCCAGGCGGGCGATGAGCCCTAGCCGCCAAGACCTGGGCGCCAGAAATCTTCAACCCTAAACGCCAGCTAGCCAACTCTGGCCGCCAGCCACCAGGCCCTTACTCGACCAAAAACCGCAGCTTGCTGGCATCCTTTCCGTGGCAGCGCTCCGCCAGGTAGCCCTCGAAGCGCTTCTGCAACTCATCCCGCATGGCCGGCGAGCCCCCGCTCAGCAGGGCCTGGCGAATCTCCGCCGCGGTGACCGTTACTGGCTCCAGTTCCGACAGGGCCTCCTGCACCGCGGCGACGAAGCTAGCGGTGACGGGTTCTGGCAGGCGGCGGGTGCGCAGAAACTCCTCGACCAGGACGCGATGGCCAGTCTTAAGCAGTGGGAAATGATCCTGAATAACGGGTGCCTCCAGGTTTGCCAACAAAATTTGCCGCCAATTGTCCAGCAGTGCATCCAGTTCCTCGTCCAGGGCTTGGAGGACGGTGGCCGCGGGCAGCAGCTCACCCTGGGCATTAACCGGGCGGTAGCCGCAGTGGGGGCAGGTGGGGCTGGCGGCCAGGTCGGTCTCCACCAGGCTGGCGCAGCTCTTGAGCCGGTCCAGTTTGTCCTCGAAGGCCCTGAGCTGGCTGAGGTGCATCAGGGGGATGCCGGCCAGGGTGCGCAGGGCCGCCAGCCGCGGGTCTTTGAGCATGGCGGTGCGGGTCCGGCCTTCCACCACCCCCAGCCGGGCCTTGCCATGCAGGGCGACGTAGGCACGGAGGTAGTCCTGCTTGAGGTGGTGGAGCGACTGGCGGTAGGCGTTGGCCTGGGTCGGGGCACCTTCCCCGGTCAACTTGGCGAGCAGGTCCTGGCGCCTGGCCTTTGCCTGATCAATCCAGGGATGATCCGGGGGCAATACCAACTCCGCTTGGGACAGGTAGGCGGCTTGAGCACCCAGGTCGGCCACCAGCGCCCGCCATTGTTCGACTTGTTCCAGCGTCGCCAGGTGCCGGGTTTGCGCTGAGATGTCGTCAAGGGAGACGCGCAGATTCCGCAGCTTACCCAGCGTGTTGTAGGGTGTCAGCCCCTCCAGGAAGGTCTTGAGACCGCCAAGCTGTTGCTGGCGGTCCTGCAAGGCAAGGTCGCTCAGCAGAACCTGACCCCAGAAGGTCAGCCGCGCCTTGAGGTCGGTCCCCGCCAGTACCACGCGATTAATCATCGCGGTGACCGCTTCCAGGAGTTGCCTGAGCGGTTCCTCCTGGCCTTGCGCCACCATCTGGGCATTGCCGGGCGCCAAACCCAGCAGCTCAAAGAGGGCACGTAGCACCTCGACATTGAGTTCCCGCGGGGCTTCGAGGTGGCGGAAGGTCTTGAGGTCTTCCAGGCTGCGTTCCCCGAGCAGCTTGACCCTACTGGCGTCGATCTTGTCCCCGACGATCGTGAACACGATGTGCCCCGCATACACCAGCGCGCCCAGCACCACCACCAGCAGATCGGGTTCCAGGCGGGCACCGCGGGGGGCGAAGTATTCGTTGTCGCTGCCCGGCTCGCCGCTAAGCAGCTCGGCCCGGTTGAGGACCTGGCCTTGGCCCTTGGCCTGGAGCAGGCTTAGCACCTGGCGGGCATAAGGCGAGGCCAGCGGACTGATGCGGTCGCCCTCCAACAGACCCAAGGCATCGAGCAGGGCAACGGCCTCCCGTGTGCGGGGACCGCCGGCCAGCCAACGCAGGGCGGTGATGACGAGCTGTTTGCGATTGAGTTCGGTAACCAGGTACGGAAAGCTGGGGTACTCCGGAGCAAGGTCGGCGAAGTGCTGGCCGAGGGTTAGGCCAGCGACCACGTTGACCACGTCACGGAAGTTGACCCGGTCATCCTGGCTCAGGTGGGCCTTATCACGCAGATTGACTCCCTTCAGCCAGTCCTGGAGCTTGCGCGTCCTACCGGCATAGGTAACCTCGATGGCCGTCATCTGCTTCTCGCGCAGCCACTTGCCCATATCCCGCAGCGCCTGGTCGGCCTTGGCCAGATAGACCGCCTTGGCGTTGCCGGTAGCGAGGGCGGCCAGGTCCTGGGCGGCGGCATAGACGGCGATATGACCGCGTAAGTCCTCGTCCAGCCCCTTGAGGCGAAAAAAGACCTCGTCGCCCTGTTGCTGGTCGCGGAAGCGCGGCGGGGCGAAAGGCTGGAGGAAGTAGAGGTAGAAATCCCGCGGCGGCTGAGCGGTGGGGCGATCATTGGGGGTGCCGAAGAAGAGGTAGCCGGTGCGCTCGACCCGCCGCTCCAGCCATTCGATCTGATACTGCCAGATTTGAAAGCCGGTGACGTAAGTGCTCTCGTCGGTGCGCTCCATGAGTTGGCGGATGGCGCTGAAATAGGCGCGGTCCAGAGCGCTATCCGCCAGGGACTCGGCACGCGTATCGATCTGGGCGTCGTAGTCGATATCCTTCTTCAGGTCCAGGTAGTACTGATCGGTGCCAGAGGCACGAGAGAGGAATTGACCGTTGACGGTTTTAAGGATCTCGCGCAGGGTGGTTTGCACTGCCATCAGCAAATTATGGGCAGGCTCACCACCCATGTTTGCGGTAGCGGCATGATAGAGGCAGAGACCGTCCCGCAGTTCGGCTGGCGTCGGGCCGATCGGGACGTAAATGTCGCCGCCGGTAGCCAAGCGTTGTACCGCTAAGGCGGCGATGATGCGCTGAGCCATTGGTTTATAGGGGGCAAGGGGGAAAGCCTGCTGGACGCGACTTGTCAGAACCCCAGCGACCTTGATGACTGGCCCGATAGCCGGGTCGGCGTGAAGCGCGGCATTGCCTGACAGCGTGTCCCAATAAAGGTCATAGGCCAAGAGGCCGGGCCAAGTCTCCGGCACCTCGTGGTCCAGCAGGACCTGAATCTGATCACGGAGGGTTTCCAGGGCGCCACGTTTCTCGGCGAAGACCAGCCGGTCAAAGGTGTCGAGGTAATCCGGATGAACTGGAAAGAGCCGCACGTATTCATCCAGGCGCTCGTTCATCCGGTCATAGCAAGGGGTGAAGGGAGCGAGATAGTTCCGGATGCTAGCCTGCTGATCGACGGTCTTTTTCAGCAGCCGCTCGGCGACCACGAAACTGACATCCTGGCGCACGATGGAAACCTGGCTGAAACGATCCTTGACCCGCCGCAGGCTGTCGGCGACGTGCTGGAAGCGGCTGCTATCGAATACCGCCTCCTGGACGCCGGCGACGAAACGGAAGCGCAGGTGCTTGCACACCTCACCGATCTCGCGCAGGAATGACAGGTCCAGCACCAGGGCGTGGTCGTCGCGCGAGCGCAGGAAGTCTAGTAACTCGTCCACCACCACCAGGATGCCCTGGTCCGGGTAAACGGCATGGAAGGCGGTCATCATGTCCTCGAAGGCGGCCTTGTTGTTGACCACCCGGTCGGCGGGGGGGAAGCGGAAGGCGACCCCCTGCCGTTCGAGGAAGGGATGCAGTTCGTCGATAATGATCTCCCGCAGGGACATCTTGCTGGAGATCTCGATGCGGTGGACCTTAAAACGGCCGGCAATGGCCTCGGCCGCCGCGGCTACCTGAGGATGACGCACCAGGGGCCGGTAGGACGCATCCTCGGCTATTAGGGACATCACCGACATCAGGTGCGACTTGCCTGTGCCATAGTTGCCGACCACCAGCAGGCCCTTGTGGTCCACCGTCGCATCAAAAGAAAGCTGGGGAATGAGGACCTTGGCAAGCCGCTGCGCCATCTCGTCCGAGATCACATAGGTGGCGACCAGCTTTTGCGCCTCCTCTGGCCGGTTGGCGTCGAGCAGTTGAATAACGGCCTGGATGGGTTCGAACTGGATCAGGTCCCGGTAGCGCATGGTGATTCCCTGGCGGTTGATAAGCGTTTTTTTCGTACGTGCTTGGTTGTATCAAAGACCTGGTCGGGTGATAGCAAGGGTAAACAGTCCTTCGACACCCTCCTCGCGGTATTCGGGATGACCACGGCGGGCATAAATCAATCGGGTTCCATGTGTTGTCTGGCGCACTTCACCCGGCCAGGCCGCGACCACGACCCGGCCCCTGGCCAGGTTCTTGAGTAACAGAATAGGGTTTAGCCTGAGGCTGGCATCAAAGAGGAGTTCTAGGTTATCTAGCAGCAGGGGCAGCTTTCCGCCAGCCAGGGGCGCCGCCAGCTCCCGGAGCAGGGTCCCAGCTTGCAAGGGGCGCTGCTTACGCGGCAGGGCCGCCAGAGCGGCGCCCAGGCTAGCGCCGACGGCGAGTACCGGTGCCCCGCGCTGGTTGGCATAGGCCCCTAGCAGGGCGGTCTTGCCGCTGCCGGGTGGCGCAACCAGCAGGATGAGCTGGCTATGCAGGCTGGCGACATCCGCGGCCAGATCATGCAGGCGTGCGGTCAGATTGCCGGTGTCTCCCACGGTGTCAGCTCCCCCCAGAGCTTACGTTGCCTTGTCCATGCCCAGGTTTTTAGATGTCATACCTGCCCAGGACATAGAGTGGATCGGTCAAGGTGTATTTCCTTCCGATACTTCCGGAAAACCTAGCTTACTCCGTTTTGGGGTGCGGTTGCCTGCCAAGGGTCCTGACCCGGTTATGATTGTTTCCCCCCATCCTCATCAAGTACCTTCAGTCGCGCATAATGCCCAGCCGCCTTCAGCGTCTGCTCGCGCATGACCAGGCGCAGCCCGGCCGGGGCCACCACCTCGACGTTATCCCCCAGCCCCAGCAGCCAGCGCAACAGGGCGCCAGTCTCCGGCACCTGGACCCGCACCCGCGCGAGGAAGGGGGAGTCCGCCGGTTCGTCCTCCATGCGTTGTGTCGGAGTGATGGGACAGACCCGCAGCACATCCACCGGGTAACCCCGCACCCGTAGCTCCAGGTCGATCACCTGGCCGCGGCCGAAGTCGACCTGACCGCTGGCGATCACCCGGTCAAGATCAAAACCAGCGGCCTTGCGCCCCGGCTCACCCAGCCGCGCCCGCGCCCGGATCATCCGGTGCAGGGCATAGGTACGCACCGGCTCGGTCTCGTCGTTCTTCAGGGCGAACAGGTAGGGCGTTGGCCCG
>SACH01000716.1 GCA_009928645.1 Gammaproteobacteria bacterium | reverse complement strand
GGCAGGTTGCGCTGGGACTGGAGGTGACGCTTGTACTCCGCCAACTGGCCCCGGTTGGGCAGGTCGCCGTGGATCAGCAGGTAGGCGATCTCCTCGAACTCGGCGAGGTCGGCGAATTCCAGGATGTCATAGCCCCGGTAGTGCAGGTCGTTGCCGGTGCGCCCGACGGTGCAGACGGCGGTGTTGCCGGCGGCGGTGCCGGACAGGGCGACGGATTTCTTGACCTTGGGGGCCGCGGGTTGCTCGCTCATGGTGTTACTCCAATGGTGCTGGTGTGAGGTCTGGCCTCAGGTTCGGCTGACGGGTCCACGCGGTGGCGCCGTCAGCGGCGACGAAAAGGGTACGTTCCGGGTCGGGTCGGGTCGGGTCGGGTCGGGTGGCGTCTGGCGGGGGACGCCGTGAATACGTCCCTGTAGGCTTGCCGCCAGCTTCCTTGCTGGCGACACCCCCGCCAGACGCCACCCGACCCTCTCTCGCCCTCCTGGCCTAATTGAAAGCTGCAATGCAGTGGGCATTAAAGCCAGGCCGGGGTCTCAGTCCGCCCCGCCTCCGGCGAAGAGGGCGTCGAGCTTCTGCTCGAAGGCGTGGTAGCCCAGGTAGTCGTAGAGCTCCATCCGGCTCTGCATCAGGTCCACCACCCCCTGCTGGGTGCCGTCGCGGCGGATGGCCTGGAAGACCTTGAGGGCGGCCTGGTTCATGGCGCGGAAGGCGGACAGGGGGTAGAGCACCAGGCCGACGCCGACGCCGCCCAGCTCCTGGGTGGTGAAGAGGGGGGTGGAGCCGAATTCGGTGATGTTGGCCAGCACCGGCACGCCCACGGCCTGGACGAATTGCTGGTACTGGTCGAGCTGGGTCATGGCCTCGGGGAAGATCATGTCCGCCCCGGCCTCGACACAGGCGCAGGCGCGGTCGATGGCGGACTGGAAGCCCTCCACCGCCAGGGCGTCGGTGCGGGCCATGATGACGAAGTCGTCGCGGGCGGCGTCGGCGGCGGCCTTGATGCGGTCGACCATCTCCCCCTGGGAGACGATGGCCTTGCCCGGGCGGTGGCCGCAGCGCTTGGCCTGGACCTGGTCCTCGATGTGGCAGCCGGCGGCGCCGGCGCGCATCAGGTCGCGCACGGTGCGCTCGATGTTGAAGGCGCTGGGGCCCATGCCGGTGTCGGCGTCCACCAGCAGGGGGGTCTGGGTGACGTAGGTGATGCGGCGCACGTCCTCGCAGACGTC
>SACH01000715.1 GCA_009928645.1 Gammaproteobacteria bacterium | reverse complement strand
GCGGCTCAGGGGCGAGGCGGACGGGACCAGGGGACTGGTCAGGTCGAGGCCGAGATACTGGGTGCACAGATCCATGGGAACGCTCTCTCAATCAAGGGATGGCGGGCAAGGGTGGCGTGCTGGGGCGTGATCGGCTGGCGGTCGGACCCAGGCTGCCGTCATCACGCCGGTCTGGCCACCGCCAGGTGGAGGGGGCCTGTGTCGTATCCAGGCCCGACGGGCGTCCGTCACTCCTGTTTGGCCACCGCCAGGTGGGCCAGTTGTTCATAGAGGCGGAAACGGGTCTCGACGTGCTTCTGGGCCAGGCGCAGAAAGCGCTCGGCGTCCTCCGGGTGGGTCTTGGCGAGGACGCTGAAGCGCGTCTCGGTGCCGATGAAGTCCCGATAGGGCAGGTTCGGCGGCTTGGAGTCCAGGTGCAGGGGGTTCTCGCCGGCGGCGGCCTTGCGCGGGTCATAGCGGAACAGGGGCCAATGGCCGGATTCCACCGCCAGGTCCTGCTGCCGCAGGTTGTGGGACAGGTCCACGCCGTGGGCGATACAGGGCGAGTAGGCGATGATCAGCGAGGGGCCGGGGTAGGACTCGGCCTCGAGGAAGGCGCGGATGGTCTGGACATCCTTGGCGCCGAAGGCAACCTGAGCGACGTAGACGTTCTCGTAGGCCATGGCCATCATCGCCAGGTCCTTCTTGAAGGTCGGCTTGCCGCCCGCGGAGAACTTGGCGACGGCCCCCAGGGGGGTGGCCTTGGAGGTTTGACCGCCGGTGTTGGAATAGACCTCGGTGTCGAGGACCAGCAGGTTGACGTCCCGGCCGGAGGCCAGGACGTGGTCGACGCCCCCATAGCCGATGTCGTAGGCCCAGCCGTCACCACCGATGATCCAGACGCTGCGCCGCGCCAGGTGCTCGCACAGGCCGGCAAGCTGCCGGGCCTCGGCGAGGTCGAGGGTCGCCAGCCGCGCCTTGAGGGCGGCGATGCGCTCCCGCTGGGCGAATATGCCGGCCTCGCTGGACTGGTCGGCGCCCAGCAACCCAGCGGCCAGTTCGCCACCGATCTGGCCGGCCAGGCGCCGCACCAGCTCCCGGGCCTGGTCGGTCTGCTTATCCACCGCCAGCCGCAGACCCAGGCCGAATTCGGCGTTGTCCTCGAACAGGGAATTGTTCCAGCTTGGCCCCCGTCCCTCGGGGTTGACGGCGTAGGGGGTGGTGGGCAGGTTGCCGCCGTAGATCGAC
>SACH01000714.1 GCA_009928645.1 Gammaproteobacteria bacterium | reverse complement strand
GCGCTTGAGATCCTGGCGCATCAGGGTGCGAATTGTCTTGGCGCCGCTGTCGACCTCCGCCGGGGTGGCGCGCCCGTAAAACTCCTGGGGCGACTGGCGGCGTTTGGCCTGAGCCACCGGCGCGTAGGCGACCGGGGCGCGTTCCGGCGCCGGGCGCTTTTCTTTGGGCTGCGCCGCCGCCACCTCGTTCGGGGTCGGGGTGCGCAGCACGCCCAGCGTTTCCAGGTAGTGGCTGATCGCACTGAGCCGTTCCGGGCCACGGTGCAGGTAGGTCCGCGGTTCGCCGGGGAAGGCAAACACCGGGCTGGCATTGGCAAATGAGCGCAGCCCCAGTTCCACCAGGCCGCCCCCCGGGGCTTGCAGGGCAAAAACCTGCTTGCGATTAAAGGCCGAGTTGACCTTAACCTCCTGCCAGCCCGTGGCGTCCAGGGCCTGACGGAAGGCCGTCCAGTAGGTGGCGTCCTTGGGGTCCAGGCCCGTGAGCGCCTGGCGGAGTTGGCCATGAAGGGCCTTCACCTCGCCGGCTAAGGTATGCACCTTGGCCTGATTCAGCGAACCGACCAGCCGGTAGAGAACCAGGTCATCCAGGCCGCGCGTCCCCGCGATCAGGTCCTCGCGACTGGGTGCGCCGCCCTGCACCTCCTTTTTCAGCGGGGCGGTCAGGCTGAAATGCCGCTCCAGACCCTGCTCGAACTGCTCCGGGGTCGCCAGCCCCAGGCGGGTAATCTCCGCCATCACCCCGGCCTTGTCCCCCGGCGTCTTGGGGGTCAGCCAGGCGGCACTGCCCAGCAGGTACTGGGCGCGGGCGAGGGCCGCCTTGCTGTCGATGAAATGCCGCACGCGACGCGCCCAGGCCGCGGGGGTCGAGTCAAAATAGCCCTGGTCGCCATCGGTGGCGCGTAACGCTCCCCATTGCACCCCCAGATCGCTAAAGGCGTCCGCGGGCCGGGCATTGATGAATTGGCGCCCGTAGCCCAGCTCCAGCAGCAAGGCATCGCGCACGCTCTCGCCGTCGAGGTGCGCGGCCGCGGTAATGGGATCGTCGCGCGACACCCCGGACCAGCCGCCATTGCCCTGAGGGATGCGGCTGTAGACGCGATGGGTCAGCGGCAGGCTGGCCGCCAGCCAGGCCGCCGTGGCGCGTTCCGGGGCCGACAGGTCCGTGGCGCCCGGCACCTTGCCGGTGGACAGGGCGACCATGGCGCGCAATTGATCCTGGATGCCAAGT
>SACH01000713.1 GCA_009928645.1 Gammaproteobacteria bacterium | reverse complement strand
ACATCCGGGAAAGCATGGATGCCGGCGCCAATGCCTCCGTGCTGCCGGCCCTGAGCGTGGCCAGCCTGGTGGGTTTCGGCGCCGTGGTCGCCGCCCTGCCGGCGTTCGAACTGGTGCGGGACTGGGTGCTGAGCATCGAGGGGGGGCCCCTGGTGTCCCTGGCGGTGAGCACCACCATCCTCTCGGCCCTCACCGGGTCCGCCTCCGGCGGCATGACCATCGCCCTGGAGTCCCTGGGCGCCACCTATCTGCAAATGGCCACGGCCATCGGCATGGACCCGGGGCTCCTCCACCGGGTCGCCGTCATCGCCTCCGGCACCCTGGACAGCCTGCCGCACAATGGCGCCGTGGTGACCCTGTTCGCCGTGTGCGGCGTCACCCACCGCGATAGTTACCTGGACATTGTCATGGTCGGCATCCTCGGCGCGCTGGTGGCGCTGGTGGCCGTGATCGTCCTGGGCACCCTTTTTGGCTCCTTCTGACATGCAAAATTTCCTGACGCCTTTCCTTGGATTTCGTCCTCGCCTAACCCTGGCACCCTTGCTGGGTCTTGGTCTGGGCCTGTCCATCCTCGTCCCCGGCCAGGCCCTGGCCGGGGATTTTGCGTCCTGCGCCGCCATCGTCGGTGACCAGGCGCGCCTGACCTGTTATGACCGGGCCGCGGCCCAGGCGGACAAGTCCGCCGGCTCCCGCCCCGGGGCCGCCGTTGCCACGAGCCAGCCGCCAGCGCGGGGCGCTACCGCCCAACCCATGACCTTGCCGGCGACCCCGGTTGCCGCCACGTCCCAGCAGGATGCAACGGCGGGACAGGCCGCGGCGGCGGAGGCCAAGCCCGTCAGTTCGCTGCTGACCACTGCCTGGGCCCTGAGCCCCGACTCAGCGCGCTACGGCATCAATCTCTACCGACCCAATTACCTCCTCTTCGCCCGTTGGTCCGACAATCCCAACGAGCATCCCTTCACCCCGATCTTCCCCCCCGAGGATCTGACCGTCGACGATGTCGAGGCCCGCTTCCAGCTCAGTTTCAAGTTCCGCCTCTGGGCCACGGATGACCGCCGCTTCGGCGTCTGGGCGGCCTACACCCAGCAGAACCAGTGGCAGCTCTACAACGAAGACATGTCGAAGCCCTTCCGGGAGACCAACTACGAGCCCGAGCTCATGGTCAGCTACAACCCGGACCGGGACCTCGGCGCCGGCTTCCACTGGCGGCTGTTCAACCTCGGGCTCAA
>SACH01000712.1 GCA_009928645.1 Gammaproteobacteria bacterium | reverse complement strand
CTGGAGGCCACCATCAACCGGCTCCTGGCCCTGGACCCGGAGGGTGCGGCCCGGCTGGCACCGCTGGCGGGGCGTATCGTCGCTTTTGAGTTCAAGGGCTTTGGCAACCGCCTTTATTTCATCCCCGGCGCGGGCGGCCTGCAACTCTTCGCCGCTTACGACGCCGCCCCCGACTGCCTGCTGCGCGGCACCCCCCTGGCCCTGGCGGCCATGGGCCTCAGCCACCGCCAGGAAGACGCCCTATTCGCCGGCCAAGTGGAGATCGAGGGCGACACCGCCCTCGCCCACCGCTTCGGCGCCTCCCTGGCGGGCCTGGAGATCGACTGGGAGGAGCAACTCGCCCGCCTGACGGGTGACCCCCTTGCCCATGCCCTGGGCCAGCGGGCGCGGGCCGTCGGCCGCTGGGGTGAACGCTCCGTCGACACCCTGGGCCGGGACCTCAGGGAATACCTCCAGGAAGAGGTCCGGCTGCTGCCCAGCCGTTACGAGCTCGAGGCATTCCTCGCCGCGGTCGACGGGTTGCGCGACGATGGCGAACGCCTGGCCGCGCGGGTCGCGCGCCTGCGCCACTGGCTCCAGCCAGTCAGCGGCGAATCTTAGCCGCTCGGAATGAGGCCGCCATGCTGACCAAGGCCTTTCGCCTCTGGCGGCTGATCCACATCAGCCTGGTGCTGGTGCGCCATGGGCTCGACGAGGTCCTGCTCGCCACCCATCTGTTCCGGCCCATCTATTTCCTGTCCTACCTCTCCCCCTGGTACTGGCACCGCCGCGCCCATCCCAAGCCCTATCCGGCGCGCATCCGCGAGGCCCTTATCGAACTGGGCCCCATCTTCGTCAAATTTGGCCAGATCCTCTCTACCCGGCGCGACCTGCTACCGCCGGACCTGGCCGACGAGCTGGCACAGCTTCAGGACCGGGTGCCGCCCTTTCCCGGCCCCCAGGCCCGCGCCATCATCGAGAAGGCCTGGGGCAAGCCCATCGAGGCCTTCCTGGACGACTTCGACGAACGGCCCCTAGCCTCGGCCTCCATCGCCCAGGTCCACAGCGCCCGCCTCAAGGACGGCCGCCAGGTGGTGGTCAAGGTGGTCCGCCCCGGTATCGAGCCGGTCATCCGCCGCGATCTGGGACTACTGCGGATCATCGCCGAGCTGGCCCAGCGCTACTGGCGGGATGGTCGTCGTCTGCGCCCGGTGGAGGTGGTGGACGACTATCGCAAGACCATCCTTGACG
>SACH01000144.1 GCA_009928645.1 Gammaproteobacteria bacterium | reverse complement strand
GCCTGGGCATCCCGGGGCGGGTGCGTCAGCAGGCCGGGCTCCTTGGGCTCCATCATCAAGGGCAGGGTGAGCAGCACCGAGTCGAGCAGGTTGATCCACAGGATCTGCACCGGCTCCAGGACGAAGCGGGCGGCGAAGACGGGCACGCTGCTGGCGAGGAGGATGGCGCCCATGATTAGCAGGGCCTGGGCGGCGTTGGTCGGCAGGGTATAGAGGATGGCCTTTTCGAGATTGGTCCAGGCGTGGCGGCCCTCCTCCACGGCGTTGACAATGGTGGCGAAGTTGTCATCGGCGAGGACCATGTCCGCCGCCTCCTGGACCAGACCGGCGATACGGCCGAAGACGGTGCCGGCGCCGGTGGCGACGACCAGGCCCTTGGCGGTGCCTTGGGTGAGATAGGTGCCGGAGAAGCCCATGTTCTTCTGATCGCCGGGGACCAGGTGGTCACCGGTGAGGGGGGCGGTGGTCTTCTGCACCGGCACCGATTCGCCGGTGAGAGAGGACTCGTCGACATGGGTGTTGCGGGTGTCGAGGAACCGCAGGTCGGCGGGGATCTTGTCGCCGCTCTCCAGCAGGACGATGTCCCCCGGCACCAGTTCCCGGGAGGGGAGGCGCAGCAGATCCCCGCCGCGCAGCACCTGGCATTCCGGCACCATCAGGCTGCGCAGGGCCTCCAGGGCCCCCTCGGCCTTGCCCTCCTGGAAGAAGCCGAGCACGGCGTTGAGCACCACCACCCCCAGGATGACCAGGGTGTCGGGAAGCATGTGGCTGCCTAGGGCGGTGAGGATGCCGGTAATGGCGGCGGTGATCAGCAGGATGATGACCATGGGGTCGTTGAACTGCCGCAGCAGGCGCAGCCAGGCCGGCGTCCGCTGGAAGGCGATCTCGTTCCAGCCCTGGCGCGCCCGCCGGGTGGCCACCGCCGCGGGGGTCAGCCCCACCTCGGCGGAGGTCTCCACGGCGGCCAGGGCCTCGTCCACTCCCAGTCGGTACCAGGATTCGCTCATCATCTACACCTCTCACCCCATTACCTATGAGCTCGACCGGGTCGGGTGGCGTCTGGCGGGGGACGCCGTCAATACCTCCCTGTAGGCTTGACAACCGCATCCCTGCGGTTGACACCCCCGCCAGACGCCACCCGACCCTCCCTTGATAGGCCTTGAACTGAAATGCCACGGAGATACAGGGGCCCCCGCTCTCAACCGCACCGGCCCGCCCGTGGCGAGGCCGGCCCCGCCACGGGCCGGAAGAGTCGCCCCTCGGCGCGCAGGAAATGGACGAAGAATTCGAACAGCACCAGGCGGGTGGTCTGGACGAACACCACCAGGCCCTCCAGGACCACGGCGAAGACATTGCCCAGGATGACCACCAGCCACCAGCTCAGGGGGTCAGCCATCCCTTGGGCCAGGGTCATGATGGTGTGGGAGAAGGCGGCGTGGGCGAGGGCGAAGGCCCCGACCCGGGCGAAGGACAAGGTGTTGAGCAGGAGCTCGAAGAGGCTGTAGAGCAGCCGTCCCAGGGACGCGGCCAGGGCGGCCAGGCCCTGGCGACGGCACTGCCAGAGGGTGCCGGTGGTGAAGTGAACCAAGGCCAGGGCGGCGATTCCCAGGGCGGGTGGCCAGGCCAGGGCGGCCAGGAGCGCCACGTAGAGCACCAGGACGGCCAGGTCCATCGCCAGCCAGGGGGCGAGCTCGTCGTTCCACTTCGCCTCGAAGCCGGCGAAGACCAGGCCCAGGATCAGGAGGCCAACGCCGAAGGCTAGGGGCACGGCCAGGACGATAAGGGGCGCGTCCAGGGGTTTGAGCCAGAGGGCCGGGATCAGGTCGTCGAAGCCGAAGACGTCGCCGAAGACCAGGCCGAAGGCCATGGCCGAGAGGCCGCAGGGCAGCAGGAAGCGGATCTCGGGCCAGCGCTGGCCCAGGATCAGAACGAACAGGACCAGCAGCAGCCCATGGCCCAGGTCAGGAAACATGTAACCGAACAGCAGGGGCACCAGCAGGGCCAGGAGGCCGCTCGGGTCCACCTCCTGGCGGTCGGGGGTCCCCCAGAGCATGAGCAGGGGGCGGAAGGGCTGGGCCCACCAGCTTTGCAGGGTGGTGACCGGGGGCGCCGCCGCGAAGGGCGGGGCGGGATAGCGCACCACGACCTCGATGCCCGCCGCCCAGAGGGTGGCCTGGAGGCGATCGGGGTCCTCAGCCGTGGTCCAGCCGGTGACATGGCAGATTTCCTGACCGCCCAGGTGGCGGGCCGCTTTGTCCAGATACCAACTCAAGGTATCGAGATCGGCCCGGGCGGCGGCGATGGCCGGATCGGCCCGCAGCGCCCGCGCACCCTTTTCCAGGGAGCCGATCTCCTGTTCCACTTGCTTGAGGTGGGCGTGAATCAGGCGGATGCGATTATCCAGATCCCCGGTCAGCCAGGGGGGGATGCCGACCTGGTCGCAACCCTGTTCGACCACCAGGTGCTGGATGAGGGTGCGATCATCCGCCATGCCCAGCAGAATCCGGAAGTCGTGACGGGGACCGGCCACCACCAGGACGGTCGGCCCGGCGAGTTCGGCTGTTTCCAGGCGGCTGGTTTTGGGGCAGACGAACAGGCATTTGCACAGAAAGCGGGTCTGGTTGAACAGACCGTCCGGGTCCAGGCCATCCCGGCGCATGGCCCGCAGGGCCTCGTCCAGGTAACGCAGATCGTCCCGCTCCCCCTGGCGTTCCTCCAGTTGCTCCTGGAGGAATTCCAGGCGGGCGCTCCAGACCCGCAGCCGGTGCAGGGCCTGGTTGGCGAGATGGACGGGGTTGCCGACCAGGGCGCCGGGCCGATCCCGGGCGGGGGGTAGGTCGTCCTGATGGCGGGCGATCAGCTCCCGCCCGCGCCGGACGAAGTAACCCAGTCGATGCGTGTCCGGGCCCGCCGCCAGCCGCGGGTCCGTTTCCAGTTCCACCGCCCCGGTGCGGGCCAGGATCTCGGTGGTGCGCACCGTCTGGTCGTGGGGGACGTAGATCTCGAACCAGCGGGCCTGCACTGGACGAAGGCGGAACATGATCTTTACCTGACTAAGACGGAGGGCATGGCCTGATCCGGGTGACCGGCAGACCTTCCGGCATCTTCGGTTAACGAGTATGTTAGTTAATCAGCATCAACTTAAATATAGCGGACTTCTGTTCCTCGTCCGGCTTTCGCGTCTGGCGGGCGGTGGGCGGGTCGAAGACCTTGTCTGGCGCTTGGGTCCGGCGATGGGTTGCCGTGCTAGCATGTCGCTTGATCGATCGCGATTCCAATCGCCTACGACCCGACTCACGGACCCATGCCATGCGCCGATCAAAGCTGCCCATTGGTATTCAGACCTTCCGCAAGATCCGTGAGGGGGATCACTATTACGTTGACAAGACCGGCTTTGCCTTACGGCTGATTGATGAAGGCACGCATTACTTCCTCTCCCGCCCACGACGCTTTGGCAAATCGCTCTTTCTCGACACCCTGGCAGAATTGTTCGAGGGCAATGCCATGCTGTTCCAGGGGCTCGAGGCCGAGCAGCGCTGGGACTGGTCGCGGCGCTATCCAGTGATTCGGCTGAGCTTTGGCGGCGGGGTGATTCAGGATCGCGCCGAGCTCGACCGTCGCATCCTGGCCTTGCTGCACAACAACCAGGTCGCGCTCGGCGTCCGCTGTCGGGATACCACTGACATCGTCAGCTGTTTCAGCGAACTGATCGAAGGCGCCCATGCCGCCACTGGCGAGCGCGTGGTGGTGCTGGTCGACGAATACGACAAGCCGATCCTCGACAACCTGACCGATCCCGCCACCGCCAAGGTCATGCGCGACGGACTGCGCAACCTCTACTCGGTGATCAAGGACTCCGATGCCCACATCCGCTTCGCCTTCCTGACCGGGGTGAGTAAATTCAGCAAGGTGAGCCTCTTCTCCGGGCTGAATAATCTCAAGGACATCACTGTCGACGCCCGTTACTCGGCGATCTGTGGCTATACCGAGGCTGACCTGGACCGGGTCTTCGCGCCCGAGCTTGAAGGCCTGGACCGCGAGCAGCTCCGCGTCTGGTACAACGGTTACAACTGGACGGGGGAGGCGGTCTACAACCCCTTCGATGTGCTCCTGCTGTTCGACGCACGCCAGTTCCGCCCCTGGTGGTTCGAGACCGGCACGCCGACCTTTCTGGTCGAGGTGCTGACCGAGCGGGGCTATTTCACCCCCGACTTGGCCGAGGTGCGGGCCTCCGAGGCCCTGATCTCCACCTTCGATGTGCAGAACATGCCCTCCGAGGCGCTGCTCTGGCAGACCGGCTATCTCACCTTCACCGGCTCGCGCCAGATCGGGGCGCGTTGGGAGTACAGCTTGGGCTATCCCAATCTCGAAGTCGAGACCGCCCTCAACGACGCCCTGCTCAAGGGGCTGATGGGCGACGCCATGCAGGCCGAGCGCGCCGTCAGTCGCCTCTACGATGTCCTGGTCGCCGCCGATTTCGACGCCCTACGCCAGCACATCGCCAGCCTCTTCGCCGCCATCCCCAGCGACTGGTATCGCAACAACCCCATCGCCCAGTACGAGGGCTACTACGCCAGCGTCTTCTACAGCCACCTCGCCGCGCTGGGGCTCGACCTGGTGCCCGAGGACGCCAGCCACCATGGTCGTCTCGACCTCCGTCTGCGCTTCAACGGTCGGATCTGGCTGTTCGAATTCAAGGTCGTCGAGCTGGCCCCCGAGGGCACCGCGCTCGCGCAGATCAAGGCGCGGGGCTATGCCGACAAATACCGCGCCGTGGGTCTGCCGATCCACCTAGTCGGCATCGAGTTCAGCCGTGAGCGGCGCGCGCTGGTCGGGTTCGAGGTGGAGACGCTCCCGGCATGAGTCGCGCGGCGCTCAGGCCCTCGACACAACGGGCCAGACGAGCGTCCGCGATGCCGAGTTGATCGGCGCGGCCTACCGAACCTCGCTGGGCGCGGTGGCGACGCGCTCCTCACCAGCCGCTCGCGTGAACGCCACACCGACGCCATCCGCGCCGGGCGCTAACTGGGCTTGGTATCCTGTCACATCACTGATCACCGATGTGGAGCACCGGACGTATGAACGCCCCCGACCAACCCTGGCGCATCCCCTACGGCGTGGCGGATTTCATCAAGCTGCGCCAAGGGCATGAGTACTATGTCGACAAGACCCACTACCTGCCACTGCTCGAACAGGCTGGGCGCTTTCTGTTCCTGATCCGTCCGCGGCGCTTCGGCAAAAGCTTGCTGCAATCGGTGATGGAGTGCTACTACGACGTCGGATGGGCCGAGCGCTTCGATGAGTTGTTCGCCGACACCTGGATTCACCAGCAGCCGACGGCTGAGAAAGGCCAGTATCTCTGCCTGCGCTTCGACTTCTCGGCGGTCAGCTCCATGCCGGCCGAGGTGCGTGAGTCTTTCGAGGCGCACACCCGAATTCTGTTGCTCGACTTCCTTGATCGTCACGCCGAGCGGATCCCCGTGAGCAGCGCCCGGGCCGTCATGAGCGAGCCCAGCCTGGCGCGGCGTCTCGAGCGGCTGATCAGCGAATCGCGCAAGCTCGGGTTGTCGCTCTACCTTTTCATCGACGAATACGACAACTTCGCCAACCACCTCCTGGTCAACGGCGGGCGCGAGGCCTATCGGGAGCTGACCCACAGCAGCGGCTTCTTCCGGGATTTCTTCGCCTTGCTCAAAGAGGCCGTCGGGCGCACCGGCAGCAGGCTGGCGCGGCTTTTCATCACCGGGGTGTCACCGATCACGCTCGATGATGTCACCAGCGGGTTCAATATCGGCACCACTATCAGTCTGGATGCCCGTTTCAGCAGCCTGCTTGGCTTTACCCATGGGGAAATGGAGCGGCTGTTTGATGCTTTCGGGCAGGATTTCGCGGTTCATCGCGCCATCATCGATGACTGGTACAACCACTACCATTTCCATGAAGAGCGTCTCGCGCCCATCGTCAACAGCGACATGGCGCTCTATTATCTTCAGTCGCTGGTCTTCTCGGGCAAACCGCCACGGGAGCTGATCGACCACAACGTGCGTATCGACTACGGCAAGCTGCGCCATTTGGTGCAGATCGACCGCCAGCTCGCCGATCGCGCGGCGGCGCCCGCAAGCGCTGCAAGCGCCGAAGGGGCCGCATGCCTGAACGGCAACTTCTCACGCCTGCGCAGCATCATCGAAACCGGCGAGGAGGTCGCCGCGATCCAGACCGGCTTCCCGGCCGAGGGGCTGCTGCGGCAGGACAACTTCGTTTCGCTGCTCTACTACCTCGGGCTGCTCAGCTTCGCGGGCGAGCGCGAGGGGCGGCCGCTGTTGAAGATCCCCAACCGCACCGTGCGCCAGTTGATGTACGGCTATCTGCGCGACGCCTATGACGAGGTCGGGGTGTTCCGCCCCAGCACCTACGTGATCGCCGACCGGCTCAACAAGATGGCCTATCGCGGCGAGTGGCAGGGCTTCTTCGACTACCTGGCCGAGGAGATCGCCCGTCAGGCCAGCGTGCGGGA
>SACH01000711.1 GCA_009928645.1 Gammaproteobacteria bacterium | reverse complement strand
GGCCAATATCGACGAGGTCATCGCGCTCATCAAGGCCTCCGCCAGCCCGGCGGACGCCAAGATCGGCCTCCTGGCCCGGGTCTGGCGGCCCGGGGCGGTGGCGGACATGCTGGCGCGGACCGGGGCGGAGCAAAGCCGTCCTGACGATCTGGAGGCGGGACTGGGGCTGAGCGCGGACGGTTACCGGTTGAGCGAGGCCCAGGCCCAGGCCATCCTCGACCTGCGCCTGCACCGCCTGACCGGCCTGGAGCAGGACAAGATCATCAAGGAATACGAGGAGATCCTGGCGGCCATCGCCGCGCTGCTGGAGATCCTCTCCAGCCCGGAGCACCTCATGGCGGTGATCCGCGACGAACTGGTGGCCATCCGCGACCAGTACGGCGACCCGCGCCGCACCGAGATCCAGGCGGCGCATGCCGACCTTACCCTGGAGGACCTGATCACCCCCGAGGACGTGGTGGTGACCCTCTCCCACGCCGGTTATGTCAAGGCGCAACCCCTGAGCCAGTATCAGGCCCAGAAGCGCGGCGGCAAGGGGCGCACGGCGGCGGGGACCAAGGACGAGGACTTCATCGACAAACTCTTCGTCGCCCATTCCCATGACACCGTCCTGTGCTTCTCCAGCCTGGGCAAGGTCTACTGGCTCAAGGTCTACGAACTGCCCCAGGCCGGGCCGACGGCCCGCGGCCGGCCGATGGTCAACCTCCTGCCCTTGGGGGAGGGGGAACGGATCCATGCCGTCCTGCCGGTCCAGGCTTATGATGAAGGGCGGTTCGTCTTCATGGCGACCAGCGCCGGGACGGTCAAAAAGACCCCCCTGCCGGAGTTTTCCCGGCCCCTGTCCCGGGGCATCATCGCCCTGGACCTGCACGAGGGCGAGCAACTGGTGGACGTGGCTATCACCGATGGGGAGCAGGACATCCTGCTGTTCAGCTCCGCCGGCAAGGCCGTCCGCTTCCGCGAGGGCGAGGTCCGTTCCATGGGGCGTGGCGCCCACGGCGTGCGTGGCATCCAGTTGGGCGAGGGCCAAGCGGTCATCGCCATGCTGGTGGTCGACCCGGGTTGCGCTATCCTGACGGTCACGGAGAACGGCTACGGCAAGCGCACCCCCCTGGCGGACTTTCCCACCAAGGGGCGCGGCACCATGGGCGTTATCGCCAGTGGCGCCTCGGCGCGCAACGGCCAACTGGTGGGGGCCGTCCTGGTGCGCCCGGAGGATGAGATCATGCTC
>SACH01000143.1 GCA_009928645.1 Gammaproteobacteria bacterium | reverse complement strand
GTCGACGTCTTCGCCCGCCTGGGCCCCCGCCACCCCTTGCCTCCCCCGCCGCCGGGGGTGCTCCGGGCGACCACCACCGCCAGTTTGCCCCCGCCCTTGCGCCGGGTCGACGAACCCGCGGCGACGGCCGCCCCGCGTATCGCCTTCCCGCCCGCCGGCGCCCGCCTGGCCCTGGGCGCGGGGCTGGAGGGGGAGCTGGCCCTCAAGGTGCGCGATGGCCAACCCCCCTTCACCTGGTTCGCCAACGGCGCCCCCATCGCCCACGAGCCCTTCGCCCGCGTCACCCCTTGGCGCCCGCCGGGACCGGGCTTCGTCAACCTGGCGGTGGTCGATGCCCAGGGCCGCTCCGGTCGGGTCCGCGTGTTCGTGGAGGCGGGGCCCTGAGTGCAATCCCGGATGGGCCATGTCACACTGACCCCGATGTCCTTATAACCGGCCCTAATCCGCCCAGCTTTTTAGCGGGTCGGGCGGCATCAGGTGGGGGGCAAGTTCAATACCGCCTTGGAGTTGACTGCCTCCTTTCAGGCTAGGATGGCCGCCTTTCGATGATCGAGACCCCCGCAAGACCCCCAACCCTCCCGCGCCCGCTCGAAAACCGAAATCCTTCAGGTAGTCTTCCTCGCTTCGCCGTCAATCATGCCAGCCCCCTCCTCCGCCCCCGAACGCCTCATCAGCCCCGACGCGGCCCCCGACGACAAGGCCCTGGATCGCGCCATCCGCCCGCGCCAGTTGGCGGACTATGTCGGCCAGCCGGCGGTCAAGGAGCAGATGGAGATCTTCATCCACGCCGCACGCCAGCGCCGCGAGACCCTGGACCACGTCCTCATCTTCGGCCCGCCGGGGCTGGGCAAGACCACCCTGGCCCACATCATCGCCCACGAAATGGCCGTGGGTCTGCGCCAGACCTCGGGCCCGGTGCTGGAGAAGCCCGGCGATCTGGCCGCCCTGCTCACTAACCTCGACCCTGGGGACGTGCTGTTCGTCGACGAGATCCACCGCCTCAGTCCGGTGGTGGAGGAGGTCCTCTACCCGGCCATGGAGGACTACCAACTCGACATCATGATCGGCGAGGGCCCGGCGGCGCGCTCCATCAAGCTCGACCTGCCGCCCTTCACCCTGGTCGGCGCCACCACCCGCGCAGGGCTGCTGACATCGCCCCTGCGCGACCGCTTCGGCATCGTCCAGCGCCTGGAGTTCTACTCGGCGGAGGATTTGACGCACATCGTCACCCGATCCGCCCGCATCCTCGGCATTGAGACCGAGCCCGCCGGCGCCGCCGAGATCGCCCGCCGTTCCCGCGGTACCCCGCGCATCGCCAACCGCCTGCTGCGCCGGGTGCGCGATTACGCCCAGGTCAAGGCCCAGGGCCGCATCACCGCCACGGTGGCGGACGGCGCCCTGGCCCTGCTCAAGGTCGACGCCCAGGGCTTCGACCACATGGACCGCCGCCTGCTGGCGGCCGTCATCGAGAAGTTCGACGGCGGCCCCGTCGGCGTCGAAAGCCTGGCCGCCGCCATTGGCGAGGAGCGCGGCACCATCGAGGACGTCCTGGAGCCCTTCCTCATCCAGCAGGGCTATCTGATGCGTACCCCCCGCGGGCGCATGGCCACCCAGTCCGCCTACCTGCATCTGGGGATCAAGCCGCCGCGCCAGCCTCCGGGTCAGGTTCCCCCGGTTGGGGATCTGTTTGGCGAGGGCTGAGCGGGCAGGTCTCAGCTTCCTGAATGCCTTATCCGCGCCCGCGAAGCGCCGTGCGCGGACATGATTGCACCTAACTCAATTATTCCTTAGGCGCGGTGCTGTCATGTTTGACATGGTGACATCATTGAAAGCGCGTTGCTCAGGAGGCTGATATGGCGACGGTGACCGTGAGAAACCTGCCCGATGAAGTACATCTGGCGCTTCGCGTCCGGGCTGCCACGCACGGCCGGAGCACCGAGGCTGAAATCCGCGCCATCCTCGAAACGAACGTTCTCCCGCCGAAACGTCTTCGTCTGGGCACGGCCTTGGCCGAGCTGGGCCAACGTCTTGGGCTAAGCGAAGAAGATTTCGCCATCTTGGAAAAGGTGCGCGACACGGCCCCGGCTGAGCCGGTGAAGCTTGAATGATCCTCCTGGACACCAACCTCGTCTCCGAGGCGATGAAGCCAAGGCCGGACCTGGGCGTTCAAACCTGGCTTGACGCCCAGCTCGCCGAGACCCTCTACCTTGTCCAGCATTACCATCGCCGAACTGCTGTTTGGCCTCAGTGCCCTGCCGGCTGACAGGCGCAAGAGCGCCCTGGCCCAGATGCTCGATGGTCTTTTGGAGTTGTTCGGGGATCGTGTACTGGCCTTCGACACCGCGGCGGCTCGGAACTATGCCGAATTGGCCGTCAAGGCCCGAGCCGCCGGCAAGGGTCTCCCCACGCCAGACGGTTACATCGCGGCCATCGCGGTCGCTCACGGCTTCGCCGTGGCCACCCGAGACGTTGCCCCTTTCCAGGCGGCGGGGCTCAAGGTGATCAACCCCTGGGAGGTGAGGCATTGAGGGTACCCCCCCGGGGGCTCCGCCCCTGCCCCGTCAATTGACCGGAAGCGGACGCTCATAAGGATGCCTGTGGCGGCCGTTGTGTCCCAAGAGCTGTCCGCGACATCCGTAGCAGAGAGCGGCAGTTTTGCGGTCAACAGCAGACACTGGGTCGAGGCTTGAATGCCTGTCTCTTTAGAAAAATCGCTGATATGCCTCTGGCGTTACCTAATTGAGGTAAGCGTGGTGCGCGACGTTACCGAACGGCACCAGGTGCAGCAAGTCATCAACCACCTGGCCTATTACGACGACCTCACCGGCCTGCCCAACTGAGCGCTGTGGATGGACCGTCTGGCGCAGCAGGTCGCCCAGGCAAAGCGCCATAAACACCAACTGGCGGTGTTCTACCTCGATCTGGATCAGTTCAAGCACGTCAACGACCGCTTCGGTCGACAAGCTGCTCTTGGACGTGAGCCAGCGCCTGTCCCGCCAGCGGCGCGCGTAAGACAGTCTGTGCCGCATGGGGAGCGACGACTTCCTGCTGCTGGTCCCGGCGGAAGTGGAAGAGCCGTACACCCGGTCCACCGTGGCTGGCCTCTGTGAGATTGCCGTCCTGAGCGGAATCATTGCCGCGCGGATATTCCCTGGCGGGGCCCAGCTCACTATCCTTCGCCGTCGTTGGCCAGCAGGACCGCCGCGCTGCACTAGCAGCCAGCGGCGCGCTTCCCGTCTCAAATTCAAACTGTTGGGCCGCGCCATGGCTTGTCTCGCCATCCTGGGCAAGTCGCGGCCTCGACTTGACGAAGTGCTTGAGGAACTGGGGGGCGATCAGTTTCTGCTGAAGCTACTTTAAACCCGATCGGGCTTACCCGTCCAACATCCCCTTGCGGCGGACAACATGCAGCGCGTGAACGGCTCGTCCAGAATCCCCACGGCATCGGCCGTCAGGATAAGGAAAGTACGACGCGCTGCATCAAGCGCTCATCGCAACCGCACCTGGGCGGCGGCTGTCCGGAGACCGGCAAAAAAATTGCCGTGATGAATAGTGCTATTGCCGCGCGGCTATTCCCTGGTTTTGGGATGGCGGCGGAGAATAGCCGCCGGCCATGACCCCCTTGCCCCGCGGATACTCAGGCCTTGGTGCCCCACTCTGCCAGCGCCCTGGACGTGCCACGACGATGGGTTTGAGTCTGTACGGCGAGGTCCTGGCATGCTTGGAGGACAGGTCCGTGACGGTGCCGCCCGCCCCAGCGGCCCAAGGGGGGGACAAGTGATGGCAACCACGCGCGGCGCGGCTCAGGAATCATGCCTTGGGGGGATGAATCGATGCTGGCCGGACGAGCACCCGCGTAAACCCGATCCCGGTGGGTTCGGCGCACGTGCCGCAGCCGGACCCGCGGGAGACATCGGCCCGCCCGTGAATCGCCCCATGGCGAGGCGTTGGCCAGCCTGGCTTTCTGACCCCCGGCCATCAGACGTTCCCAGACTCGGAGAGCTGCCGCCATGAAGCGTTTCGCCCGTTACTATTTGCCCTTCGCCGCCGTGGTGGTGCTCATCACCCTCGGTCTGGGGCAAATCCTTAGCCGGGCCGAGCTGGACACTCTGAAGGTCCATGAGGCCAGCTATCTGGCCGCGGCCAGGGAGGTTCTCCTCAGCGCCTTGAAGACCCCCCTGGATCATCTTCGCGGCCTGGAACGGGAACCCCAGGTCCAGCAGGCCCTCAGCTCGTCACCGCCTCAGGACCGGTCGCTGATGGCGCAACAGCTTCTCACCCTCCTCTACCGCAACCCCGCCTATGAACAGGCGCGCTGGCTGAACGCCGCCGGTTGGGAAATCGCCCGCGTCAGTTACGGCCAGGATGGTGCGGTGATCGTGCCGGAAGCGGACCTGCGGGACCGATCCACCCGCCACTATTATCAGCAGGCGATCCGCCTGGCGCCGGGCCAAACGTATCTTTCCCCTGTCGACCTGGACGTCGAACAGGGGGTCGTCGACATCCCCTACCGGCCGATCCTCCGACTGGCCATCCGCCTGCCGGTGGTGGAGGGGCGGGACCAGGGCCTGCTGGTGATCGACCTGTTGGCCCAGCCCCTCCTCGACCACCTGCGTCGCCTCGCGGTCACGGGCCGCGAACCCCATGCCATGGTGCTCAATCCGCAAGGTAACTGGCTCATGGCCCCAGACCCCGAGGATGCCTGGGGCATCATGTTCGGTCGCGACACCGGGCTGAGTAGTCATCATCCCACCGAATGGGCCGCGATACGGGACCAGACCGAGGGTCAGCTGCTGACCCCCAGCGGGCTGTGGAGCTGGACGACGCTGGCCCCGGGCGCCACCTATCCCGAGGCGCAGATGGTCGCCGAAGACTGGAAGCTGGTCACCCAAATCGGGGCGGGGGAGCTGTGGGACCGGCAATGGCCCCGCTGGTGGCCCCTGCTGCTGATCGCTGCCTGCGCCCTGGCGCTCCTCGCCCTCGGCGTCTGGCTTTATCTGCGGCAACTGGGGGCGCGAGAACGCGGCCAGGCCGAGCTAGCCCTGGCCAAGGAACAGCGGATCGCCGCGGAGCTGGACCACATGCGCCTGCTCATGCAGGAGGCCGAAACCATCGCCCAACTCGGCGCCTGGGAGTATGAGGTCGCCACCCAGGCAACGGTCTGGTCCCCCGGAGAATGCCGCATCTATGGCCTCGATCCGACCACGCCCGCGCCCGATTATGGCGCCATGCTCCAGCGCTGCATCCATCCCGACGATGCCGCGCGCCTGGATGAGGCCTTTAGCGCGGCCCTGGCGGCCCAGGCGCCCTTCGAGCTGGAACATCGCGTCCGGCGGCCGGATGGTAGCGAACGGCTGGTGCAGGACCTGGCCTACCCCGTGCTCGATGACCAGGGGCGGCTGGTTAGGTATGTCGGCGCTACCCTCGACATCACCGAGCGCCGCCAGGCTGAGTTACAACTCGCGGCGACCACGCGCCATCTCCAGGCCTTGCTGGATGCCCTCCCGGTGGCCGTGGCCTTCACCGACGGCCGCGATGCCGGCCACATTCAGGCCAACCGGACCTTCTTCCAGTGGTACGAAATGGCGCCGGGGACGGAGGTCTCCGCCTCCGCGCCCGAGGCGACGGCGCCGGGGCGCCAAATGCGCTATTTTCATGCCGGCCAGGAGCTGGAGGCGGACGCCCTGCCCTTGCAGCGGGCGCTCAGCGAGGGGCGCGCGACCGCCGCGCTGGAGCTGGAGATCGTCCTGCCCAGCGGCCGGCGCTGGATCAGCGAGACCACGGCGGTCCCCATCCACGATGGCGAGGGGGAGGTGATCGGCGGGTTGGCCGTCCTGGTGGACATCACCGCGCGCAAGCACGCGGAGGCGGCGCTGAGTGACCTCAACGCCAACCTGGAGCGCGAGGTCGCGGCGCGCACCGCCGAACTGGAGGCCGCCAGGGCCGTCGCCGATGCCGCCAGTCGGGCCAAGAGCGAATTCCTGGCGCACATGAGCCACGAAATCCGCACGCCCCTGAACGCCGTGCTCGGACAGGCGCAACTCCTGGGTCGCGAGCCCCTCAGCACCGACCAGCGCCTCATGGTCCAGCGCCTCCAGACCGCCGGCCAGTCCCTGCTGGGGATCATCAACGACATCCTCGACCTCTCCAAGCTGGAGGCCGGGCAGTTGCGTCTGGAGATCCGCCCTTTCATCCTGGAGACCCTCCTCGCCCAACTTCAGGGTCTGCTGGAGCCAACGGCGCGGGCCAAGGGCCTGGACCTGCGCCTCGCCCCGCCTGCGGAACCGCTGGGACCGCTGCGGGGGGACCCCTTGCGCCTGGAACAGGTGCTCACCAACCTCATCGGCAATGCCCTCAAGTTCACCGAACGCGGCGAAGTGGTACTCCAGGTCACCCCCCTGGCGGCGCAGGACCGGCGTCTGGATCTGCGTTTTGCCATCCAGGACACCGGGATCGGTATCGAACCCGCGGCCCTGAAGCGTCTGTTCAGCGCCTTCACCCAGGCGGACAGCAGCATC
>SACH01000710.1 GCA_009928645.1 Gammaproteobacteria bacterium | reverse complement strand
GCGCTGGGTGGCCAGGTCATAGACCATCTGGTTGAAGGTGCATGTCAGGCGGGCCAGTTCGTCGCTCCCCGCGCACGGCAATTCCACCCATTTGCCCTGACCAAAGCGTCTGACCCCTTCTTCGAGCCGCTTGAGGCCGCGCACCAACCAGGTGCCCAGCAGGATGGAGAAGAGGGTCGAGAGCAGGAGCTCCCCGCCAGCGATCAGGTACAGCTGGTATTCCGCCGACCGGATCAGATCCTGGATGCGCGCCGCCGAGAGGAGCACCCGCACGTAGCCGAAGATCTGCCCCGACTGCTCGACGGGCATCTGGGCCTGAATCAGCCCCTCGGTGCTCGACGTCAGCGTTGGCATCGGCAAAGCCTCGTCGCCGGCGCCCACCTGGCGCGCCGAATCGATCAGAACGCCCCCCAAGGGGTCGAGGATCAGCACTTGATGAACTTCCTCGAAATGGCCTATCCCTTGCCGTTCCAGGTCGAACTGGACCTCCCGTTCATGGGAGTGACTGACGGCTTCCCGAGCCAGGGCCTCCAGGGTCGCCAGATCGTTGGTGATGAGGGCATTCTTGATGGCGATACCCAGCAGATGGGCCGTGGAATGGGCGCGTCCGCGTAACTGGTCTTCGTTGGTGGTCCGCAGGGCGTCGAGACTCAGCCACAGGAGCAGGGAGAGAAAGACGATCTCGATCAGGGCGATACCGAGGATGGTCTTGAGGCGGATACTCACGGTGGCCTGTGTCCAGGGTTCATCAAGGCGCGGGCCTCTGGGACAGGCGCCGCAGCCGGTCGACGTCCAGGGCGCGAATGTCGTCCCAATCGCTGTCCTTGGCCAGCGTCAGGGGACCCAAGGCCGCGTCCTTGAGCAACTCCGGGGCCGCGTCGGCCAGGGCGAGGAGGCCCAGCCCGAAGAGGAGGCCTAAGCGGTTGTCCAAGCGAGTTGATTGCATGCGGGTAAGCCCTTGACGATGATTTGTCGCCGGTTGTCATGGGACCGGTCAGGCGGTCAGGAATCCGCCAGTGAGACCCTGGCTCCGTGAACAAGGGTCCTAGGCCACATCCCTTCCGCTTGCCGCGACGCGGATGGCCAGCGCAAGCCGCCAGGTGCCAGGACCAGAAACCTAGGATGCGCGTAAGGATACAATTTTAGAAAAAGGCTTTCGCCCGGAAGGGGCCATCCGACAACATCAGGGGTGCAGGAGAGCAAAGATTCTTGGAGGCATGGACCTTCCGACGA
>SACH01000709.1 GCA_009928645.1 Gammaproteobacteria bacterium | reverse complement strand
GCGCGCCGCCGAGGCCGAGGCCTGCCACCGTGAGGCCTTGCGCCTGGCCCCTGACTATGGTCCGGCCTGGCTCAACCTTGGTCGGTGCTTGCGGGCCCAAGGTCGTCACGAAGAGGCGGAATCCGCCTCTCGTCAGCCCTACACTGTCCCGCCTGACGTGCTTGGCAAGCGGATTATCCAGCAACGGCTCCGCTGTGATTGGCAGGCCTGGGATCTGCAGGTCCCCGCCCTGGTTGAGCGGATCCGGGAAGGGGCTGGCGACGCCATCACCCCCTTCAGCGCCTTTGCCCTACCGGGGCTGATGCCCGCCGATCTGCTTAAGGTTGCCCGCGCCTATGGCGAACGCTACCGGCCCTGGATGGCCCGGGGACCCCTGTACAACCTGGAACCGCGTCCGCCCCATGACCGCTTGCGCATCGGCTATCTGTCTGGAGATTTGCGCGATCATGCCACCGCCCGGCTGACGGCCTCCGTTTTCGAGTTACACGACCGCAACCAGTTCGAGATCTTCGCCTATTCCCTCGCCCCCATGGAGGCCAACCCTATGGGCCAGCGCCTGCGGGCGGCCTTCGAGCACCTGACCGAGGTCCAGGATCTCAACCCGGACCAGGCGGCGCAACGCATCCGGGAGGACCAGATCGACATCCTGGTCGATATGCACGGTTACACCCGCCTGTCCCGCCCGGAGATACCCGCCCAACGCCCGGCCCCTATCCAGGTTTCCTGGCTGGCCTTTCCCGGCAGCATGGGCGTACCTTTTATCGACTATCTAATCGCCGATCCCGTCGTGGTGCCCCCGGAGGAGGTCGAGCATTACGATGAAGCGCTGGCCTATCTCCCCCACTGTTATCAGCCCCAGGACCCGCGCCGCCAGATCGCCACCGGCGGCACGCGAGCGCTGGAGGGCCTGCCCGCGGACGCCTTCGTCTTCTGCTGCTTCAACCGGCCCCACAAGCTCACCCCGGACATCTTCACCCTCTGGTGCGACCTGCTGCGGGACCTGCCTCAGGCCATCCTCTGGCTCTTCGACCCCCAGAGTCAGGCGCGGGACAACCTGCGCCGGGAAGCAGCGAAGCGGGGCGTCGGTCCCGAGCGCCTGGTGTTTGCCGATCACGTTCCCCAGGACCGGCACCTCGCCAGGATCGGCCTTGCCGACCTCTTTCTGGATACCAGCCCCTACAACGCCCACACCACGGCCTCCGACGCCCTCTGGGCCGGGGTACCCGTGCTGACC
>SACH01000142.1 GCA_009928645.1 Gammaproteobacteria bacterium | reverse complement strand
CTGGTGGATGAGGTGCGGGAGGGGAGGGTGATCGCCCGGACCTATGCCGATGCCCCCGAGATCGATGGCAAGGTCATCGTCCCCGGTGAGTGGGAACTGGACCCCGGGGATTTTATCGAGGTCGAGATCACCCGCTCCGGCCCCCATGACCTCCTGGGCGTGCCGGTCGAATGACCTTGTCGTTGGCCACGCCCCCGTCACTGTCGCCAGCTTCCCGTTCCCAGTCCCGTTCCCAGTCCCAGTCCCCCTAGCCAGATAGCCGTCGCCAGGTATCCATCTTCAAGTAGCCGTAGCGTATTCGTTCAGGACCCCTCGCGCCCCAGGAGGGCCGCGGTGGCACCCGTTGCTGATTCTCCTACTCCCTCCCCTTGGAGGGGGAGAGTTGGGGAGAGGTGGTCGGTACGGTTTGCCGGCGCCAGGTAGCCTGAGGCACTATTTCGGATCTGAAATAATCGCTTAACCTGCTCTTCGCGAGGAAAATTGCCATGTTCAACGCCATTTATTTGACCCAGGAAGAAGGCCGCACCCAGGCCCAGGTTCGCGCCCTGGACGAGTCCGAACTCCCCGCGGGCGACGTCCAGATACGCATCGACTACTCCACCCTGAATTACAAGGATGGCCTGGCCATCACCGGCCAGTCCCCGGTGGTGCGCCACTTCCCCATGATCCCCGGCATCGACTGCTGCGGGGAGGTGGTGGCGAGCAGTCATCCGGATTGGCGGGTGGGCGATGCCGTCATACTCAACGGCTGGGGGGTGGGCGAGCGGCATTGGGGCGGGCTGGCCCAGCTGGCGCGGTTGTCCGGGGATTGGCTCGTGCCGCTCCCCCCGGGGCTGACTAGCCGTCAGGCGATGGCGATCGGCACCGCGGGCTATACGGCCATGTTGTGCGTGCTGGCCCTGGAAGGTCACGGTATCCAACCTGGATCGGGTGACGTTCTGGTCACCGGGGCCAGTGGTGGGGTGGGAAGTATCGCCATCGCCCTCCTGGCCGGCCGCGGCTACCGGGTCATCGCCTCTACGGGTCGCGGGACGGAGGCCGACTACCTGACCGCCCTGGGCGCGGCTGAAGTCATCGACCGGGCCGAGTTGAGTGGACCCGGCAAGCCGCTCCAGAAAGAGCGCTGGCTAGGGGTTGTGGACACCGTTGGCAGCCATACCCTGGCCAATGCCTGTGCCGGAACCGCTTACAACGGCGCGGTGGCCGCCTGTGGTCTGGCCCAGGGTATGGATTTCCCGGCCACCGTGGCCCCCTTCATCCTCCGGGGCGTCACCCTCTATGGCATCGAAAGTGTGATGGTGCCCAAGGAGCGGCGAAACCGGGCCTGGAATCGCCTGGCTACCGACCTGGACCCCGCTAAGCTGGCGGCCATGACCGAGGAGATCCCCCTGGCGCAGGCCATCCCCGCCGCGGCGGAACTGCTGGCAGGGCGGGTCCGCGGCCGTCTGGTCGTCGATGTCAATGCCTGAGAACGGGTGAAAAATACCGTTTCCTCTCAGCCTCAGGCGCGCCATCTCTCTGTAATCCAATGATTCCTTAGTTATTGCAGAGTCATGGATGTCTAATTGAGAGGTTGATTACCGGCTCTTTGCCGGATCCAATTGAGAGGTTATTTTCCGGCCTCTGAGCCGCATCCGGACGAAGGGGAGACGTTCAGACCAGATCCGGGGTGGCCGGCGGGGTGGGGGAGTTGGGTACCAGCCCCACTTCGTCCCCTTCGTGCAGTCGGGTAAAACCTTCTGCGAACTGCCGGTTCACGGTGACGCGAAGGCGCTCGGGGGTGAAGAGCACCTCCGCGCCCTGGCGTCGTTGGCCCAGCCAAATCAGGAGGCTGGTGACGTCGGTTACCCCGGCCGGCAGGGTGACCTCATCCGCCTCCTTGTGCATCTTCTTGGCTAGCCATGAGAAATAGAGCAGCCGAATCACTCGGTTGGTTCCTTCGGGTTCCTGGCGCTGGTAGCCCAGGCTCTCCAGGCGCCTGAGGTATTCTGCCCAGTTGGCTTGCTGGTTCACCCCAAGGGCGTAGAGGGTGTCCCAGGAATAGATCCCCGTGTCATGGCCATCCGTGAAGACGATGCGGATGGCGTACTGACCCTGCGGCTCGATACGCTCGATATTGACCCCCTCCTTGCCCAGGATCGAGGCATCCAGACTGGCCGCTTTGGAGAAGATCCGCAGATACTCACAGGGCAGATCGTAGCGTGAGCCGTCTTCAAAGGCGACGCTTAGCAAGCGGGATTTGGCGTGCAGGTTGATTTCAGTGGGTAAGTGCTTGCTTGATTCTTCAGTCATGGGTCAGGTTCACTCCGGCGCTGAAGGTCCAGAAGAGCGTGGTGAGGCTGTAAAGGTGGGGGAGTGCCGCCCGGTTTCCACCCTGGCACGGTAACTTATCCCTGGGTGAGTTTTGTTAAGCTTATCACCGTCGGGAAAGTATCCCGGCCGCAACCACGGATCGTAAAGCTAGAGGAACAACCAGCGTGACCGAGTTACCAGAGACGGCGGGAGATAAAGCATCTCCTAATTCAAGGTATTATGAAGTTATGGAGCATCTTGGCAATCACTTGGTGGACTGGTTCCACCTCGTGGGACTGTTTGTCGTCGGCATTATGATTATCTGGGCAACGATCGTGGAGATCCTGCTGATCTTCAGGGAGGGTGGCCCCTCGGTGAAGGACATCCTCCTGCTCTTCATCTATCTCGAATTGGGGGCCATGGTTGGCATCTACTTTAAAACCAAGCGCTTACCCGTGAGGTTTCTGCTTTATATCGCCATTACGGCCTTGACGCGGGTGTTGGCGATCGACATCAAGGAGATGGCCGATGAGCGCATGATCGCGATCAGTCTCTCCATCTTGTTGCTGACGTTCTCGGTCATGCTGATCCGTTACGCGACGGCGCGCTTCTCCGATAACGATTGATTATGGCCAGCCACGAAGAGTGTTCTGCTCGCAACGAGGCGTTGGTCACGCCAGCGGCATGAGAAAGCGGAGCAGAAAAGGTTTAGGCTGATGAGGATCAGCCCTCAGGTACCGCAGGCCTGCATTTCACCCGAGGAGGTGGCTGGCGGACTAAGTGCATCGCCAAGGCTGCGTGTCGCCAGCCGGCGTAGCTGCTTCCGGGCGCCAGCAAAGACGCTGGAGATGGCCGTCAAGGCTTCTTTATGCGCCTCGCGCACCATGAGCTGGTGTCTTCCCGGGAGTCGGGCGTCCAGTTCGCAGCGGACGCGATGGCCCCGGGCCGGATCGAATTCCTCGCTGATACCGATGCGCAAGGCCACCCCGGCGGAGGAGTAGCGCTG
Organism: Gammaproteobacteria bacterium; assembly: GCA_009928645.1. Taxonomy (GTDB): domain Bacteria; phylum Pseudomonadota; class Gammaproteobacteria; order Chromatiales; family Chromatiaceae; genus M0108. The sequence goes on along the minus strand of SACH01000142.1, from coordinate 3,252 downwards.
CTGGAGGCGTTCGGCCTCAGCGGTGATGTAATGGCGAATCTTGGGGTCGAGGGCGAGGGTATCCCCGCTGATATGAATGGCGGGGGGACAATTAGGTGCGGAACTCATCTATGAACAGTCAGGCTCCATGTCAACTGCCCGGCATAACCGGATGGGCAATGTCCGTGCAGGTTGGGTGAGGTTGAAACTAAACCGCGGCCGGAACCGCAGGGATGAAACAAGGCGGGGGCGACGTAACAGCAGGGCTTGGCGGAGAGGGAAGTGACGTCAAGGGCCTGGACGAAGCGTGCTCCGTCCGTGAATAGGGATTTTATGCCGCCAACCTGAGGATGACGCTAAGCCTTAGGAAATGCAAGCACTGTCCCTTTACGCAAGCCTATTGAGTGCTTCCTGAGGTCCATTACCCGGGGCTGGCAGATCAGTCCTGGCAGGAGTAACCATGGGCGATGAGGCCCTCCTCCATATAATCCGCCGCCATGGGGTGAGATAGGAGGTAGGAAGCCGTATTACCATGTTCTTCATAGGTATCCAGCGCATCCGCAAGGGCGGCATCCCACTCATCGAGTCCATAGTCACCGCGTCCCAGCCACATCAGGGCAATGAGTTCTGCCTGCAAGTCTGGGTCAAGGTCCGCTATCGCGGCTCTCACTTCCTGAACCGTCAGGTCATCCCGGTGGTCGGCAAGGATCTGCAGTGCCCAGTCATCCCCCGGTCCGGAGGGCGTATCAGGGATGACAACCTGCTCTTTTGCCTGAAATTCTTTTGCCTTGGCGATGATAAAGCAGATTGTTTCGATACCTAAATTCAACATGGTAATAACCCCCTTTACCTTTAGTTTACACCCTTATCACCCTGAGCACCCTTCAGGTCCTTCTTTGTCGTATCCGATTTAACCTGTTGATTTAGAATCTAATCCCTGGCCAGGGATCGGGCCTCCTGGCGTTCGGAATGGCCGGGAATTTTTCACTTGCTTAGGGATGGGTGATTCTGTAAGATACTCTAATCAATTGCGGGGTGGAGCAGTCAGGCAGCTCGTCGGGCTCATAACCCGAAGGTCGTAGGTTCAAATCCTGCCCCCGCTACCAGTACTAGCGTACACGCCTTGGTATAGCCCAGTGATCTCGGCTACCAGGGCGTTTTCGCGTTTGCGGATAAAAACTTTGCCGAGCATGTCCCGCAGGATCTCGCGGGCGGCGTCCACGTCTTCTTTCAGCCACATATCCAGCCGCTCCAGTTGTGCCTGGAAGGCGGCGGCAAAGTCCTGGGGTAGGGGTATCACCTTGGCGAGGCTGGAGGCGTGGCGCAGCTGACCCTCCAGGCGTGACCGTTGGGACTCGGCCTGTTCCAGGGCCTGGCGCAAGGCCGGACTGTGCGTCCCAGACGCCACCATCTCGATCAGGTTGGCGATCCGTCGATCTACTTCCGCCAGTTGGTTCTTCAGATCCTTGGTGTCGGGTTCGTGGGCCTTGGCCTTGAGTTCGGCCAGGATGGCCTGGCGATAATCCTCGATGGCCTTGGGGCTATAAATCTGCTCGCGGATGGTGGAGAGCAGGCGCGTCTCCAGCCGGTCTAGGGTCACGGTGTTGTTCATGGCGCAGACCGCATGGCCCCGAAAGCGGGCGGCGGAGCAGCCGTAGCGGCCCCGGGACACGACCACGAACGGTGCCCCGCATTCGCAGGTTAACAAGCCCGAGAGGAGATGTTTTTTCTGGCCCCCGGTGCGGCCCTGGTTGCCCATCACTTTTTTGGCGGCATCGGTGCCGTCGGCGATGGCCTGGTGGCGGCGCTGGACGCGCTCCTCCAGCTCGGGGGGGATGATGCGCAACGCGGGGACGGCCTCGCTGACCCATTCGCTCTTGGGGCGCTCGCGGCGCACCCGGCGGCCGGTGTCGGGGTCCTTGAGCCATTGGGACTTGTTCCAGATCAGGCGGCCGAGGTAGAGGGGGTTGCGCAGGATGCCGGTGCCCTTGGCGGGATGGCCGTAGATGGCGGAGGAGATCCAGGACGCCTGGCCGGTGCGGTTGCTGGACCGGGGTGGGGGGACGCCGCGGGCATTGAGGTCGGCGGCAATCCAGCGGGGGGATTTGCCGGCGGCGAAGCGCTCCCAGATCTCGCGCACGATCTCGGCCTGGTCGGGCTCAATGATGAGCTTGGAGCCCTCGTCTCCGCGGACGCTGCGATAGCCGTAGGCCAGGCCCCCGGCGTGGAAGCCGCGCTTGGCCTGGCCTTCCTGGCCGCGATGGGTGCGGAAGGCCAGGTCCTCCAGGTAGAGCGAGGACAGCAGGGCGCGCACGCCGCGCTGGGCGGTGCGGCCGGGGCGGCTGGAGTCGTAGCCGTCCGAGACCCCGACGACCCGCACGCCACGATGTTCCAGACGGCGGACCGATTGCACGCCCTCGACCTCGTCGCGGCTGAGTCGGGACAGGTCTTCCACCAGCAGGATCGACCACAGGCCGGCGGCGGCATCCGCCAGCAGGTCGCGGTAGCGGGGCCGGTCCAGGCGGCTGCCCGAGATGGCGGCATCGGCGTAGACCTCATCGACCTCCCAGCCCTCGGCCTGGGCCCGGCGGCGGCAAACGGCCTCCTGGTCGGCTAGGCTCGTTTCCCGTTGGCGGTCGCTGGAGTAGCGGCAGTAGATGGCGGCAAGCATGACTTTTCCTCGGTTAAGTGGCGGACATACAGGCGCGCGAGCAAGCGTATCAGCTCGGATTCGGGGGTGATCAGGGGTGCGGTCACGTTAGGATCTCCTGGTTGGCGGTCCCCGGCCGGTCATAACCCAGCGGACGGATGCGCAGGGACGGGCGGCGGCAACCGCCCGGGGGGCCGAAGGTCGCCACCCAGCCTGGGCCGGGCCAGGCGAGGGGCTGGAGCGGAGGGAGGTAGATGCGGGGCAAACAGGGCGGAATGGGCATGGGGGGCTCCTAACGTAGGCGCTGCGGGTGGTGGGGCGGTTGCGGCTGGGCTTCAGAAGGGAATGTCATCGTCGAAATCGAACTGGCCGGCGGGGGCGGGGGCACCAAAGCCCGGGCCGGCGGGACCCTGCGGGCGGCCCTGGCCGGGGCCAGGGGTGCTCCAGGCGGCGGGCGTGCCGGAGGGCTGGCCGGTGTAGCCGCTGCCGGAGGCGGCGGGTCCAGGGTCGCCGGAGCCCTGGCTCTTGCCCCCCAGCATGAGCAGGTTGTCGGCGTGGATCTCCGTGCTGTAGCGGTCCTGGCCGTTCTGGTCCTGCCACTTGCGCGTCTTGAGCTTGCCCTC
>SACH01000708.1 GCA_009928645.1 Gammaproteobacteria bacterium | reverse complement strand
GAATATTCATACCGCTACAACAAGACCCATCTCTGCTGGACAAAACTCAAGGACGTCCTTGCAGAACCTCCAGAATTGATCGATTCGTCAATGAAGATGACCCCGTTTGCTCTGGCGATGCCAGATGACTGCAAGATTCCCGGTGATGCAGTGAGTTCATATCGAAAGTACTACAGCAATCATAAGACTCATTTGTTTGCTTGGAAGAATCGTCCACAACCAGATTGGATTGCGCTTCATGCCCATCTATAACTACCAATGTAAGTCTTGTAAAACTGAGTTCGAAAAGATGAAATCGATGTCTGATCGAGCTTGGTCTGATCCTTGTCCCTCTTGCGGAGAGATGGACTGTGTTGAGATCATCATCAAGTCTCCGCGAATCGTCACTGGAGTCGGAAATCTTCATTCAAAAATCGATTCTGACTTTCGCGACAACCTCAACCGAATGAAGAAGTTCTGGAAAAACTCGACCATTCACACGTAAATCTCATCATTCATTTGTTAATTAACACGACGACAACAATGGCTCCCTCATCTCGTAGAAAAGAATATTCATCATCTCAACAATATGATCGGATTGATCGGAAGATCAATCGTCTTCGACACAATGAACATCGGAATAGACAGCACGAAGAAGACGAATTGCTTCTGACAAATAAGACCAAGAACATCAAACCAAAAGATATAGATCTATTTCTAGATGAATAAAATGTGATGATTATTCGTAATGAATCTTTTAGCTGGTCAGACGAGAGAGAATTAAATTTTCCTCGTCTGAAACAAGTAAACGATGAAATCGAGGGTAGATACTATCTGATTCCCACAGAAAACGAAAAAGACGAATACGAGAAGATCAAGCTTTTTTCTGTTACGACTGTGCTTGGAGACGACCCACAGAAAAAGCGAGCGATTTATGAATGGAGAAAGCGTGTCGGAGAGCAAGAAGCAAACAGGATTTCTAAATTTGCGACAGGACGTGGAACTGGTGTTCATACTCTTCTAGAAAAATATCTTCGCGGAAATGAACTCGATTCAGAACAGATCTTACCTCATCTAAAAGAGATGTTCTATTCCGCTTTAGATTCTCTGAAGAATATAACTCATATTCATTGTTTGGAACAAAGAATGTTTTCTAGAAATCTTGGAATTGCTGGAACTGTGGATGGAATTGTCGACTGGAATGGAGTCCCCTCAATCATGGATTTCAAGACGTCCAGAAGAATAAAGTCTAAAGATCATAT
>SACH01000707.1 GCA_009928645.1 Gammaproteobacteria bacterium | reverse complement strand
GATTCATAAGACGATGTCTGATAAATCGGTAACCACGGGGATTGTGCAGACACCGTCTGCACAATTGACCAACCTCGCCGCGCTAGCCACCCGTTTCCCACTGCCTTGGTCGGCTTATGTACGGCTGCTGTCTGTTAAAAGCGAGACGGCCCGCGCCTTCTACGAAACCGAGGCCCTGGGCTGCGGCTGGTCGGTGCGGCAGCTAAACCGGCAGATTGGCAGCCAGTTCTACGAGCGCATCGCCTTGTCCAAAAACAAGGCGGCGATGCTGAAGAAGGCCGAAAAGGCCGAAGCCGACGACTTGATGACACCCGAGGAGGCTATCAAGGACCACTGGAACGGTCGCGACGGGAGCTTGAGTTACGTCAAGCGGCCAGGGCTTAGAAACTTTCCACAATAAATTCACAAAGTTGAGAGAGCCGCCTGGGACGCAAATCAGCAACCAAAAAAATGAATGCTTTCTCGGCAGGTACCCAGGACAGGCCCAGAAGACACACTAACCCTATGCTGCTCCGCGACCCCATTCACGGCGACATCGAGCTGAGCCCGCTCGAAACGGCGTTGATCGACCTGCCCGTCATGCAACGCCTGCGCGGCATCAAGCAACTGGGCACGGCCTATCTGGTTTATCCCGGCGCCCTGCACACGCGCTTCGACCACGCCATCGGCGTCTGCGCCCTAGCCCATCGCATCGTCGCCAATCTGCAGCGTGCCGGCTTTGCGGTGACCGCCGAGCAGGAGGCCGCCATCGGCGCGGCGGCCCTGTTGCACGACGTGACCCACGTGCCTTTCGGCCATACGCTGGAAGACGAGCGCCGCCTCTTTGCCCGTCACGACAAGGGGGCGCGGCTGGCCCGCCTGCTGGACGGCGAACTGGGCGACGCCCTGGAGCGGCTGGGTATGTGGCGGGAGGTGGGGGCCCTGCTTGGCCAGGCCGGCCCGGCGGCAACACCCGCCTGGGCACGGGAGATCGTCTCCGGCACTATCGACGCCGACCTGCTGGACTACCTGCGCCGCGATAGCTTCTTCGCCGGGCTCGCCCATGACTACGACGACCGCATCCTGCGCGCCTTCGCCCTCCATGGCGATCGCCTGGTGCTGCGCCTGGTCAAGCGGGGCATGGACCGGCCCGATACCCGCTCCGAGATCGTCGGCGTCCTGCGGCTGCGCTATTTCCTGACCGAGCGGGTCTATTACCACCACACCAAGGTGGTCGCCGGGGCCATGATCTCCAAGGCGGTG
>SACH01000706.1 GCA_009928645.1 Gammaproteobacteria bacterium | reverse complement strand
TCCTGGGCTCGGTAGTCCACCTCTGGGAACATGCCGACGGGTAGTCCACCCTGCTGGAGGGTGTCGATGCGGCCCGACTGCCGCAGGACCAGCGGATAGGGATGCGCCGCCAGGGCCAGCCGTACCCGCCCGGTGTGCTTTTCTAGGGTGCCGTAGGCGATCGTGGCGTAATTTTCCACCTCCCCGTCCCGACTGGTGAACTGACGGTTGAGATCGGCGAGGAAGGTTGCCGGATCGAAAAAGTCCGTCGCGACTGTCCCCGGTCCGCCGCCCGGTACCAGGGAGCGGCTCAGGCTCACGGAGAGCAAGGCCGCGGGGACGCCGTGGCCCGAGATGTCCAGATGGTAGAAGCCCACCAGACCCGGGGTCAGTTCGAAGAAATTGAAGCTGTCACCGGAGACCTGGGCGGCGGGTAGGAACAGCCAGTGGGCGCGAAAGGGGGAAGTCGCCTGGTCGCTGGTCGGCAGTAGCTGGCGCTGAATGCGGGCGGCGGTGGCCAGGTCGGCCTGGATCTGGTCGTAGGCCTGGGCAAGCTGGTTGCGGGACTCCAGCAAGTCCCGGTTCTGTTCCCCCAGACGTTGTTCCAGGGCCAGGATGCGCTCGCCAACCCTTAGGCGCGCCCGCAGTACCTGGGCCTCGAAGGGTTTGGTGACGAAGTCATCGGCCCCGGCATTGAGTCCCTCCACCAGGTCGGCGCTGTCGGAGCGACCCGTGAGCAGGATGATGTAGGCATAGTGGCTCAGGTTCGCGGTCCGCACGGCCCGACAAAGTTCGGGGCCCGACATGCCGGGCATCATCCAGTCACAGATCACCAGCCGGATGTCCTGGGCCAGCAGCAGGTCGAGGCCGGCATGACCGTCCTCGGCCTCCAATACCTCGTAACCCCAGCGGCGCAGCAGGAGGCTGACGTAGAGGCGGGCGTCGGCGGCGTCATCAATGACCAGGATTTTCACGTGGCTCCGGAAGTGGAAGTGAGACGGCGGAATGGGGACCGGTAAGGGCCCTGGAATGAGTTCATTCTGAAACCCCCGGGCGCAATGTCAAGATATTGCCGACATTCCCTTTGCGGTTGGTCGGTTCCAGGCCCGGGCCGGCCCCCTGGCTCTTCAGCCCCCCTGATTGCGCCCTTGTCTTGCCCGGCCTTCGTCTTCACCTCCGCTTCCGCCTTCGCCTTTGTCATGACTTTATGGGATCATCCCTCCCACGGCGGAGGGTGCATGAACCAAAAAATCAATGACCTGATC
>SACH01000705.1 GCA_009928645.1 Gammaproteobacteria bacterium | reverse complement strand
GTAGGCTGGCGCGAGGAGTATCCGCCGGGGTATTTGCGGCCGCCGCCGGAGGATACTTCGTGAGGCAGGGATGGAGTCAAGTATGTGTAAAGGTCAGATGAAGGCGAGATAAAAACAGAATCCGCCCGCGATGGCCCAAAAGGGCGTTGGGCGCCACTCTAGCCAGTCATATCTGAGTCTTTGGATTTCCCCCTTGTAGGTCTCTAATGCCGGCTGATAACGGAGCATTATTTGCTGTGAGTTTGGCAGGACTGTAGAAATCAGCGCAAGGGAAATGATCCAATAGATTCCACTATGCCAATTTGCTAATCCATTACTAAACATCCCGGAAAATACCACGCCAAATGATTCCAGCCATGGCTCCAATGCCCCCAGGCGGCCATCCAGAGAGCCTGGTAAGGAAATGCCATTGAGCCCAAACATGGCACCCAGCACATTCTCCGCAGCCGCCATCCCCTCTGCCCGGAAAGGCACCCAGGCAACCACGACCGCCAGCATGGTCAACAACCAGGCAAAGAAGCGCCCAGCCCAGGTGCTTTGGGTGTGTCCGCGACTGGTCCGCCATTGGCGCCACGCATGGTTGATGACCAGATAGAAACCATGCAGCCCGCCCCAGAGGACGAAGGTCCAGCCGGCGCCATGCCATAAACCGCCGAGGACCATGGTAATCAGCAGATTGGTCAGCCGACGCGCCTCACCCTTACGGCTGCCGCCCAGGGGGATGTAGAGATAGTCCCGCAGGAAGCGGGAGAGGGTGATGTGCCAGCGCCGCCAGAAGTCGATGATCGAGGTCGCCTTGTAGGGCGAATTGAAATTGAGCGGTAACCGGACCCCGAACATCCGCGCCAGGCCGATGGCCATGTCCGAGTAGCCGGAGAAGTCGAAGTAGAGTTGGAAGGTATAGGCCAAAGCGCCGCCCCACGCCTCGAAAAAGGTCAGGGTGGTGCCAGCCTGGGCGGCGGCGAATACCGGGGTCGCGTAGACCGCCACGCCATCGGCCAGGACTACCTTCTTGAACAATCCCAGGGCAAAAATGGTCAGGCCTACCGCCAGGTGCTCGGCCTTGAGCCGGTAGAGGGTCGACCGGGCGAATTGAGGGAGTATCTCGCGGTGATGGACGATGGGGCCGGCGATAAGCTGGGGGAAGGTAACTACTCAGGTCTCCCGGCATCGTCTCGGATATTTCGCTTGAACACTCGGCGCGAAAGCAGATAATCAACGGCATGGAGAGCCTACCCGATCTTG
>SACH01000704.1 GCA_009928645.1 Gammaproteobacteria bacterium | reverse complement strand
GTCAACTACCCCGGCCTGAAGGCCGGGGCTTGTGAGGAAACTCGCAGGCCCGGTTGACCAGGGAGAGCGGTAACCAACCCGCTACGTTGGCAATCGGTCGTTGAGACCCACTCCGGGGTGCTTCCTCAGCCCCGGACGCTGGAAGGGGGGATCATGCTGGCGCAAGGTAAAACGCCGAAGGTCCCCGCCGCCGCCCGCCAGGGCGGGAGCCGGTTGCCAACCTTCCCGAGGGGAGCGAGCCGCAAGGCTCCGTCACCAGGCCCGTAAGGGCAGGTTTTTAACGAGGTTTGAGAGGGCTGTTTTCGTGCTCGATAAACGCAAGCGCCCCCTGATGCCCTGCTCCGAGAAGCGGGCGCGGCGGCTGCTGGAGCGGGGCCGGGCCCGCGTCGTCCGGGTGGTGCCCTTCACCATCCGACGGGTGGATCGGCGCCGGGAAGACGCCGCGGTCCAGCCCGTGCGCGTCAAGCTGGACCCCGGCAGCCAGGTCACCGGCATCGCCCTGGTACGGGAAGCGGCGACGGTGGACCCCGAGACCGGCGCGATAACCCGTCGCACGGTGGTGCTGTGGCTGGCGGACCTCGCCCATCGCGGCGCCGCCATCCGCCAGGCGCTGCAGGCCCGGGCGGCGTTTCGCCGGAGGCGCCGGTCCCGCAACCTGCGCCACCGGGCGCCCCGCTTCGCTAACCGCCGGCGCCCCGCGGGCTGGCTGGCCCCCAGTCTGGGCCATCGGGTGGCTAGCACGCTGGCCTGGGTGGCCCGTCTGCGGCGGTGGGCGCCGGTGGTGGCGATCAGCCAGGAATGGGTCCGCTTCGATCTGCAGAAGATGCAGAACCCCGAGATCAGCGGCGCCGAGTACCAACAGGGCACCCTGGCCGGCTATGAGGCACGGGAATACCTGCTGGAAAAGTGGCAGCGCCGTTGCGCCTACGGCGGCGCGGAGAACGTCCCGCTCCAGGTGGAGCATATCCGCCCCCGCGCCGGTGGCGGCAGCCACCGGATCAGCAACCTGACCCTGGCCTGCGACCCCGGTAACCAACGCAAGGGCCGCCAGCCGGTGGAGGTCTTTCTGGCCAGGAAGCCCGAGGTGCTGAAACGCCTCCTGGCTCAGGCCAAGGCCCCATGGCGCGACGCCGCCGCCGTCAACGCGACCCGGTGGGCCTTGTGGGGCGCCCTGACGGCCACGGGCCTCCCCGTCGAGACGGGCTCGGGTGGCCGGACGAAGTACAACCGGATGCGGCTGGAGATC
>SACH01000703.1 GCA_009928645.1 Gammaproteobacteria bacterium | reverse complement strand
GGCGCTATCGCCACCAGTTCACCACGGACAGGGTCCCAATCGACGGTGGGGATATTCACCCATTCCTCATTGGCGTCGGGCGGGCGGGTGTCCCAGGGCGTGCAGCCAGCCGGGAAGGGAAAGGTCTCGAAAGTGGTGGTGGGGGTGTAGCGGGGATCGTTGCCGACCCCAAGCCAGGTACACAACCGCAGCGCCCAGAGTTCATGGAAGCGAGAGTGCAGAATGCCAAAGGTCGTGTCGTCGGCACGGGCGGTCGCCAGCAGCATCTGATCGGGTAATACGGCAGACGTGAGCCAGGCGAATAGCCGGTGTTTGGAGACATGGGGGGTGATGATGTACCGCGGTAGACCGGCTAGGGCCGCCCTCATACCAGGTCGAGCCTCCGCATGCCGCCACCAGAAGCGCCGGTAGGAGTCACGGTTATTCTCGTCCCTGATGGGCTTGACCTCCTTCAACACATGGTTGAAGGGTGCCTCATAGAGCGCCGCCGCCTCCTCCGGCAGGCTGGTACCGAAGTCGATGATCCAGACATCCCGCTCCCGTCGGGTCAGGTCGATCCCGTTCCACAAGGGCCGCAACACCTCCGCGTTCGACCGGCCGTGGGGATTGGGCAAGGTCAGCCACTGCCGGGCCAGGTCGCCCGGGATATCGAAAGGCCCCTTCTTCGAGGCGCCCATGAAACAGACGCCCAGATTCGCCGCCAGCGGCCGCGCCAGGGTCAGGTTCAGTTCATCGCCCGCCCCGGTCCCGGCCGTCAGATCGGCATGGATGGCCCCCACCACTTGGCCATCGAGCCGGATCTCCCGCCCCTCGCTCCCCTCCCGCTCCTCCCGCCCATGGTCCACAGGTGCAAAAGCCACCAGCGATACCCGCACCGCCGCGCCCTCGTTGATCCAGGGCTCATCGGACCAGGCGGCATAGATTGTCCCCGTGGCCAGAATGCGCTCCAGCACCTTGCGGTTGGCGCCACCGCGGATGCTGTTGGTCGCCACCAGCCCGGCCCGCTGCAAGCGGCCCGCTGCGATCATGCTTCGGGCCTTCTCGAACCAGTAACACACCAGGTCGGCCCCACCCGGCACTCGCCCCAGGTACCGCGTCCGTAGCCGGTCCATGTAGGCTTGGCCCAAGCCGCTCAGCAGCTTGCTCACCCCCAGGAAGGGTGGATTGCCAACGATGACATCCGCCTCTGGCCATTCTGGCTCGGTCCCATCCGGGTTCAGAATGGCATCCCGCAGTTGGATATTGT
>SACH01000702.1 GCA_009928645.1 Gammaproteobacteria bacterium | reverse complement strand
GGCCTAGGGCGGCCCAGGTCAGGCCGAGCATCAGCACCAGGGCAAGGCCGCAGGCGATCGAGACGTGACGCATAAAGGCGGCCTGCGCCACGGCCGTCTTGACCCGCTCCGCGGTCCGTTGGTCCACGCGGGTGATGAACGCCTGGATAAGCTGCAGGATGTCGGCCTTGGCCTGGTAGTAGGTCGCATCGAAGAGCAGGTTGCGGGCCGCCTCGCGGTCGGCTTGTGCGTCGGAACCCCCGGTCTCCATCAGGGCCATGGCCTGGAATTCCCGGGCCGTGAGTTGGTCGGAAGCGGTCTTGGCCGCCTCCAGCAGGCGGTACTCGACCTCCGGCAACCCCGTCTGGCGGATCAGGTCCAGGAGGGGTACCCGGGGACCGGTTGCCGGGGGCGTGGCCCGCCCGGCGCTCGCCAGATCCCAGGAGATGTCGGCGAACTGCCCGGGGCGGGGCTGGTTACCTTCGCGGATGTCCAGGATGTTCTGGTAAAGGTCCTTGAACACCGGATTGCCGGTCACGGTATAGGAACGCGCCATGCGCGTCAGGGCTTCGGAGGACTGACGCAATTCCGCCGCCAGGGTCAGGGAGGCGTGCCGTTCCTCCAGGGCCAGGGTGATGCCCTGTTCGGCACGCACGTAAAGCCAGAAGGCCAAGGTGACGGCGCCCAGCAGGCCTAACGTGAGGAAAAAGCTCACCATCACCCGGGATGGGTGCCAGAATGGGGTCATGTCGGGGAATGCATGGGGCAGTTGATAGCTGTTCGGGCGGTTGATGGCGATGAAGGCGGCGCCGAAGGGAGCGGGTTCTCGGTATAGTCAGGGTCCAACACTGCGCCAGGTTTGACCTTGATCAAGGGCAAGGGGCGGTGAGGCCCTTTAGTTTAGCCCCTGGCAAGCCCCGGCGGACAACCCCGCCCGATGCGGAGCGCGGGGCAGCCAGGCTCCCCAAGGTTTTCAGGCAAGACTCAGGCTTGTCGGCACAGTTTGGTGGACCCGCTCTTCAGGCAAGAACCTCAGGAGTTGCAGCGATGCCCCGCGTACTGAATGGGTTGCTGGGTTGGATGGCCGCTACGGCGGCTGTCTTCGCCTTGTTCTCGGCTGCCAGTCTGGCGGCACTGACGGCGCTGGCGGCGGTGAGCCCGACTGCCCTCGATCCCACCTCGATGCCCGCGGCCCCGTCCGCCGTGGCCCCGGACCGGGCGGTGGTTCTGCGTCACCTGCTGATCCAGGATTGTGGTTCCTGTCATGGCC
>SACH01000701.1 GCA_009928645.1 Gammaproteobacteria bacterium | reverse complement strand
CTTTAAATGTTCTTGGTAATGCTGCAATTACTGAATTTAATTTAAAAAATAAACCTAGAGAATTTTTAATACAAATTAAAAAAAATCAGGAAATTGAAGAAACAATAAAAACAATTTTTCATGAACTTACCCATTGTAAACAATTTGCCTATAATGATTTAAACCCAGAATGTTCTATGTGGCGTAATGAGACAATAAATATTTTTGAATATAATCATGAAGATTTGCCTTGGGAAATAGAAGCAGAAGAAGTATCAAAACAATTATTGGAGAAATATTATGCTAACCTGGATTGAACAAGATGAAAATAATTTAATTTATGTTAATTCTGAAAATGGTAAAATTATTGGTAGAATCATGAATACTGGAAATAAAAGTTCTTATTATGCATTTATTAATTCTGCAATAATTGGTGAATTTATTTCATTAGATTTTGCTAAAAAAGCAATTGAAACTTCTGATTATTTAAAAACAAAACACGGATCAATTACCGAAATTAAACCGTAATTCATAAAATGTTAGATTATCGTTCCGAAAACTTTGCTGAATTTATATTTGACAAATTATCTGACCCTAGAGGAAAACCAGAAGTTTGGCCAGGAACTTTAGTTACACCTAAAGAACGAGGTAAAATGATTCTTAGATTTGATATGCAACCAATTTCTAAAAAACCTAGAATTTTTACTTGGTCAGAACCTGATGATAATGAAGTGTTGCATTTTGCAACAGAAGATGAAATTTTAGAATTTTATTATGAGGATTGGAAAGAAAAAATGAAAAGGGTTGGTAAAGAACATGAAATTTCTCCTGAAAATTGTATTGAAGATTTTTGTGTAATTCATTATGCGTATCAAGTAAAACCTAAACCAGAAATACCAGATTAGTATCTAAATAAAGTTAGTTGTAAATTTTTAGGAGTATTATAAATGTTTTTAGGATTTCCTGCTTGGATTAGTTTTAGTTTATCTTTCATTCCAGTTATGGTCATGTTTCCGGTTGTAATTGGATTAGTTGCATCTAAAGTTTGTAATGCAATTTCTGAGGAGAAGAATGGTCACTGAAGAACAATTGTTAAAGGATCTAGAAGAATTTAAATCCACCTTCAAATCTTATCCTGATCCACAACATTATCCAATTCAATTTCAGTACCTAGTAAATTTATTTTACTTTTACAAAAATAGACGAGAAAATTATGGAACAAATCTGGTTAAATCGTAAAGATATACGAAAAATCCAAAAAATTCTAGATA
>SACH01000141.1 GCA_009928645.1 Gammaproteobacteria bacterium | reverse complement strand
TGGTGGGCCGTGAAGGATTCGAACCTTCGACCAATGGATTAAGAGTCCACTGCTCTACCAGCTGAGCTAACGGCCCTTTGATGGTTGAATAATATCATTTTGGGGTGGACGATGGGAATCGAACCCACGACCGCAGGAGCCACAATCCTGTGCTCTACCAACTGAGCTACGTCCACCATCGAAACCAAATGTCCCTGTTCGCGGCTTCCAAGCGATCAGAGCCGTGACCACTCTCGGAAGCCAGTTTGGCACCCCGGGAGGGACTCGAACCCCCGACCCACGGCTTAGAAGGCCGTTGCTCTATCCGGCTGAGCTACCGGGGCTTTAAAGTTCGCTAGGGAAGGTGGTCGGGGTAGAGGGATTTGAACCCCCGACATCCTGCTCCCAAAGCAGGCGCGCTACCAGGCTGCGCTATACCCCGCTTTCGGACTGGGTCCGGAAATCGAAGACTCGGCATCATACGCAAGGCCGTTTTTCCCGTCAATTGTGGGCACGGGTTTTTTGTCGCGGCTGGTTGCATTGGCCAGGTAGCCGGCTATGATCTTGCCCTTGTCCAACTGAACCCAGGTAGAACCCATGAGCGCCCAGATTCTCGACGGTAAGGCCATCGCGGCGGAGATTCGCGCCGACATCAAGACCCAGGTCGAGGCCCTGCTGGTGGCGGGTAAGCGGCCTCCCGGGCTGGCGGTGGTGCTGGTGGGAGACAACGCCGCCTCGCAGGTTTACGTGCGCAACAAGCGGGCGGCCTGCGCCGAGGTGGGGTTTTATTCCGAGCTGCATCAGTTGCCACCTGACACCCCCGCCGCGGACCTGCTGGCGTTGATCGACGACCTCAATGCCCGGGAGGCGATCGACGGCATCCTGGTTCAGTTGCCCTTGCCGGCCCACATCGACGAGGAGCAGGTCATCGAGCGCATCCTGCCGACCAAGGACGTGGATGGCTTCCATCCCTACAACGTCGGCCGCTTGACCTTGCGGATGCCCTTGCTGCGCCCCTGCACGCCCAAAGGGGTGATGACCCTGCTGGAGCGCACGGGCCGCAACCTGGAGGGCCTCGACGCCCTCATCATCGGTCAGTCCAACATCGTCGGCCGGCCCATGGCCCTGGAACTGCTGGCGGCGCGCTGCACCATCAGTATCTGCCACAGTCGCACCCGGAACTTGCCGGGGAAGATCAGCAATGCCGATCTGGTGGTGGCCGCCGTCGGCCGGCCACACTTCGTGCAGGGCGATTGGGTCAAGGAAGGGGCCATCGTCATCGATGTCGGCATCAACCGCACCGCGGCGGGCACCCTGGTGGGTGACGTGGACTTCGCGCCGGTGGCCGAGCGGGCCTCCTGGATCACCCCGGTGCCGGGCGGCGTCGGGCCCATGACCATCGCCAGCCTGCTGGAAAACACCCTGCAAGCGGCCAGGCTTCATGTGCAGGGCTGAGATAACCTCTCCTCGCCCGACCCGGTTCCTTTACCTGGACCTGATCCTTTCGCGAAGACTTAACCCCGCCGCCAGGTCGTGCCAGCGGGGCCGTCTTCCAACACGATGCCCGCCCCCTGGAGTTCATCGCGCAGCCGGTCGGCCTCGGCCCAATCCCGGACCTGGCGTGCGGCGGTCCGGCGCTGGATAAGGTCGCTGATGGCGTCATCGCTCAGCCCGGCCTCGGTGGCACCCCCGCGCAGGTAGGCCTCGGGATCATCCTGCAACAGGCCCACCACCCCGCCCAGGGCTCGCAACTCGGCGGCCAGGTCGGCGGCCCGGGTTTCGTCCTCGCCGCGGGCGCGGTTGAGTTCCCGCGCCAGGTCGAACAGGACCGCCAGGGCCTCAGGGGTGTTGAAGTCATCGTCCATGGCGGCGCTGAAGCGCACCCGGAACTGGCCATCCCCGGCGGCGGCCAGGGCGGTCCCACCCGTCACGCCCGCCGGGGCTGGGGAAGACGGCAGGCCGCGCAAGGCGGTGTAGAAGCGCGTCAGGGCGCCACGGGCCTGTTCCAGGTGCTCCTCGTCGTAGTTGAGGGGGCTGCGGTAGTGGCTGGTGAGGATGAAGTAGCGCACCTCCTCCGGCCGGTAACGGTCGAGGATCTCGCGGACGGTGAAGAAGTTGCCCAGGGATTTGGACATCTTCTCCTCGTTGACGCGGACGAAGCCATTGTGCATCCAGACCTCGACGAAGGGTTCGCCGGTCGCGCCCTCGGATTGGGCGATCTCGTTCTCATGGTGGGGGAACTGGAGGTCGGCGCCACCGCCGTGGATGTCAAAGTGATTGCCCAGGGCACAGGTGGACATGGCGGAACATTCGATATGCCAGCCGGGGCGGCCGGGGCCCCAGGGGGAATCCCAGGCCGGTTCGCCGGGCTTGGCGGCCTTCCACAAGGCGAAGTCCAGGGGATCGCGCTTGGCCTCGCCGGGCTCGACGCGACTCCCGGCGCGCAGATCCGCCGGGTCCTTGCCGGAGAGGCGGCCATAACCGGGGAAACTGGCCACGGCATAGTAGACATCGCCATTGTCCGCGGCGTAGGCATGACCCTTGGCGATGAGAGTCTGGATCATGGCCAGGATTTCCTTAATGTGAGCGGTCGCCCGGGGTTCCTCCGTGGGCGGCAGGACCCCCAGGGCGGTGGCGTCCTCATGCATGGCCTGAATAAACCGTGCCGTCAGATCGCTGAAGACCTCGCCGCGCTCGTTGGCGCGATTGATGATCTTGTCGTCGATGTCGGTGATGTTGCGCACATAGGTCACGTCGTAGCCCAGGTGCCGCAGGTAGCGGTAGACGACGTCGAACACCACCATCACCCGGGCATGCCCCAGATGACAGAGGTCGTAGACCGTCATGCCACAGACGTACATGCGGACCTTGCCGGGTTCCAGGGGGACGAAGTCGGCCTTGCGGCGGGTCAGGCTGTTGTAAATCTGGAGCATGGGGGAAGGGACCAGGATTAAGAATAGTGTTTCACGCTAATGCACTTGAGGATGGTAGCAGAGCCGCCCCCAAGCGGAAACCGCGCGCGGCCCAGTCCCCAGCAATCCCCAGCTAGATGAAACTCTCAGCATCACCATCGTGACATGCCTCAGCTATCCCGAGCTATCCCGAGCTATCCCGAGCTATCCCGAGCTATCCCGAGCTATCCCGAGCTATCCCCGGCTACCCCCGGCAATAGGCGGCGAGGGGTTTCCCCGCGCCCTCCCAGCCCTTACCATGCGGGCTCAGTTCACGCCGCGGGTATCCCCCGCCGCCCCGCCATCCCACCAGGAGTACCTACATGCGGAGATTCTTGCTCGCTGGCCTTGCCCTCTTGAACCTGACCCTGACCCTGACCGGGGCGGCCCTCGCGGCCAATCCCCAGGTCAACTTGCAGACCAACAAGGGCCTCATCGTCATCGAACTCTATCCGGACCAGGCCCCCCAGTCGGTGGCCAATTTTCTCGCCTACGTGGATGCCGGCTTCTATGACGGCACCATCTTCCACCGCGTCATTCCGGACTTCATGATCCAGGGGGGCGGCTTTACCGCCGACCTGGAGAAAAAGGCGACCCGTGACCCCATTCCCAACGAGGCCGACAACGGCCTGAAGAACGAGCGCGGCACCCTGGCCATGGCCCGCACCAACGATCCGAATTCCGCCACGGCCCAGTTCTTTATCAATCACAAGGACAACGCCTTCCTTGACCACAGCGGCAAGAACCCGCGGGGCTGGGGCTATGCCGTCTTTGGCCGGGTCACGAACGGCATGAGCGTGGTCGATGCCATCGCCACGACGCCCACCGGGGCCAAGGGCATGTTCCCCAAGGATGTGCCCACTGAGACCATCGTGATCGAGAAGGCCAGCCGCGGGAACGGCTGAGCCGACGCCAGTCAGCACCCCATCCCTTTCGCCTCCCTAACCAGAGATTGCTTCCATGATCAGACTCACCACCAATCACGGCGATATCGCCCTCGAACTCGACTACGACAAGGCCCCGATCACCGCCAAGAACTTCGAGGACTATGTCCGTGATGGTCATTATGACGGGACTATTTTCCATCGCGTCATCAATGGCTTCATGATCCAGGGCGGCGGCATGGACACCCGTTTCATGCAGAAGCCCACCCGCGAGTCCATCCCCAATGAGGCCAAGAACGGCCTCAAGAACAAGGCTGGCACCATCGCCATGGCGCGCACCATGGACCCCCATTCCGCTAGCGCCCAGTTCTTCATCAACGTCGCCGACAATGGCTTCCTGGACTATCCCGGTCAGGACGGCTGGGGCTACTGCGTCTTCGGCAAGGTCACCGAGGGCATGGATGTCGTCAACAAGATCAAGGGGGTCAAGACGGGCAATCGCCAGGGTCACCAGGATGTGCCGGCGGAGGACGTGGTGATCGAAAAGGCCGTCGTGGAGGAATAGCCAATCCCCGCCTCGCTCGAATGGCCCCCGCCGCGGTCGACAGGCGCCAGCCCGCGGCCGCGGCCATCCCAGCCCATGACCGCCAGCCTCTTCATCTCGGACCTCCACCTGGCACCGGAACGGCCGGCGACGGTGGCCCTGTTCCTCGACTTCCTGGGCCGGCAGGCCCGGGAGGCCGAGGCCCTCTATATCTTGGGCGACCTCTTCGACGCCTGGATCGGCGATGACGACGATGAGCCCCCCTACCCCGCCATCCGCGCCGCCCTGCGGGACCTGACGACCAGCGGCACCCGCTGCGCCATCCTGCCCGGCAACCGCGACTTTCTCCTTGGTCGCCGCTTCCTGGCGGACACCGGCTGCGAGCTACTGGCCGATCCTACCCGCATCGACCTCTACGGGACCCCGACCCTGCTGATGCATGGCGATCTGTTGTGCACCGACGACCGGGCCTATCAGCGTTTTCGCCGCGTCATTCGCAACCCGATCGTCAAACGGCTCTTTTTGTGGCGGGGGCTGGAGCGGCGCCGGGCCCTGGCCCAGGATTACCGGCGGCGCAGCATGGCGGCCATCGCCGGCAAGTCCCTGACGATCATGGACGTCAATCCTGACGCCGTCCTGGAGGCCTTGCGGCGCCAGGGTGCCCGCCGGCTGATCCATGGCCACACCCATCGGCCGGGGGATCATGCCCTGTCCCTGGATGGCCAGCCCGCCCAGCGCCTGGTCCTGGCGGAGTGGCGCGAGGATCAGGGCGAGGCGCTGCTGGTCAGTCCCGGGGGCTGGAGGCGACTGGCGTTGGGTCTGGGTAACGTTCCCGGTGCCGGCTAAGCCGGCGCGGGCCGCTGGCACAGGGCCTGGAGCCGTTCCAGTTCCGTCTCGGCAAAGCCGGCCTGGCGCCGGTCATCCAGGTTGAGAGGGCAGCGGATGCTCTCACCGAGGTGGGCGCTGAGCAGTTCGAAGTAGCGGGTCTCCGGGTCCAGCCCCCTTGCGGCGCACAGGTAGCGGAACCAGCGGGTGCCGGCGGCCACGTGGCCGACCTCGTCGCGCAGGATGACCGCCAGGCAGGCCGCCGTCTCCTCATCCCCGGCCTCCCGGAAGCGGGCCATCATGCCGGGCGTGACATCCAGGCCCCGGGCCTCCATGACCCGCGGAACCAGGGCCATGCGCTCCAGGGGGTCAGCCGCGGTGCGCAGGGCCATGGACCAGAGGCCATCATGGGCGGGGAAGTCGCCATAGTCATAACCCAGGGCGCGGAGCCGGTCGCGCATCAGGCCGAAGTGCAGGGCCTCCTCGTCGGCCACCCGCACCCAGTCGTCGTAATAGGCCCGGGGCAGACCGCGAAAGCGCTGGACGGCGTCCCAGGCCAGGTTGATGGCGTTGAACTCGATGTGGGCCACGGCATGGATGAGGGCCGCCCGCCCCTTGCCACCACCCTTGCTGGCCCGGGCGGAGCGCTTGGCCAGGTCGCGGGGATGGACGAGTTCCGGGCGCGCGGGCCGGCCGGGCTCCGTCAGGGGATCGACGGGGCAGGACTCATCCAGGGCCAGGCGTCCGGCGCGCCAGTCCGCCGCGGCCTGCCGCGTCCCCTGCAATTTGGCCTCGGGGTCGCGCTCGCGCAGACAGGCCAGGGCGGCCGCGAACAGGCCGTCGCAAGAGGGCGTGGGTAGAGTGGCGTCTGGGGTGCTCATGGTATGGGAACCGCTACACTTCAGTTGGCCGGCACAGCCAAGGTGCCGAGGTTCAGATTTGCCAGGGTGAGGAACATCACCCACAACAGGTTCTTGATGGCCATAGTAGTTCTTGATCGAACAGGGCCTTGATCAAGATGTTCTTCACAACAATGAATCATTCCAAATATTGATATTGCGGCGGAGGCGTACCGACCGCGCTGATCACCGCTGGAAGGATCATATCCGCCTTCTTGTCCTGGATGCTTTCCACGGTAACCTCGTGAATCAGCTCATCACCGAAGTCAAACAAATACAATATGCTGGATGTTTGATGAAGGTGCAAATCCCGTAATTGAGTATCTGCCGCGGATTTGGCGGCAGGACCGATTCCGGACATGAGGAGATCACCGAGAGGAGTTCCCCACGCCAAAGGGGGGATTGGAGAGCATGTAGTCGAAGCGCTTGCCCACCAGGCCGTCGGCGGAGAGGGTGTTGCCGAAGACGATGTTGCTGATGTTCTGCCCCTTGATCAGCATGTCCGCCTTGCAGATGGCGTAGGACTCGGGGTTGAGCTCCTGG
>SACH01000140.1 GCA_009928645.1 Gammaproteobacteria bacterium | reverse complement strand
TGTTTTTCGCCATCACCCTGGGGCTGGTGCTGTTCACCGATCTACGCCTGTCCGTGGCCCTCATGACCGGGGCCCTGGGCATGATCCTGACCAAGGTGCTGAGCATCGACGAGGCCTACCAGGCGGTAAGCTGGAAGACGGTCTTTCTGCTCGCCTCCCTCATCCCTCTGGGGCTGGCGGTGGAGAGCAGCGGCACCGCCGCCTGGATCGCCCAGCAGACCCTGGGGGTGGTGGGCGAGATGCCGGTGTGGGTCATCCAGGCCTCGGTGGCCTTGCTGGCAACCTTCTTCACCCTGGTCATGTCCAATGTCGGCGCCACCGTGCTGCTGGTGCCCCTGGCGGTCAACATCGCCCTGGGCGTTGGCGCTAACCCGGCGGTCTTTGCCCTGACCGTGGCCATCGCCACCTCCAACTCCTTCCTGATCCCCACCCACCAGGTCAACGCCCTGTTGATGGGGCCGGGGGGTTATCGGGTGGCGGACTTCATGCGGGCCGGGGGCATCATGACGATCCTTTTCCTGCTGGTGTCCCTGACCATGCTGAATCTGGTCTTCTGAGGATTGTCGTTCCCTGAATCATCGGCCCCGGAGCATGCAATCTCAAGGATGGCTAACGCCGGTACATCAGAAACCCAGGCATCAATGTCCCGGGATATCAACCCCCGGGATATCAATTGGTTGCTCTCCGTCCCTGGCCGGGACGGCGGCCGTGGTGACCAAGGGCCGCAGGGCCAGGATACCGCCGAGGGAAAACCGCCAGACCCGTTCGACCAGTTCGTCGATCCGCTGCCCCGGCGGCGGCTGGTCGGGGTTGAGGCGGCTGATCAGAGGGCGGGCGAAGAAGAAGCGCAGGATCTGGGCGCTGACGCCGGCAGCGGCGTCCAGCACCCGCGTGTCGCTGGTGGGGGCGGCCAATAACTGGCCGACGATGTCAAGGAGTTCGTCGTTGTTGCGCTTGATATGTAGCTCGACGATCTGGTCCAGGGCCTCCGAGGGGTGGGCCATCTCCGCCAGATAGATGGCACTGAGCTGGGCGCTGTGCTCGCTCTCGCCGTGGAGGATCTCCTCTAGGGCCGCCTGGATATAGGCCCGCAGCCGGGCCTCGGGGGGGGCGGCGGCGGGAAGATAGCGGGCCCGGCGCTCGCTGAAGAGGGTGGAGACCTGGGCGAAGATGGCGGTGTAGAGCCCCCGCTTGTCGCCAAAGTAGTAGTGCACCGCGGCCAGATTGGCCTTGGCCCGGCCGCAGATGTCCCGAATGGTGCCGCCGGCATAGCCGGATTCGGCGAAGACCTCGATGGCCGAGCGTAACAGGCGCTCGCGGGTGTCGGGGGCATGGGTTTCTGGGGTCAAGGGAGTGGCCTCGTGCGCGCCGGAGAGTGTCGCTAATGGCGATAGTTCTATAAGCGTAAGACTTTTATCCCTTGGGGGCGAGGGGTGATGCCCGCGCTGCCCAGGCTGGCGACGTTCGAGCGGAAGCTGGAGGTTCCCGGAATTCCGGAAGGGTGCCAGCAATGGGTATAGAATCACCGCCTTGCCGGGCCGGGGGGCCAGGCGGGGACTGGCTTATCGAGAGGATTGGGGAGTGAGGCAAAAAGGCGGGACAGATCAGTGGCAGCCGTCACGGCGGCGGCGACGAGGCCCCCTGGCGCGTTTCGGTCTCTTGCTCGCCTCCCTGGTCGCCCTGGGCCTCAACCTGGCGGCGGTGGGCCTGTTGGGGGCGGGCATCCTGATCGCCACCAGCCTGGCGGACTTGCCCCGCACCGATTCCCTGCGGGAGGTCCAGTTGCAGGAGCCGATGCGCGTCTTCAGCGCCGATGGCGTCCTGATGGCGGAATTCGGCGCGGAACGCCGCCGGCCTATTCCCTATGCCGAGATCCCCCCCCGCCTGGTGGAGGCCTTCCTGGCCACCGAGGACAGCCGCTTCTTCGAGCATGAAGGCGTCGATCTCATCGGCCTGGGGCGGGCGGCCCTGAGCTTTCTGCAGACCGGCGAACGCAGCCAGGGGGGCAGCACCATCACCATGCAGGTAGCCCGCAATTTCTACCTGTCGCGGGAGAAGACCTTCCGCCGCAAGCTATCCGAACTGCTGCTCTCCCTGCACATCGAGCGCACCCTGTCCAAGCAGGAGATCCTGGAGCTCTATTTCAATAAGATCTTCTTTGGTCACCGCGCCTACGGTATCTCCGCCGCCGCGGAGATCTACTACGGCAAGAACCTGCGTCAGCTCAGCCTGGCACAGATGGCCATGCTGGCGGGCATCCCCAAGGCGCCCTCGGCCAACAATCCGGTCTCCAATCCCCAGCGCGCCCTGGAACGGCGGGATTACATCCTTGGGCGGATGCACGAACTGGGCTATATCACCAAGGCCGACTATCTGGCGGCCCTAGCCACACCGGACGATGCCCGGCTTCATCGTCAGCCGGTGGAGATGGAGGCCGGCTACGTCGCCGAGATGGTGCGCCGCGACCTGGTGGCGCGCTTTGGCGAGGAGGAGGCCTATGGCCGGGGCTTCCAGGTCACCACTACCCTCGATTCCCACCTCCAGGCCCAGGCCGAGGGCGCGGTGCGGCGCGCCATCCTCGACTATGATCAGCGCCACGGCTACCGGGGACCCGAGGCCCGGCACAAGCTGGCCGGGCTGAAGGATCAGGCCATGGACGAACTGCTGGCCCAGCCCCCCCCCTTGGCGGGACTGACGCCGGCCCTGGTCACCCGCGCTGGTGACAAGGAGGCGGAGATCTATCTGGGCCAGGGCCAGCGGGTCAAGCTGACCCTGGCCCAGGTGAAATGGGCCGGGCGCTACCGGAACGAGGATGCCAAGGGTCCGTCGCCCCGGCGGGTCAGCGAGGCGGTGGCGGCGGGGGATCTGATCCGGCTGCAAAAGACCGCGAATGGCGCCTGGGAGCTTGCCCAAGCCCCTTATGTCGCCGGGGCCTTGAGCGTCGTGGACCCGGCCAACGGGGCCCTCCTGGCTCTGGTGGGGGGCTACGACTTCCAGGACAGCAAGTTCAACCGCGCCCTGGATGCTCGGCGCCAGCCGGGTTCCGCCTTCAAGCCCTTTGTCTACACTGCCGCTCTGGACCAGGGCTGGACCCCGGCCAGCCTGCTGAAGGACGAGCGCCTGGCCATTCCCTACGGCCGGGGCAAGGTGTGGAAGCCGGCCAATTTCGACCACAAAACCCTGGGACCTATCCGTCTGCGCCTAGCCTTGACCAAGTCCCGCAATCTGGCCTCGGTCTGGCTGTTGCGGGAGATCGGCCTGGATAATGCGTTGGACTTTGCCACCCGTTTCGGCTTCGATCGCGGCAGCTTGCCCCAGGGCATGACCCTAGTGCTCGGCACCGCAGCCGCCTCGCCCACCCAGATGGCGGGTGCCTATGCGGTGTTCGCCAATGGCGGCTTCAAGGTTACGCCGCACTTCATCACCCGGATCGTCGATGGCAACGGCAAGCTGATCTTTGCCGATACCGCGCCTCGAGCCTGCTCCGATTGCTGGTTCCGCTCTGCCGCGGGTGGCGGCGACGTCATCGCCCAGGGGTTGAATGCCACCAGCCCGCCGGCCCCCACCGCCCCGCGGGTCCTGGACCCGGTCGTGGCGTGGCAGATGAACTCCATCCTGGGGGATGTCATTCGTGAGGGCACCGGCCGCAAGGCCCTGGAATTGAAGCGCGGGGATCTGGCCGGCAAGACCGGCACCACCAACGAGGTGCGGGACTCCTGGTTCTGCGGTTATCAGAAGGATCTGGTCGCCGTGTCCTGGATGGGCTTCGATGATTTCTCGCCGCTGGGCAAGGGGGAGACCGGGGGCCAGGCCGCCCTGGGGCTCTGGGTGGATTTCATGGGTCAGGCCCTGGCTGGGAAGCCCGAGGCCGAACTGGAAGTACCCGCGGGCCTGGTGGAGGTCCGGGTAGCCAAGTCTGACGGCCGCCTTACCGAGAGCAAGGGTAAATCCAGCCTGGCGGAATGGGTCCGGGCGGAACAGGCCCAGAACCCCGAGGGGCCCGTGGATAGCGCTCAGGCCCCGGCGGTCACTGAGGAATACCTGGTCGAGGACCCAGGCTACTATGAGCGGCCCAGCACGCGATCCGACGGCGGGTCTGCCGGCGAGGCCAGCGGTGCCCCACGTCCGATCGACGATCTTTTCTGATGACCAGGGGCAGTCCAGAAGCATGACCTACAGTACCTCACCCGGCACCTCACCCAGCACCACGCAGGGCATCTCAGCCGACACCCCCGCAGTTGATATCAACGCCACCCCGTCCGCTCCCCCCCCTTCCGCCCGGATGCTCGCGCTGCGGGTCTTCCTGCCCTTTGCCGCCGGCTATTTCCTCTCCTACCTCTACCGCACCATCAACGCGGTCCTGGCCCCGGAACTGGTGGCCGACCTGCACCTCGACGCCGCCGCCCTGGGACTGCTGACCAGCGTCTATTTCCTCACCTTCGCCGCCTTCCAGTTGCCCTTGGGGGTACTGCTCGATCGTTTCCCGCCCCAGCGGGTGGAGGCCCTACTGCTACTGCTCGCCGCCGCCGGCGCCACCCTCTTTGCGGTCAGCGAAGGGATGGAGGAGCTGGTCCTGGGCCGGGCCCTGATCGGTTTGGGGGTGTCCGCCTGCCTCATGGCCAGCCTCAAGACCTTCGTCATGTGGTTCCCCCCCCAGCGGCTGCCGGCGGTCAACGGCTGGGTCATGGCCTTCGGCGGTCTGGGCGCCCTCATGGCCACCGCCCCGGTGGAACTGGCCCTGGGCCTGACCTCCTGGCGGGGAGTTTTCGGCGGCCTGGCGGTCCTGACCCTGCTCCTGGCGGGGGTGCTGTTGCTGGTGGTGCCGGATCATCCCCCTGCCGGTCACGGCGGCGGCACCTGGCGCGAGCAGTTGCGTGGCATCGTCGGCATCTACACCAGCCGGGCCTTCTGGCGCCTGGCCCCCATCAGCCTGCTGGTCATGAGCGCACACATGGCGATTCAGGGCCTCTGGGCGAGCCCCTATCTCCGCGACGTCGGGGGTCTCGACCGGTTGGCGGTGGCCGATCATCTCTTCTGGATCGCCGCGGGCATGGTGGCGGGCTTCCTGTCCATCGGCACCCTGGCCTACCGCCTCAGCTATCTGGGCATCCCCGCGGTGGCGGTGGCCGTCGGCGGCATGGCGGTCTTCCTGATCCTGCAACTAGCCATCGCCTCGGGCTATGCCGGGGGCAACCTGGCGATCTGGGTCGGCTTCGGCTTCTTTGGCACCGCCGGTAACCTGACCTATGCCATCCTCTCCCAGTCCTTTCCGCGGCATCTGGCGGGGCGGGTCAATACCGCCCTCAATCTGTTGGTCTTCGTCGGCGCCTTTGCCCTGCAATGGGGTCTGGGCGCGGTGATCGGGCTCTGGCCCCAGGGGGATGGCGGCTATGACCTGCTGGGCTATCGCGTGGCCTTCGGCACGGTCCTGGTGCTGCAGGTGGCCGCACTGGGCTGGTTCTGGTATGCCAGCCGGGATGGTCACTGATCCTCAGCCACCGCGACCGGCAGTGGGGTCCCCGCGCCAGACCCTCGGGTGAGGATCTTGGTCAGGTGATGAAGGGTCCAGGCGAAGAATTCAAAGTCCACCAGGAGGGCACTCTGTTCCGGTGAGGCACCAGCCGGGGGGGCGAGCTGACGCTTGATCTCCTCGATCGCCTCACCGTGGATCCGGGTGAGATCGCGGAGGGCGACGATGGCGGCGCTGTCGTTGCCGTCCAGGGCGCGGGCCATGTCCGCCAGCAGCTCAGCCAGGCCCTGAGTCATGCGCTCGAACTGTTCAGGGGCGATGACGCCCGGAACCCGGGCGCGGAACGTGAAGATGCGGACGACCTCCTCCAGGTGACGGATGCCGCTGAGGGTACTGCGCAGCATGTGCAGTTGGCGGGCGTCGGCCTCGCTCATGGGCGAGCGGGAGGCTAGCCGGCTGGTGAAGGTTTCGATGGTGGTGGACAGGCGCTCGAAGTCCGCGGTAGGCCCCGTCGTCTCCGTGCCATCCCGTGCGGGGCCCGCTTCACCGGTCACCAGCAGGAGCAGGCGGGCCAGTTCCCTGCGGATCAGGGCCAGGGCGGTGGCGGGGTCATCCAGGGCGAGGGGCGACAGGAAACGGGGCTGGCCGGCGACCGCGGTCGGCTCCCGAGGCCAGAGTTTTTTTACCAGGCGGCCTACCTGGGGCAGCAGGGGCGTCAGGACCAGCGCCGGGATCAGGTTGGAGAGCAGGAAGAGCAGGGCCAGGCGCAGGCTGAGGTCCGAGGTGATCGCGGCGGTGAGGGCGAGGACCAGGGGGACACCGGCCTGCTCCAGGTAGTGGAGCCCGAGCATGGTCAGGCCGCTCAGCACGCAGAACAGATCCTCGGTCCGCACCAGGCGCAGGGCCGGGCCCTCCATCCCGGCGGCCAGCAGGAGGCGCAGGGTGATGGCGCCGAGGTTGGTGCCGTAGATCAACAGGGCAGCATCCTCGAAGCGCAGCGCCCCCGCGGCGGTCAGGGTGATGATCATCAGGGTCGCCCCGGTGTTCGACTGGAGGATCGAGGCGATCAGGATGCCGCTGACGAAGGCGAGGGGGGCGGAGGAGACGGCCAGGGCCAGGGCCTCGCGAAACCAGGGTTCGTCCTTCAGGGGGGCGGCGCCGGCGCTCATCT
>SACH01000700.1 GCA_009928645.1 Gammaproteobacteria bacterium | reverse complement strand
GGCCTGGCGCCCCGGTCCGGCAACCGGCGCCTGCCCCATATGCGGCATGGCCAGTTGTCCGGGCCGCGCGCCCTGGCGCTTGTCGTCATGCTCCTTGACAACGGTGCCATCGCGGCGGGTGTATTGCTTGACGTGAGCCTTGGCGAGAAACAGCAGGGGAATGGCGGTCATGGGCACGGACGCTCCAGGAAAGATGCGCCCAAGGGTAGTGTCACGACTGGGAAGCAATAAGTTTCGTCCGCAGCCGGGTAGCGAAGGCCACCAGCCTGGCCTTGCGCGTGTCGTAATCCAGCCCCGCGACCAGCAGGGCGGCATTGCGCGCCCGGACCTGGGTCAGCAGGTTCAGTTGCTCGTTGTCCAGAGCCTGCTCGTCAAGCGCCCTACCCCTGCCGCTTACGGATCTCCGCCAGCAACTCCGGCTGGATGTACTTCAGCAGCTCCTGCTTGTTGCGCACCCTGGGCACCGCCAGGCCGACATCCAGGCTACTGGCCTCGGCCTCCTTGAGGGTCATGGCGCCATACAGCCGGCCAATCGCCCCCAGGTCGTTGCGCGTCATTGCCGCCAACAGGGCCGCCGACCGTTGAGCGCGCGGGGCATCTACTGTTGACAGGTGCAGGAGATGCTCCCGGCGCGGGTCGGTCGCGGCGATGCCAGCCAGGGGGTCCGCGGGCGCCGCCGGGGCGCCCAAGTCCAGTCCCAGGCCAGGCGCTTGCTTGGCTGCGTCCGGTGCGGCATTGCTGATATGGTACATCTGGTTGACGCCATCCTTGCGCGTGCGCAATTCCAGGTGCGTGTCCGGCATCATCGCCGGGTTGGCGCCCAACAAGTCGAGCGTCTGAGTATCACCACGCCGCACCGCTTTGAGAAAAATGACTGGCAGGGGGTGCGCTTTGCTCATCGCCGTGGCTCCCGTCATGCGTTGATAGATCGCCGTCACCAGGCGCCAGAAGCGGTCGCCGCTGGCCGCGGGGTATTCGGCTTGCACCCGCGCCTTGGCCTTGGCCCAGGCCGATTCATCTTTTACCCAGTCCGGCATGTCAGCTCTCCGCGGCTGGACGCGATTGGCGCAGCTTCCATGCCGCCCAGGCGGCGAAATTCTGCTTGGGGTCGGGTTCCGGTTCTAGCGTCGCGCCCCCTGGGGATGCCGCCCGGGGAATAATCTCCTCGAACAGCCAGCGCGTCAGGTCGTCGCGCCGGGCGATGCCGTCAATAGTCACGAACCGACCACGGCAATGCGGATGCACCAGCCCCGCGGGG
>SACH01000139.1 GCA_009928645.1 Gammaproteobacteria bacterium | reverse complement strand
CGGGTCCTGCTCGGCCGCCGCGGCGCGCCAGGTGACGCGGATGGCGCCGGCCGTGAATTCCACCTCCACCGCCCCGCCCAGGGGGGCGTAGGCCTGACGGTAGTAGGCGGTGACCGCCTGGCGAAAGGCCGGCGTCGCGGGCTGGCGGGCCTTGGCCGGCAGGAGGGAGACATCGAAGCGCTGCTCGTCGAGCTGGAAATGGATCGGCTGGGGCATCATGACGCGGGCTCCGCCAGGGGGATCCAGTCGTACCAGCCGCTGAGGCCGAGGGTGTGCGCCCAGGCCGTGATGATCTGCCGATCCGGGGTGCCCGCCGCGCCAGCGTCGGTGAAGAGGACGGCCAGCAACTCCCGCCCCACGGATTCCAGGCCCGCGGACTGGTAGGGCACGGCGAGATGGGGGCGACCGAGCAACTCGGCGGCGAACAGGGCATAGGCGCTGTTCATGGCCCGGCTGGCCTGGACCACGGCAGGCGGAAACTGGCGGTCCAGATCCGGGTTGAGGGTGGCGGCGTTGGTTTGGGCCTGCTGGGTCATGGTGGCAGCCTGGAGTTCGCGCAGGGCCGGATACTGGGCGAACAGGTGGCTATCGACCTCGATGCCGGGACCGCAGGAGCGTAGCTGCAACATCAGCCCATCGTAGATCAGGTCCGTGACGCGCTCCACCATCGGTGCGCCGAGGTCGGCGCGGAGCTGGCGCAGGTCCCGGGCCACGCTCTGCCGTGCCGCCGTGGTCCCGATCAGTTGTACCCGCTCTGCCGGTGGCAAGGCGAACAGGCGCAGCAGAAAGCCGCACTCGAAGGCGATCTGGTAAGCGGCCGGGGCGGGATCGTCACGGTAGCGGACGATATGGCTGGGCTGCTGGGGGGTCGCGGGTTTGACCGTGGCGAGGGTGGTGAGGGTGGTGTCCCGCACCAGGATCACGGGATGGCCGCTGACCTGCTCAACCCGGGCGAGGATCTCGGCGGTGGCTTGTTGGGCAAGGTGGGTCGACATGCGGGTTCCAGATCAGGGTGGCTGCTGGTGGTGACGTTCCGCCGCGCGGAAGGGCGAAGAGGGCGCCAGGGGGTCAGGGTGAACGCGGTGGGGGAACAGGGCGCGGTGGTCGCCAGGCATACCCGACCCCTGGGGCCATGATAACAAGATCGTAGGATGCCCGAGGGCGGTAACGCGGGGTGTGTCACCCGGACCGGGAGCGGATGAGGTGGTGGCTTCAGGGCACGAAGGGCAAGGCCAGGGGGGTGACCAGCTCCCAGGTGTTGGGGTCCGGGTCGCTGGCTAGCTTCCAGCGCTGCCAGAACAGGGCCTTGGCCTGTTGGGCGAGGTCCTCGTCCTCGACGCAGGCCGACAGCTCGCAGTTGCTGGAGATACTCGACCAGGCCAGGTTGTGGCCGCCAAAAAGAGGTGGTCATTTGTACCTTGGGTATGCCCGCCCACCATTTTGCCCCTACCGATCCGCCTTCCCCTGATCGAAGGGGTCCGCCCCGGTCAGGCTTTCGATCTCCGCCTTCAGTCGCGCGGCCTCTGCTTCCAGCACGGTGATCTCAGGGGTGAGTTCCGCCGCCTGCTGGTCGGCCAGGGTGGCCAGCACAACCGGGCTCTCCTGGCTGAGTTGGTAGAGTTCGTAGTCACCGCTGGCCCGCAGTCGGTCCAGTTCCTCCAGGGTGCTAAGGATGCGCGCCTGGAGGGCCGCGTAGAGCGACCGCAGCTTGGCTAGTTCCGCGTCGTCGCTAAGGTCGAGGCCACTCAGGCCCTGGCGCAGCAGGAAGCCGTTAGGGTCGTTGGCGATCTCCCGCAGCCGGGCGATGTCGCCCCGGTCCCGGGCCTGGTTGATCTCCTGCATCAGGCGGGCATAGATGGCCTGCTTGTCCGGCTCCTGGGCATAGCGGTCGGGGTGATAGAGACCCACCAGCTTACGGTAGATGGCCTTGAGCGCCTTCTCATCTTCGGCGCTCAGTGCCTGGCGATCAGCGGCCTCCGCCGTAGCCTTGGCGTAGTCCCACTCGGTCTCGGCGCGGGCCTGGTCATGGTCCCGCGTGACGGTTTCCGCATTCTCTTCGCCTTCGATCAGCAGGGTGTCGAGGTAGCGCCGCCGGTACTGGATCGTCAGCTTGAGGGCGTCGCGACGTTCGTAGTAGGGGCGTAGCCGGGTGAAGAGCTGGGCCTGGACCAGGGCCACGCCGTGGCGCGCCTGGGTGTAGTCCGCCTCCAGGTCTGCCAGCCGGGCACGGGCATTGGCGATCAGTTGCCGCAGGAGTTCCAGTTCCGGGTGGCGGAAGAGCAGTAGGCCACCTTCGGCGCCCTCCGCGACCACGACCAGCGGCGGCTCCGATGCGCTGATTAGGAGCTGGTCCAGGTACCAGCGACCCATCTCGGCGCTGCGGGGGTTGCTGGACCGGGCAAGCCACTCCAGCCAGGCGTAGAGGTCAGGGTCCGACCGTGCCTCCTGGTAGGCACGCCCCTGGTATTTGCCGAAGGCGATGCGGGACGGGAACCAGGGTGTTGCCGCAAAGGCGCACAGGTCCGCCCAAGTCGTCAGGCCGCGGGCCTCGGCCAGGGGGCGCAGCACCTGGCCAAGCAGGTCCACCACGGTGTTTACGTCGCCCACGGCGGTGTGGGCACCGCGCTCCGGCAGGCGGTAGTACTGGCGCAGGGTCTGGAGTTTGTGGTTGCCGGCGGGCACCGGGTCAAGCAGGCGCTGGGTCAGGCGCAGAACGCAGAAGCCGGAATGACTTATGGGCGGGATACCCAGCCATTGCCATTCCGGGAGCAGTACCTCGTCAAGGTCGTAGCGGAGGTTGTAAGACACCAGGGGACGCTCACCCACATAGGCGATGAAGGCGGCATAGACCTTCCGCGGCTGGTCGCCGTCTCGTTCCAGGATCTCCTTGGTGTAACCGTTGACTCGGGCTGCTTCCGGCGGGATTGCTACCCCATGGTTAAGCAGGCGGCGGAAGGGGAGACCTTCTGGCTCCCAGCCGCGCATGCGTTGGGCGGCCAGTTCCACGACGAAGATGGGGGGCTTAAAACCGGTGGTTTCGGTGTCGAGGAGGAGCCAGGGGGTATGGTTCATGGGCTCTATTGTCGAATTACCTGCAAGTTAACGGGTTCGTTAATCAACTGTAAATCCTGGTCGCAATGTAGCTCGGTTAGCTGCGGGACAAGGGAAAGATCCAGCTTGGTCAGTTGGTTCCACTGGCACCAAAGCACTGTTAACCCTGGCACCAGGAAGAGGTCTATGTTGGAGAGTTTATTGCCAAAGCAATACAATTTGGACAGCATTGACAATGCAGTGAGATCTAGCTCGGCGAGTCGGTTGAACATGCAGCGGAGCTCGGTTAGTGAAGACAATGGTGAGAGATCCAGCTCAGTGAGTGGGTTAATCGAGGTCTGGAGAACTGCCAAGCGTGGCACTGGAGAAAAATCCAACTTATTAAAGCTGTTACCCTCGCAGTAGAGCTCGATCAGCTCCGGCACTGGTGAGAGGTCTAACTCGGTGAGAGAATTGTTCCAGCATTCCAAAATGGTCAGCCTCGGTAAAAGCGAGAGGTCCAATTTAGTAAGAGAGTTGCATGAGCAGATAAGCTTTGTTAGTCGTGGGACCCATGATAAATCGAGAAATTTTAGGCCAATATTACGGCAATCAATTGCTTGTAGATGTGGTAGAACTGGTTTTAAGGCGATAGCAGTATCAGGCCACTTGCCACAAAAGCCCAATCTGCGAACAAGTAGCCCCACCCCCCAGGAGGTTGGAATAAGGGGCAAGCGCCCAAAGTCCCAGACCATGCTGACGATGGCGCCATCCTCAATGGCAAAGTTAATGGGGTCAAAATCCACTTCCCACCTTTCTGGTTTAAGTTGAGCTTCTGCGATCGACAGCAGCACGGCTTCAGGCACCATGCCCATTGCATCAGCCCAGATCAGGATCTGGCGGTAATCAGGTTCACGCAGGAGGTACTTTCCAACTCGAAAGCACCCCCGGCTTAACCCGTTCGATTGGGCCTGCTTCAGAATATCCTGGGTCATACGTTCCAGAATCGGATTGGTACTCTGTTCCGGTCCAGCAATCCCGGTACCAGGGCGATGAATCAGGGCATTCTTTATCTCGTCGGCCATCGGGATCTCCCCGTCAGTGGGACCTTAATCTACTGGGCCGTCCGGGATAACCAACCGGCCGATGTCAGATTTGCTGCGAGCGCCGTCGCTGCCATTATCATTTCCTGGGATGCGCAGGTATTCGCTGGTCCTTCGATCTTCATGACAGTCCAATTACCGGTCGCAGGATCGCTCCGGAGGGTCGCTGCACCAACCCTTATCGGCAGCTCTTTAAGTCGAATTGAATAATGGCGTAAGTTTTTGTGTTTCCGAGCCTCCTCGATCCATTGATTAGTTCCTAAACAGTTCTGCAACAGCAGCCCTTCATTGGCAAAATCCTCGTCACTCTGAATGTGAAAAAAGTCGAGATTTGCAAAGCCTGCTGGAATTGCGGCCGGAGATTTGGGGGTATTGTTTCAGACAAGGCCGCCTGGGTGCCCCCCCGGTGATCCCTTATCGACCCTGATTGGTTTGGGGGTAGCCATAGTGGCTGTTCTCCAGGCCCGCGTCGAGGATAAACGGGCGCGTCTGGAGCCCAGTCCTGGCATCGGTAAGGCTAGCCGCAAGCGGACGGCCTTCATGCGCTTGCTGGGTATGCACTTTCAACGAGTAACCGGAAAGCGAATGCTGGGGACCCTGGCCCAGATTACCAAGGCGGACCTCGACCTGCCGGCGGAGTTGGGCGAACTGAAGGAGAAGGCGCGCGATGCGTTCAAGACCGAGGTGCCCGCGGATCTGGCCCAGGCGGAAGATTTGCTTTGGGTCTTTTGATCGATGTACCAGCCAAGCGCTCGTGAGGTGATCCAGGAATTTGGTGTATCGCCTAACCCGTCGTCGGGGGATGGACCGCGATCAGAGGGAACAATTGAGGGTAATGGATGAGGGTTGTCAAGAACGCTCTCCAAGGGGGGGCAAGCGGATGATTCAGGGGCTTTTTATATTCAATCTTCATTCTGTCAGGACAAAGAATTATTCAAGTTCCTACATGGGCCATCACCTCTAATGAGATACGGTGACGGATCTTACCTTCACTGGCATCTCTAATCCGCCTGATTCCATCAGCTAATAGTGCCATCATGTGCTCATCGCCGGATTTTTCGGCATTGGCATACCATATTCCCAATTTCAGAAGGGCGGCTTCATTCTCCGTAAGATCACCATCTAGGTTATCTTTGTAATACTCTTTAATAAGGTTATCCGCATGTTTCCGCAAGTGCGAAGTAATAAGGAATACATTGATATCAGTGTGGCGATTTATGAGGATATCAGCACCTTTCTGAACCATAAGAGTACCACCATAGGTTTCGGCGGCCATGCGAAAGAATTTGAACATAGGCATTATCTTCTTAATGATCTGTTATTTTGGAGGGCGGGGTCTAGAATCAAATGGAACATTATTAAAAGCACTGAACTGGCTTATGTTTAATGTATAATTTGCCGATTTTATTTTGTTACCGATGCAGAAAGTCTCTCTCCACTTGCTTGCAAATTGATATTAATTTAAGTCTTTTCTCGGCCGGCTTATAGTTATCGTATGAATTGTAGATATCTAATCCATGATCAGATATCAAGCTGATTCTAATTAACCCCTTACCTGGCACTCCTTCACTACCGAATTTTATTCTATCGTCACTTCTTACTAATCCGAACTCTTTAACTGGAATTGATTCAACGCCATCGCATAAGTAGTAAATGGATTCGGCATCAGTAATTGGCAAAGTAATCCCAGCAATTTTGATACAGGTTGCAATACTAAGTGAGCACAGTAATCACATAACGAATGACCTATTTATATCTTAATGTTATGGGTAAAGTATGATCACAATCACTCTTTACGCCCCTTGCCGACAGTATGAACTGTGTCATTCGCGCCAAGATTCGGGTGGGTAAACAGTTTGGGTCCGGCAATCACGGTCCCGGGGCAATGAATCATAGCGTTCATCGACTCATCGGACATGGGATATCCCTATCAGTGATGGCCTTGAACTTATATAGCCGGCGAGAATAACCGACCAGCCAAGATCAGACCCATCACCTTACCTATTGGTTTGTGAATTCCGCCGGGTGGGATGAAAAAAAGTTCAAGGGCTTGGAGATATCTCCCTATTTGACGTATTTTATCACGGCATACTTGGTGTAATTACGCCGGGCCGGCATGGTTAGGGTTGTGCCATAGCCAGATATGTTATTTCCGTATACATTGGCACTCCCCGAGCTGGAAGTGATATAGCCAGTTATTTCCGAATCTGCGCTGAGCTTGATCAGGGCCTCGCCGCCATAAGCGCGCGCTTTGCTGACCATATCGCCATTGTGCATGGCCTGGGCTATCAAGCCGCCTGAACGGCTGTCTTCGATGACACCTAGCACCTGATAGGTGCGGGGTGGATCGCCGTTGTCCCAGATTTCCATGCCGTCGACTACGATTTTGGTACCCCCTTTACCCTCGATAACATTGTTTCGGCCCTCATAGACCTTATACTCCGTCGCGCAGCCAGTCACGACTAGAGCACTAAGGATGGCGAATATCACAAGCAGGCTTCTCATTTTTTGCTCCTCTCGCGGATTTTC
>SACH01000138.1 GCA_009928645.1 Gammaproteobacteria bacterium | reverse complement strand
CCCTTATGAGATGCGCGACCTGATCGGCTCCCAGGTGGACCTGATCATCGACGGCGGCTTCTGCGGCTTCGAACCCACCACCATGGTCGATATGAGCGGTGAGACCCCGGTACTGATCCGGGTCGGCAAGGGCGATCCCAGCCAGTTCGCGGAGGCCTGAGCCCGGGCTGGTCGCAGGTTCCTGCACCAGATGTGGATGCGTGGTTACTGTCTTTATCGGGGCGGGTGCGGGACAGCTAAGGCTTCGAGGGTGGCAATCATGCCGGCTAGCCCCCTAGGCAATTGCAAAATTCAGCGTAGTTTCTTGATTTCACTGGATACGCCAGTTCTAATAAAATAAATAAAATCAAAATATTACGATAATTTTGCAATTACCTCCCCCTTCTGGCCGTTGGCAATCGCTTCCTACACGTTAGAGCCTTCGGATAGGCATTTGGAAACAAAGCCACTCTGGTCTGATTATTCCATCATTCCATCATCAGCCGGACAGCCCGTTGTGCTCCAGCCGGGTTTTCGGGTGCAGGCCCTTGGCCAGGCTCCGTTCGGGTCCGATCAAGGCGTGATGGAGCTTTGATTTTGATTTAAATCAGGAAAACGCATGAAGAGGAGAGAATGGTACCTTATCCCGGTTGCCGATCAGCAATCGGTAATATTAGAATCCAACCATCAATGCCCCCGCCCTAGCAGGTCTCCCCATGCAGGAACCCATCCCCGACCATGCCCTCGGTCGCTCAGAGGTCAAGGAGACCACCTGTTATATGTGCGCCTGCCGCTGCGGCATCCGCGTTCATCTGCGGGATGGAGAGGTGCGCTACAT
Source organism: Gammaproteobacteria bacterium (assembly GCA_009928645.1). Taxonomy (GTDB): domain Bacteria; phylum Pseudomonadota; class Gammaproteobacteria; order Chromatiales; family Chromatiaceae; genus M0108. The sequence continues at coordinate 5,849 of SACH01000138.1, read as the reverse complement.
CGAGGGCAACCCCAACCATCCCCTGAACCAGGGTGTCATCTGCGCCAAGGGCTCCTCGGGGATCATGAAGCAGTACTCACCGGCACGCCTCACCCAGCCCCTGCGCCGCCGGGCCGGGGCCGAGCGGGGGACCTCCGACTTCGAGGCCATCACCTGGGACGAGGCCTTCCAACTCCTCACCGAACGCCTCGCCCGTTTGCGCGCCACCGACCCCAAGCAATTCGCCCTGTTTACCGGGCGCGACCAGATGCAGGCCCTCACCGGCCTGTTCGCCAAGCAGTTTGGCACGCCCAACTACGCCGCCCATGGCGGCTTCTGCTCGGTCAACCTGGCGGCGGGGCTGATCTACACCATCGGCGGCTCCTTCTGGGAGTTTGGCGGGCCGGACCTGGAGCGGGCCAAGCTGTTCGTCATGATCGGCACGGCTGAGGACCATCACTCCAACCCGCTGAAGATCGCCATCGGCCAGTTTAAGCGCAAGGGCGGGCGTTTCATCTCCATCAACCCCATCCGCACCGGCTACTCGGCGGTGGCGGACGAGTGGGTGCCGATCAAGCCCGGCACCGACGGCGCCCTGCTGCTGGCCCTGATTCACGAGATCCTGAAACTTGGCCTCTACGACCGCGACTTTCTGGTCCAGTACACCAACGCCGCCGAGCTGGTGGTGGACGACCCGGACCGCGACGACCACGGCCTGTTCAGCCGCTTCCCGATGGTCTACGAGGAGGGCTGCTTCGACCCGGAGAACAAGCTGTGGTGGGACCCCGCGATCGGCGCCGTCGGCACCCACACCCCTGGGGTCGAGCCGCGCCTGCTGGGCAGCTACACCCTGGAGGACGGCACCCCGGTCAAGCCCGCCTTCCAGTTGCTGCTGGACCGGGTGGCCGACTACACCCCCGAGTGGGCCGCCGGCCTGACCGGCATCCCCGCCGCCACCATCCGCCGCCTGGCCCATGAGATGGGCGTCACCGCCCGCGACCAGCGCATCGAGTTGCCCATCCCCTGGACCGACTGCTGGGACAACGAGCACGCCTCGGTCACCGGCAATCCGGTGGCCTTCCATGCTATGCGCGGCCTGGCGGCGCACTCCAACGGCTTCCAGAGCATCCGCGCCCTGGGCATCCTCATGACGATCCTCGGCACCATCGACCGCCCGGGGGGCTTTCGCCACCGCGCCCCCTTCCCGCGGCCGATCCCGCCCTGTCCCAAGCCGCCCAAGGGACCGGCGTGCGTCCAGCCCGACACCCCCCTGGATGGCATGCCCCTGGGCTGGCCGGCCAAGCCCGACGACCTGTTTGTCGACGACGCCGGCGAGCCCCTGCGCATCGACAAGGCCTTTTCCTGGGAGCACCCCCTGGCAGTGCATGGCCTGATGCACAACGTCATCACCAACGCCTGGCGCGGCGACCCCTACCGCATCGACACCCTGTTCCTGTTCATGGCCAACATGGCGTGGAATTCCGCCATGAACACCACGGCGGTGCGGCAGATGCTGGTCGACCGCGACGAGCAGGGCGAATACAAGATCCCCTTCCTGGTGGTGTGCGACACCTTCGCCGCCGAGACCGTGGCCTTTGCCGACCTGGTGCTGCCGGATACCACCTACCTGGAGCGCCACGACGTGCTGTCGATGCTCGACCGGCCCATCTCCGAGTATGACGGCCCGGTGGACGCGGTGCGCATCCCGGTACTGCCGCCCCTGGGGCAGTGCAAGCCCTTCCAGGAGGTGCTGATCGAGCTCGGCACCCGGCTCAAGCTGCCGGTGTTCGTCACCGAGGGCGGCGAGCGGCGCTACCGCGACTATCCCGACTTCATCGTCAACTACGAGACCTCCCCCGGTTCCGGCATCGGCTTCCTCGCCGGCTGGCGCGGTACTGGCGGCGAGAAGTTCCTCAAGGGCGAGCCCAATCCCCGCCAGTGGGAACGCTACGCCAGCCACGATTGCGTCTATCACCACGAGCTACCCAAGTCCTACCAGTACATGCGCAACTGGAACAAGGGCTATCTGCACTGGGCGCGCGCCCATGGCCTGACGCGCTACGCCGACCCCATCACCCTCAACCTCTACTCCGAGGTGTTGCAGAAGTTCCGCCTCGCCGCTCAGGGCAAGTGGCCGGGCCGGCGGCCCCCAGCGCGCCTGGCGGCGCGGGTGGCGACCTACTGCGACCCGCTGCCCTTCTACTACGAACCCCTGGAGGCGCGGCTGGTGGATACCCGCACCTACCCGCTCAACGCCCTCACCCAGCGGCCGATGGCCATGTATCACTCCTGGGACAGCCAGAACGCCTGGCTGCGGCAGATTCACAGCCGCAACGTGCTGTTCGTCAACCCCAAGGCCGGCATCGCCCACGGCGTCGACGACGGCGACTGGGTCTGGCTGGAGTCACCCCACGGCCAGGTGCGCTGCCAGTGCCGCTTTTCCGAGGCGGTGGAACCGGGGACGGTATGGACCTGGAACGCCATCGGCAAGGCCGCCGGGGCCTGGGGGCTGACGCCGGACGCCGACGAGGCGCGGCTGGGCTTTCTGCTCAACCATGTCATCAGCGAGGAACTGCCGCCCTGCGCGGCGGGGGCGCATCTGTCCAACTCCGACCCGGTGACCGGCCAGGCGGCCTGGTTTGACGTGCGGGTGCGGCTGCGCCGCGCCGCGCCCGGCGAGCCGGCCCTCACCCAGCCCCAGTTCGCCCCGCAGCCCCGGCTGCCAGGGCAGGAGGCCCCCCGCGGGCGCTGGCAGGCCTACGTCGCCGGGCGCTTCACCGCCACCCTGGGCCGGGCCTGGGGGCGGACGCGCGGGGGTGGCGCATGAACCCTCCCGTCCGCCGCGGCGGCCGTGCCCCGCACCCGCCCTACCTGGAGTCACGGCCATGACCCAACTCGCCCTGGTCATCGACCTCAATGTCTGCGTCGGCTGCCATGCCTGCGTCACCTCGTGCAAGCAGTGGAACACCTCCGGCTGGGCCGGTCCCCTGGCGGACCACAACCCTTATGGCGCCGGGCCGACCGGGACCTTCTTCAACCGCGTCCAGACCTTCGAGATCGGGCGCTTTCCCGATACCGAGACCCTGCACTTCCCCAAGAGCTGCCTGCACTGCGAGGAGCCGCCGTGCGTGCCGGTGTGCCCCACCGGGGCCTCCTACAAGCGCCCGGACAACGGCGTGGTGCTGGTGGACTACGACAAATGCATTGGCTGCAAGTACTGTTCCTGGTCTTGCCCCTACGGCGCGCGTGAGTACGACGAGCGCCAGCGGGTGATGAAGAAGTGCACCCTGTGTATTGATCGCATCCTCGACCAGAGCCTGCCGGAGCGGGAGCGCCAGCCGGCCTGCGTGCTGGCCTGTCCCACCAGCGCCCGGCTGTTTGGCGATGTCCACGACCCCCACTCGGCGGTGTCGCTCGCCATCCGCGAGCGCGGCGGCTATGTCCTGATGCCGGAGTGGGGCACCCAGCCGGCCAATCACTACCTGCCCCGGCGCAAGACGCGGCTGCACATCGACCCCGACCAGCTCCAGCGGGTCGACAACCCGCTGCGGCGCGAGGACCTGACCACCTATACCGGCGAGGAGGCGGTGGACGATGTGGCCTGGTAGGGTCGCGTCGGCCGCCCGCTTCGTCCCTGCTGCCCCTCGGTGACCGCCCATGCATCCCGCCTTTTCCGTGCTGTTGCTCACCACCCTGATCGGCGCCGGTCAGGGGCTATTGCTGGCCCTCTACACCGGGCAGGTCTATGCCCTGGCGCGGTTGCTGCCGGCCCAGGGGCCGGACTTTTACGTCGGCGGCAGCTTGCTGGCCCTGGTGCTGCTGGTGCTGGGGCTGGTGGCGTCGTTCTTCCACCTCGGGCGGCCGGAGCGCGCCTGGCGCACGGCGACCCAGTGGCGCACCTCCTGGCTGTCGCGGGAGGTGATTGTGTTGCCGGCGGTGCTGGGGCTGGTGGCGCTCTATGGCCTGGCCCATGCCCTGGAGCTGACCGCCCGGCCCTGGTTCACCCTCGCCGGGGTGCTGCCGGTGGACGCGACCCTGGTGCTGGGGTTGCTGGCATCGCTGGCGGTCTACGCCCTCTACGTCTGCACGGCGATGATCTACGCCAGCGTGCGTTTTCTGCCCGAGTGGCACAGCCCGCTGACGGTGGCCAACTTCATCCTGCTGGGCATGGCCTCGGGCTTCATGCTCGCCGCCGCCTACGCCGCCTGGCGCGGGGCGCCGCTGGTGGCCTTTTATGGCCTGTGGGCGGTGATCTTCACCCTGCTGGGGCTGGTGACGCGCGGGGCGAGTCTGCTCCGCCGGGGGCGGATCACGCCCAAGAGCAGTCCGCAGTCGGCGATTGGCGTGCGCCATCAGGCCCTGGTGCAGATCGCCCAGGGGGCGACGGCGGGGAGTTTCAACACCCGGGAGTTTTTTCATGGCCGCTCGCCCCAGACCCTGCGGCGGGTGCAGGGGCTATTTCTGCTGCTGGTGTTTCCCCTGCCGGTGCTGCTGATCGGTCTGGGTCATGGGCTGGAGTCGCCCCTGGCGCCGCTGCTGGCCTTTGGCGTGCAGTACCTGGGGCTGCTGGCGGAGCGCTGGGCGTTCTTCGCGGAGGCTCGGCATCCGCAGAATTTTTATTATCAGGGGGTGGCGTAGGGGGTGACCAAGCTTGATATCGCCTGGGACCCAGCCAAGGCGCGCATCAACCTGGAAAAGCATGGGGTGAGCTTTGCCGATGCCGCGTCGGTGCTGCTGGACCCGTTGGCCTTGACGATCTTCGATGCCGCTCATGGCCTTAAGGAGGAGCGGTGGTTTACCTTGGGGACCGCCACCAGCGGCGCCTTGCTGGCCCTCGCTCACACCTACCAGGCCACCGGGCCGGACCGCGCCACCGCGCGCTTGATATCGGCGCGCCCCGTCACGCGCCTGGAACGCCGCTATGATGAACATCACCCGAGATGATGGCCATGCCTGATCTGCCCGATGACGACCTGCCGGCTGAGATCGACTTTTCCCACGCGGTGCGGGGCAAATTCCACCGCCCGGGGATGACGCTGATCCTGCCCATTTACCTGGATGACGAGGTTGAGGCCCAGCTCGCCAAGCTGGCGCAGGGCAAGGGGATTGCGCTTTCCGAGTTAGTGAATGCGCTGCTGCGTCAGGACTTGGAACTGATCAAGACGGCAACCCGGCTGGCGGCCTGAGGGGTGGCGTGCGGGCGCTGGCGGCTGGGGGAGGGTGGTCGTCAAGGGTAGGTAGTGCAGATGCCCGCCGGCGCCGCGACAGCGGGGCCGGTCTTCTAGGGGCCGATGACTGTGGGGCGTGGCAGAGCCAGGTGGCGTGCGGGGTGGGCACGCGACCTGGCGACTACGGGGCGGCGAGGATTGCGACTCGGCGCTGACGGTCCAAGCCAGGGGTGCAGAAGAGCGGTGGTGGCGGGTGAGCGATGAAGTCGGTGATCAGGGCGATGAGCCTGACGGCAAGGCTGGGGTGATCGACTTTGTTGGTGGCGGGCGTTAATCACGGCGCGAGGGCGGTAGACTTCGTTGGTCCCCAAAAAGTTCATGTCCATTAGGGTCCCCTTGCCCTTGGGACTCCTACCTCCTTGAGTGGCCACGGGTATATCCGAACGCCCCTCACCTACTGGAAAAGATGTATGAGTAGCTGGCGCGAGCGGGGTGAGGGGATTCTGTAGTAACAAAATATCCTCGCCAAGAGGAATAATCGTTACTACACTAAGCGCATGAAGATCGACTTCGACCCCGACAAAGACGCTAAAAACCGCGCCAGGCACCGGGTCTCGCTGGCGTTAGCCGCCGAGATGGAGTGGGAAACCGCACTGATCTGGAGCGACCGGCGCGTTGATTACGGCGAGGATCGGCAGGTCG
>SACH01000699.1 GCA_009928645.1 Gammaproteobacteria bacterium | reverse complement strand
GGACCGAGCAACCCGCCCCGGTGGTGGCCGCGCGTCCCGGCGGCGCGGCGGGGCTGGACACGGCCCAGCTCGCCATCCTGCGCGAGGCCCTGGCGGGCAATCGCCCGCGGCTGGCGCGACAGCTCTTCGCCGAGTTGCGCCCGGGCCTGATCGGCCGCTACGGACCCGAGCTGGTGCAAGCGATGGCCGCGATGATCGACGTGCTGGATTTTGAGTCGGCGCTGCATGCCCTCGACGCGGCCATCCCGGTTATGGTCCCAGGTGCCACCGCCGGGCCAAATAGTCATTGATCCTTGATTTAACAACTAATTATTTAACAACTAATTATGCGCTGTTAACCGAGAATCCCATGAATCGAGATAAGCCAGCGAACATCCTGATTGTCGATGACATGCCGACCAATATCGAGATCCTGCTGGGGATCCTGGAGGAGGACTATGAGATCAGGTTCGTGACCTCCGGCCAGAAGGCGCTCGATGCGCTCGCCAAGGGCCAGGTTCCCGACTTGATCCTGCTCGATGTCATGATGCCCGACCTGGATGGTTATCAGGTCTGTGAACGGCTCAAGGCGGACCCGGCCACTCGCGACATCCCGGTGATCTTCGTCACCGCCCGCACCGACGCCGAGAGCGAGACCCGCGCCCTGGAGGCCGGCGGGGTCGATTTCATCCACAAGCCCGTCAACGCGCCGGTGGTGCGGGCTCGGGTGCGGCTGCATCTGGAACTGCGGCGCCGGACCCAGGAGCTGGAACTGCACCTGGCGGAGATCGCCCAGGCCCATGCCCGGCTCACCTACCTGGCCAATCACGACGCGCTGACCGATCTGCCCAACCGGACCCTGTTCTTCGACCGGCTGGACCCGGCCTTGGCGCTGGCGCGCCGCCACGGCACGCGGTTGGCCCTGCTGTTCATCGATCTGGACAAGTTCAAGCCGATCAATGACACCTGGGGACATGCCGTGGGCGACCAGCTCCTGCGGGCGGTGGCCCAGCGCCTGAGCGGGCGCCTGCGGGACTCGGACACGGTGGGCCGTATCGGTGGGGATGAATTCGTCGCCTTCCTCAACGACATCACCGACGCGGATTTCGCGGCCCGGGTCGCCGATGAGCTGCGCCATGGCCTGGCCCAGCCCTATGAACTTGGCGGCCTGACCCTGGAGATCTCGGCCAGTATCGGCCTCGCGCTCTTTCCCGATCACGGGCAGGACGCCATTGAGCTGGCCCATCATGCCGATGACAGCATGTATCAGGCCAAGCAGGC
>SACH01000137.1 GCA_009928645.1 Gammaproteobacteria bacterium | reverse complement strand
CGTCGGCCGCGGGGTGGATCGGCCTCGGGTCCAACGACCAGCGCCGCGGGGGAGGGACCCATCGGCGGTCCCGCCAGCGAGCACTGAGAGGCGGTGGAACAATCCGTTTTCTTCCCCATCGCTGCGGGGCCGAGGGGGAGTGGCTACCCCGGGGCCTTTTCTCGGGCGCCGGGTCCCCGGCCCGGAGGTTGGCCATAGACACCTCCAACTCCGCTCTGACCGGCCCCGGTCTGCTTGACTGCGGCGGTCGGCCACTGGACCTGAGTCACCCCCGCATCATGGGGGTGATCAACGTCACCCCGGACTCCTTCTCCGATGGCGGCCGCTATGCCACCCTCGACGCCGCCCTGCGGCAGGGCGAGCGGTTGGCGGCGGAAGGGGCCGATATCCTCGATGTAGGTGGTGAATCCACCCGTCCCGGTGCTGATGAGGTAGGTGTCGCCGAGGAGATCGACCGGGTGGTCCCCGTCATCGCCGCCCTGGCCAGGCACCTGGATCTGCCGCTTTCGGTCGATACCAACAAGCCCGAGGTGATGCGCGCGGCCGTCGCCGCCGGTGCCGGGTTGATCAACGACATCTACGCCCTGCGGCGTCCCGGGGCCTTGGCGGCCGCGGCGGAACTGGCGGTGCCCGTCTGCCTCATGCACATGCGGGGCACCCCCGAGACCATGCAACAGGCACCCCGCTATACCGATCCCGTCGCTGAGGTCAGCGCCTTTCTGGAAGAACGGCTGGCGGCTTGTGCAGCCGTGGGTATCCCGCGCCAACGCCTGCTGCTGGACCCTGGCTTCGGGTTTGGCAAGACATTGGCGCATAATCTCGCCCTCCTGGCCGGGCTCCCCACCCTGGCGGCCCTCGGTCAGCCGCTGCTGGTGGGCCTGTCCCGGAAGTCGATGATCGGCGCCCTGACCGGGCGTGAGGTGGGCGAGCGGCTGGCCGGCAGCCTGGCGGCAGCCGTCCTGGCGGTGGAGCGGGGGGCCAGGGTGATCCGGGTCCACGACGTCGCCGCCACGCGGGATGCGCTCCGGGTAGCGCTGGCGGTGCTGGAAGCGACATGACCTCTGCACCTCCCGGCTGGGGTGTTAACCTGGGCCTGACGCTTTAACGGGGTGGGATGCAGGATCAGGGCGGCCGGGGGTTGGGCTGGGGCCGCGGGAGGGCTCGATCTGGCCAGGACAGGAAAGGCTCCTGGAATTACCTTATCATCAAGGCGTTTCGGCTTTTGGCCGAAAAATTCAACCTAATCGGCGATATCTAGATAGAGGTCAAGGAAGCGCCATGCGCAAGTATTTCGGCACCGATGGTATCCGCGGCCGGGTCGGCGAGGGGCAGATCACCCCGGACTTCATGGTCAAACTGGGCTGGGCGGCGGGGCGCGTTCTGGGTCATGCCGGTCGCAGTAAGGTGCTGATCGGCAAGGACACGCGTATTTCCGGCTACATGTTCGAGTCCGCCCTGGAGGCGGGTCTGGTGGCGGCCGGGGTCGATATCCGGCTGCTCGGCCCCATGCCCACCCCCGCCATCGCCTATCTGACCCGGACCTTTCGTGCCGCTGCGGGGATCGTCATCAGCGCCTCGCACAATCCTTATGAAGACAATGGCATCAAGTTCTTCTCCGCCGCAGGCGATAAACTGCCGGACGAGGTGGAACTGGCCATCGAGGCCGCCCTGGATCAACCCCTGACGACCGTCGACTCCGCCTCCCTGGGCAAGGCCAAGCGGGTCGAGGACGCCGCCGGGCGTTATATCGAATTCTGCAAGGGAACCCTGCCCTCCGCCCTGTCCCTGCGGGGGCTCAGGCTGGTGGTGGATTGCGCCAATGGCGCCACCTATCACACTGCCCCCTATGTCTTCGAGGAATTGGGGGCCCAGGTCACCGCCATCGGCGTCGAACCCGACGGTTTCAACATCAATCGCGGGGTCGGGTCCACCTCCCCCACAGAACTGAGTCACCGGGTCCAGCAACTGGGCGCCCATCTGGGCATCGCCTTCGATGGGGATGGGGACCGGGTGCTGATGGTCGACTCCCAGGGGCGGCTAGTGGATGGGGACCAGCTCATCTACCTCATCGCCAAGCACCGACAGGCCCAAGGCGCCTTGAGCGGCCCAGTGGTGGGCACTCTGATGAGCAACCTGGGTTTCGAACATGCCCTGGGGCGCCTGGGGATCGGCTTCGCCCGCACCCGGGTCGGCGACCGCTACATCATGGAGCGTCTCAAGCAGGATGGTGGCACTCTGGGCGGTGAGCCGTCCGGCCACATCATCTGTCGCGACCGCACTACGACCGGTGATGGCATCGTCGCCGCCCTCCAGGTCCTGGAGGCCCTGGTGGAGTCCGGCAAGACCATCGAGGATCTGGTGGGGGAGGTGAGGCTCTATCCCCAGATTCTCGTCAATGTCCGCCTGGACCAGCCTCGGGACATCCTTGGCTTGCCGGCAATCCAGGCCGGCGTGGCCGCCGCGGAGCGGGAGCTGATGGGCAAAGGCCGTATCCTGCTGCGGCCCTCCGGGACCGAACCCTTGATCCGGGTCATGGTCGAGGGCGAGGATCAGGTCAAGGTGGAGACCATCGCCCACCGCCTGGCGGATCTGGTCCGGGAGCAATTGTGAGCCTGGGCCTGGCTTGAGCCGGGCCCCTGCTTACCGGACAATGCCCCCTTTTCGGGTGCTGGCCAGCGCCAGCGTGTGTTCTATAGGGGACCGGGGCCTGGTCCCGGATTCCGACCGGGAGTGAAGATGGCAGCAACGCACTCGATCCATGGGATGTGGTCCTCGCGGCTGGCCTTTATCCTGGCTGCGACGGGCTCCGCCGTGGGTCTCGGTAACGTCTGGAAATTTCCCTACATGGCGGGAGACAACGGCGGCGGAGCCTTCGTCCTGGTCTATCTGCTCTGCGTGTTGCTGATCGGCCTGCCGATCATGATGGCCGAGATCCTCATCGGCCGCCGAGGCCGCCAGAGCCCCATCAACACCATGCGCGATCTCGCCGCCGAGGAGCGCCGCCATGGCCTCTGGGTACTACTGGGTTGGGGGGGGATGGTCGCCGGCTTTCTCATTCTGTCCTATTACAGCGTCATCGCCGGCTGGACCCTGGCCTATGTCTTCCGCGCCCTGGGGGGCAGCTTCAGTGGGCTCAATGCTGAATCGGCCGGTGCGCTCTTCACCGCCCTGATCAACGATCCGGAACGGCTGCTGGCCTGGCACACCATTTTCATGGTGATGACCACCATCGTCGTGTCGCGGGGGGTCAAGTCCGGCCTGGAACAGGCCGTCAAGGTGATGATGCCGGCCCTCTTCCTGTTGCTGTTGGCCCTGGTCGGCTATGCCCTGACCACGGGGGAATTTCAGCGCGGACTGGAATTCCTGCTGGTGCCGGACTTTACCGAACTAACCCGGGGCTCCGTCATCCAGGCCATGGGCCAGGCCTTCTTCACCCTCAGCCTCGGCATGGGTGCCATCATGATGTACGGCTCCTATCTGCCCCGCAGCGCCTCGATCCTCAACTCCTCGCTGCTGATCGCTGGCCTCGATACCCTGGTGTCCCTGCTGGCGGGCCTGGCGATCTTTCCCATTGTCTTCGCCAATGGCATGGAACCGGGGGCGGGACCGGGGCTGGTCTTCATGACCCTGCCCATCGCCTTCGGCCAGATGCCGGGGGGGGTGCTGTTCGGTACCCTCTTTTTTGTCCTGCTGGTCTTTGCTGCCTGGACCTCGGCCATTTCCCTGGTCGAGCCCGCGGCGGCCTGGCTGGTGGAAAACCGGGGGATGAACCGGGTGCGGGCCGCCGCCCTGGTCGGAACCCTGGCCTGGCTGTTGGGGATCGTCACCATCATGTCCTTCAGCGGTTGGGCCTTCAGTTTCAATTTTCACGGTGAGACCAAAACCAACGGCCTGTTCGACATCTTCGACATCCTGACGGCCAACATCATGCTGCCCCTGGGTGGTCTGGCGATGGCGCTGTTCGCGAGCTGGTTCATGGGGCGTCCGTCCACCGTGGATGAACTCCAGTTGGGTGATGGCCTCCTCTATCAGGCCTGGCGCTTTGCTGCCCGCTATCTGGCCCCCTTGGGGGTCCTGTTGATCTTCATGAGCGGGCTGGGGGTGATCTGAATGGCCAGTGTAAGTAAGAGCGCCTTGGTCCATCACTCCGCCGCCGAGATGTTTCATCTGGTGCGGGACGTGGAGGCCTATCCCGGTTTCCTGCCCTGGTGCCATGCCACCCGGGTCCTCAGTCGCGCGGACAATCGCCTCTGCGCGGAACTGGTGGTGGCGCGGCTCGGGATTCAGCAGACCTTTTCCACCTGTAATCGCTTTGTCGACAATGAGTGGATGGAACTGGAACTTCGCGATGGCCCCTTCAAGTATCTGCGTGGTCGCTGGACCTTCCTGCCCCTGCGGGAGGATGCCTGCAAGGTGAGCCTGACCCTGGATTTCGAGTTTGCCGGGGCCCTGATCGACAAGGCCTTTGGCGCCGTCTTCCACCAGATCGCCAACTCGATGGTGGATGCCTTCTGCAAGCGCGCGGATGAGGTGTATCGTGGCTGAAACAACGATGCGGGTGGAAGTGGCCTATGCCCGCCAGGATGTTCAGGTCCTGCTGCCGGTCACTGGCCCGCTGGGCATGACGGTCCGGGAGGTCATTGACCGTTCCGGGGTCCTGACCCGCTACCCGGAGATCGATCTGGCCGTCAATAAGGTGGGGATCTATGGCAAGCTGACCCGGTTGGAACAGAACCTGGCCGCTGGCGACCGGGTGGAGATCTATCGCCCCCTGATTGCCGATCCCAACGAGCAACGCAAGAAGCGGGCGGCGGCCGGTAAGGTCATGCGCAAGGGGGCGGGAGAAGAGGGCGGCGCATGACGACTGGGGCTGGATCCCTGTTAGCGTCACAGGGATCCAGGAGCCGGGTGGCTCAATAACCGCCCTTGCGCGCTATAAAGGGCAGGCCGGCGATGCGGTTGCCCTGCTTGCTGGGGGCCATGGGAAAGAGCCTGTAGAGGTCCTTGCTGCTGACCGTCTTCCCCCAGCGTTTGCCCATGTCTTTATTGATTTGCCGCTCCATCGGCTGATTGCCGTTGTTGTTCGTGTACTCGTCGCGGAGGTATTCCAGAACGTCCCAGTGTTCCTGGGTCAATTCGATCTCCTCCTTGGCGGCCAGCGCCATGGCCACGTCCCTGTCCCAGTCCAGATAGTTGATCAGATTGCCGTTGTCATCGGTGGAGATGGTCTTGCCGTTGACCTCGATAGCCATTTCGTCGCTCCTCTCGTCAAGTTGTAGTCGTCAGGATGTGCCGTTGATACGGCGGAAAAACCAGCCCTCCGCGAGTCACACCGCACGTCACGGGGTGTTAGTGACGCCACTCGGCGGGGGATAGTTAGTGGGTGCTAATTTTATGAAATGGACGGGCATTCGTCATCCGGCTGTAAGGCCCGCATCGGGCTTGCAAGGTCCAAGGTCCTGAGAAGGGGGGCGGCTTGCCGCCACCCGTCGGCAAGCTCAAACCCCTAATCCGGCAGGAAGAGGGCGAGCAGGTCATTGAGAAACCAGCGCCCTTGTTCGGTGGGGCGAATCCACTGCTCCCTCACTTCCACCAGCCTGGTCCCTTGGAGGGCAAGGAGTGGGCTGAGCAGCAGGTCGGTGGCCAGACCCGTCCGGCGCTGGAAAAGCCCGAGGTCGAAGCCCGCCGTTAGACGCAGGGCGTTCATGGCAAACTCCAGCACGATGTCGTCCGGTTCCACTAGCCAGGATGAGGCGAGAGAAGGTCCTACCGCTCCCACTGGCTGGAGATAGGCGTCCGGATGCCGTGGCTTGGCCGTGCGTCGGATGACCCCGGAGGAGAGGTCGGTGAGCTTGCCATGGGCGCCGGCGCCGATGCCCAGATAGTCGCCGAAGGTCCAGTAATTGAGATTGTGCTGGCAGCGGCGCCCCGGTCGTGCGTGGGCGGAGACCTCGTACTGGGCAAAACCCGCGGTGGTGAGTAGTTCCAGGCCCCGGAGCTGCATCTCCATGGCCAGGTCCTCGTCGGGCAGGAGGGGTGGGGGGGCGAGATGGAAGGGGGTGTTCGGCTCCAGGGTGAGCTGGTAGTAGGACAGGTGCTCGGGCTCCAGGGCCAGGGCCTCGCTCAGGTCCGCCCGGGCCTGGTCCAGATCCTGCCCGGGGAGGGCGAACATTAGGTCCAGATTGAGATTGTCGAAACCGGCCTGGCGGGCGAGGCGGAAGGCCTGGCGGGCCTCCGCGGGGCCATGGATGCGGCCAAGGTCCGCAAGCCGCCGCCCGTTCAGGCTTTGGAAACCCAGGGACAGGCGATTGACCCCCGCCTCCCGGTAAGCTTCGAAGTTCCCGGCATCCGCCGTTCCCGGATTGGCCTCCAGCGTGATCTCGGTTCCAGTGGGCAGAGGAAGGCGCTGGCGGATGCCATCCAGCAATTGGCCAATGGCCGCGCCGGATAGGAGACTGGGGGTGCCGCCGCCGATGAAAACGGCCACCAGCGGTTGGACCTCAGGTTCCAGGCTTGCCAGATCCCGATCCAGGTCGCACAGCAAGGCATCCACATAGGCGATTTCCGGAATGGTGCCCCGCAGGTTATGGGAATTGAAATCGCAATAGGGGCACTTGCGGACGCACCAGGGAATGTGGATGTAGAGGGATAGAGGTGGGGGAAAAGCGCCAGGTCCGGACGCGGC
>SACH01000698.1 GCA_009928645.1 Gammaproteobacteria bacterium | reverse complement strand
GGTAATCTGCAACGATGAGCATCCTGCCTGAAGAGAGTTGTATCCCCATGCGCTCCGACAGCACAGATTCCCTCCCACCGTGGGCCGAAATGCCCAGCGCCCCCCATCGGGGGCCTGCCCCCCTCCTCGGCTTTCTCGCCATCCTGGTGAGCCTGACCCTGCTCATCGCCGCGGTGGGCGGGTACGCCTATAGCCGCCTGCATGACGAACGGCGTTTCGAGACCGAACGGACGCTGACGCTCATCGCCGAGCAGAAACGGCAACAGGTGGAGAACTGGTTGGCCCAGGCCCGCAAGGACGCCCGCCTGTATTTTTCCGGCCAGGCCCTCTTCGCCCGGCTCCTGGCCGCCTGGGAGAGCGAGGGCCGCCAGGATGAAACCTTGCTGGTCCAAGCCCGCGCGCGCTTCACCGAGATCATGGCGGTGCGCGGCTGGTCGGCCCTGGCGGTCTTCGATACCCGCGGGGCGCCCATCCTGGTCCTGGGACCGACGAACACCGCCGCCCATGTCCAGGCGGTCCGGGACGTCCTAGCCCATCCCCGGTTGTTACCGGTCGATCTGCATCACAACCCCGACGGCCGGATCGAATATGGCCTGCTGACCCCCGTCACCCAGCCCGACGGCCGGTTGCTGGGCGTGGCCTACCTGAGCTGGCTGGTTGAGGAGACCCTCTATCCGCTCATCAGCGCCTGGCCGGTGCCGACCGCAACCGCCGAGACCTTCATGGTGCGGCGGGAGGGGGACGCACTGCGCTACCTGACCCCCCTGCGCCATGAGCCGGAGGCCGCCCTGGAGAAACGCCTGCCCCTCGATGCCCCCCTCCTGCCCGCCGCCCTGGCCGGTCGGGGCCAAGTCGGCATCCTCCCCCAGGCCTCGGACTATCGCGGCGAGCCGGTCCTGGCCTATGCCACCGCCATCGCCGACACCCCCTGGCTGCTGATCGCCAAGATCGACCAGCGGGAGGCTCAGGCCCGCATGCGCGAGACCGCCTGGGTCTCCGCCCTGATCCTGGGACTGATCCTGCTGCTGACCTACGGCGCCAGTTTCGCCTGGTGGCGTCGCGAACGCGCGCGGGCCCTGGCCGCGGCGCGGGAGGCCAGCGCCCGCCGGGAGGGCGAACGCCTGTGGAAGCTAGCCCTGGATGCCGCCCGGGACGGCGTCTGGGACTGGAACGTCCAGAGCGACCGGGTCGAATTCTCCCACCACTGGAAGGCCATGCTCGGCTATGGCGAGACGGACCTTGGCAACGACCTCGACACCTGGAAACGGC
>SACH01000697.1 GCA_009928645.1 Gammaproteobacteria bacterium | reverse complement strand
CGTCTCCTCGAAGTCCCAGGGCTGGAAGCGGCCCAGGCCGCGCTTGAAGGACCCCAGGTGCAGGATGGGGGTGTCGGCGCCGTCCGCCGCCACCGGCCACTGCTTGCCGTCGGCGCCCAGGTCCTCCCAGCGGACGCCCTGGAAGAAGGGGACGATGGCGGCGATCTCCTTTAGCAGATCCGGGGCGGAGTAGGGCGCCTGGGGATAGCCCAGCCGGTTCATCAGCTCGACGACGATCTGGCCGTCGGGCTTGGTCCCGGGCAGGGGCTCGATGACCCGCTGGACCTGCTGCACCCGGCGCTCGGCGTTGGTGAAGGTGCCCTGCTTCTCGAAGAAGGAGGCGGCGGGCAGGACCAGGTCGGACAGGAGCGCCGTGTCGGTGAGGAACAGCTCCTGCACCATTAGAAAGTCCAGGCCGGACAGGGCGTGGCGCACCTGACAGGTGTTGGGGTCGGTGCGCAGCAGGTCCTCGCCCATGATCCACAGGGCCTTGAGGTCGCCGCGGGTGCTCGCGGCGAACATCTCCGGGATCTTGTAGCCGGGCCTGCCGGGCCAGGGGACGCCATAGAAGGCCTGGTAGCGGGCCTGGACCTGGGGGTCGTCCACCGCCAGATAGCCCGGCCCCTGGTGGGGCTGGACGCCCATGTCGGCGGCGCCCTGGACGTTGTTCTGGCCGCGCAGAGGGTTGACCCCGGCCCCAGGCTTGCCGAGGTTGCCGGTCATGAGGGCCAGGGCGGCAATCAGGGACACGGCCTTGGTGCCCTGCCAGTGCTCGGTGACCCCCAGGCCGTGGAACTCCATGGCCGCGGGAGCGGAGGCATACTCCCGGGCGGCGGCCTGGATCAGGTCGTAGTCGACCCCGCAGACCGCCACCAGGCGGGGAATGTCCAGGGCGCGCAGGTGAGCGGCGAAGGCCTCCCAGCCCGCGGTGCGGCGATAGATGAAGTCCCGGTCGATGAGGTCGGCGTCGAGGATGGCGCGGGCCAGGAGGTTGAGGACCGCGACATTGGTCCCCGGCCGCGGGCGCAGGTGATGGCGGGCCAGGCGCGCCAGCTCGGTGCGCAATGGGTCGATGACGATGAGGGGCACGCCGCGCTGGGCCAGGGCCTTGATGCGGGCGCCGGTGACCGGGTGGGCGGCGGTGGGGTTGGCGCCGATGACCAGCAGGCAGGTGGTCCGCGCCAGGTCCGCCACTGAGTTGGTGGCGGCGCCGGTGCCCAGGGTCCACTGCATGCCCAGGGCGGTGGGGGCGTGGCAGACGCGGGCGCAGCC
>SACH01000696.1 GCA_009928645.1 Gammaproteobacteria bacterium | reverse complement strand
TGTTTCCCTTAACGATAACGGGTCCGGTGGCCATGCCAGGCTGTACCGGCGCACAAGGGGAGAGACCTTCATGGCCGCTGATCTGATCGCACCTTCCATCCTGTCCGCGGACTTCGCCAAGCTGGGCGAGGAGGTGGATAAGGTTCTGGCCGCCGGCGCCGACATCGTCCACTTCGATGTCATGGACAATCACTATGTGCCCAACCTGACCATCGGACCACTCGTGTGCGAGGCCCTGCGCAAGCACGGCGTTACCGCGCCCATTGACGTGCATCTGATGGTCAAGCCGGTGGATAGGATCGTGCCCGACTTCGCCAAGGCCGGCGCCACCTATATCACCTTCCACCCGGAGGCCAGCGAGCACATCGACCGCACCCTCCAGCTCATCCGCAACGAGGGCTGCAAGTCCGGCCTGGTGTTCAACCCGGCCACGCCCCTGAGCTACCTGGACTATGTGCTGGACAAGTGTGACATGATCCTGCTCATGTCGGTCAACCCCGGCTTCGGTGGCCAGAGCTTTATTCCTTCGGCGCTCGACAAGCTGCGCCAGGTGCGCAAGCTGATCGACGACTCTGGACTCGATATCCGTCTGGAGGTCGATGGCGGAGTCAAGGCCGACAACATCGCCCAGATCAAGGCCGCCGGCGCCGATACCTTCGTCTCCGGCTCCGGCATCTTTGGCTATGGCAAGGCCGAGGACCCGAACCGCTACGACAGCATCATCGCCGAGATGCGCCGCGCCCTGGCAAACGTGAGTCGCTGAGCGTAATGAGCGTAAGCGGTGCCTCCGTGCCGCCATTGGCCAACTACTCGCCGCCACCAGGGCATTAACCGCCCAACGGTGGCGGCTGCCTCGGCCACGGCGAGGTCCGCCATGAAGCGCCCGGGGTAAAGTGGACCCCCGGTGCCTGGGCTTTTACGACTGAACGCTGGTTCCTCATTCCTCCCGACAGGCATACCGCTATGCGACCGCACATGATCCTCATCGACCTGGACGGCACCCTGGTGGACAGCGTGCCGGATCTGGCCTTTTGCGTGGATGCCATGATGGCACGGCTAGGCCGCCCGCCCCATGGCGAGGCCAAGGTCCGCAACTGGGTGGGCAATGGGGTTGAGCGCCTGGTCCGCCGTTCCCTCATCGGCCAACTGGAGGGTGAACCGGACGAGGCCGGATTTCAGCGCGCCTATCCGATCTTTCTGGAACTCTATCGGGACAACACCTCCAAGCGCTCCCAACTCTTCCCGGGCATCGAGGAGGGGCTCGACTGGCTG
>SACH01000695.1 GCA_009928645.1 Gammaproteobacteria bacterium | reverse complement strand
CCTTCGCACCTCGCCCCGTCAAGGATATGATCCGGGCCTTCAAGGGGCAGGTTCAGCTGCGCGAGAATGCGGGGTTCCTGTCCGACTGAGTGCCTTCCGGGCTGGCGTCTGTGCTCGTTGCGCACCCTGAATGTCCTCAGGGCTGGCTTCTCAGGTCATCGCGACCAGCCGGTTATCATTATCCTCTCCCCCCTACTGCTGGTCCGATACAGAGCCATGGAAAATCCGCTCCTCGACATGCCCGGCCTCCCACCCTTTGGCCGCATTCAGCCCGAGCACGTTGAACCCGCCATCGATGCCTTGCTGGCCCGCAACCGGGCTTGCATCGTTGACCTGACCAGGGGCGAGGAGCCACCGACCTGGGAGAGTTTCATCGAGCCCCTGGAGATGCTGGGGGATACCCTGGATCGCGCCTGGTCCCCCGTCGGGCACCTCAACGCCGTGATGAATAGCGAGGCCCTGCGTGCGGCCTATAACGCCTGTCTGCCCAAGCTCAGCGACTATGGCACCGAACTGGGCCAGAACCGGGAGTTGTTCGCAGGCTACCGCGCCGTGGCCGCCCAAGAACATCTGGATGCCACCCAGCGGCAGCTGCTCAACAATGCCTTGCGCGACTTTCACCTTTCCGGCGTCGATCTACCGCCGGAGAAACAGGCCCGCTTCAAGGAAATCGACCAGACCTTGGCGGGCCTGACCGCCAAGTTCGCGGAAAACCTGCTGGATGCCACCCACGCCTGGAGCAAGCACCTCACCGACGACGCCGCGCTCGCCGGCCTGCCCGCCTCCGCCCGTGCCCTGGCGCGCCAGACCGCTACCCAGCGCGGGGAAGAGGGCTGGGTCCTGACCCTGGACTTTCCCTCCTACCAGCCGGTCATGACCTACGCCGATGACCGGGCGCTCCGCCGGGAGCTCTACGAGGCCTATGTCACCCGTGCCTCGGAACTCGGCCCCCACGGCGGTCAGTGGGACAACGGCCCGCTCATGGAGGAGATCCTGGCCCTGCGGCACGAGCAGGTCCAACTGCTGGGGTTTGCCAACTATGCTGAGCGCTCCCTGGCCACCAAGATGGCCCGGACCACCGATGAGGTGATGGCATTCCTCAATGATCTCGCCGACCGGGTCGTCGCCAAGGCCCGGGAGGAACTGGGCGAGGTGCGCGACTTTGCCTGCACCCATTACGGCGCCCAGGAAATCGAGCCCTGGGACTTGGCCTATTACGCCGAAAAGCTGCGCGAGCAGCGCTATGCCATCACCCAGGAAGAGCTGCGGCCCT
>SACH01000136.1 GCA_009928645.1 Gammaproteobacteria bacterium | reverse complement strand
GCGAGATTGAGGCGCGCTTGAAGCGACATCCTGATCTGCCCTTCTGGGATATCCGGATTGAGCCGGCGTGTCTGGTATGAAGGCTATCGGTAATCACCTAAGGTGATGATGATGACAACTTGGCGTGCTGACGCCCAGGTGGGCAAGGGAGGGTCGGGTGGCGTCTGGCGGGGGTGTCAACCGCAGGGATGCGGTTGGCAAGCCTCCAGGGACGGATTCACGGCGTCCCCCGCCAGATGCTGCCCGACCCGGGAAAACGCCGAAGCACGGCGTCTCCCCAAGACGCTGCCCGACCCTGAACTACCAGACGCCACCTGACCTAGAACTATCAGACACCACCCGACCAGGAACTGCCCTGAAATCGAGGAACACCCCATGGACACTAAGACCCTGACCAAGCTTACCGACACCCAATGGCGCATCGAGCCCCAGGGCCCCATGCGCGTCCCCGGCATCCTCTTCGGCAACGAAGCCCTGATCCGCGACATGGACGACAAGGTGTACGAGCAGGTGGTCAACGTCGCCAGCCTGCCGGGCATCGTCCAGGCCGCCTATGCCATGCCCGACGCCCACTGGGGCTATGGCTTCCCCATCGGCGGGGTGGCGGCCTTCGACCCCGACGAGGGCGGGGTGGTTTCCGGCGGTGGGGTCGGCTTCGACATCTCCTGCGGGGTGCGCACCCTGCATACCGGCCTGGACCGGGCCGCCATCCTGGCGGTGCAGCAAGAACTGGCCGACGCCCTCTACTACCGCGTCCCGGTGGGCCTGGGCAGCACCGGCGCCATCCGCCTCGACGACCGGGAGATGGACGCCATGCTCGCCGGCGGGGCGAGCTGGGCGGTGGGTCGTGGCTACGGCCGGCCAGAGGACCTGGGCCGCATCGAGGAGCAGGGGCGCATGGCCGGGGCCGATCCCAAGCAGGTCTCCGACCAGGCCAAGCGCCGCCAGCGTGACGAGATGGGCACCCTGGGCTCCGGCAACCACTACCTGGAGGTCCAGGAGGTGAAGGCCATCCACGACCCGGCCATCGCCGCCGCCTACGGCCTGGAGCAGGGGGCGGTGGTGGTGAGCATCCACTGCGGCTCCCGCGGCCTGGGGCACCAGATCGGCACCGACTACCTCAAGCGCATGGCCCTGGCCGCCAGCCAGCTCGGCATCCACCTGCCGGACCGGGAGCTGGCCTGCGCCCCCCTCAACTCCGACCTGGGCCGCGCCTACCTCGGCGCCATGCGCGCCGGCATCAACTGCGCCCTGGCCAATCGCCAGATCATCACCCACCTGGCACGCCAGGTGTTCAGGGATGTGCTGGGGGCGGACCTGCGCCTGCTTTACGATGTCTCCCACAACACCTGCAAGCAGGAGACCCATGTCGTCGACGGCCGCCAGCGCCAGCTCTATGTCCACCGCAAGGGCGCCACCCGCGCCTTCGGCCCCGGCCACCCGGACCTGCCCGCCGAGCTGCGCGCCGCCGGCCAGCCGGTGCTGATCGGCGGCACCATGGGCACCGCCTCCTACGTCCTGGCGGGGACCAAACAAAGCCAGGAACTGGCCTTCAACTCCGCCTGCCACGGCGCCGGCCGCGCCATGAGCCGCCACGCCGCCACCCGCCGCTGGCAGGGGCGGGCGGTGCAGAACGAACTGGCCAGCCGCGGCATCCTGGTGCGCAGCCCCTCGCCGCGCGGCATGGCCGAGGAGGCCCCCGGCGCCTACAAGGACGTCAGCGAGGTGGTCACCGCCACCGACCGCGCCGGCCTGGCCAAGCTGGTGGCGCAGCTGGAGCCTTTGGTGTGCATCAAGGGTTGATGCTTGGAGCCCGGCGCCTCTCCCAGCGGAGTTGATGGAGATCCAAGTCGATGCCGATCCACAACGAGGATATCGCCCAGGTCTTCGACAAGATCGCCGATCTGCTGGAGATCCAGGGGGAAAACGCCTTCCGCGTCCGCGCCTACCGCAACGGGGCGCGGGAGTTGCGCGGGCTGGGTCAGGAGGCCGCCCAACTGCTGGAGGCGGGGGCCGACCTCACCGACCTGCCCGGCATCGGCACGGCCCTGGCCGCCAAGATCGCCGAGATCGTTCACACCGGCACCTGCCAGGCCCTGAAGAAGCTCGAGCGCGAACTGCCGGCCGACCTGCCCGAACTGCTGCGCCTGCCCGGCCTGGGCCCCAAGCGGGTCCACGCCCTGCACTATGACCTGGACATCCACACCCCGGAACAGCTCTTCCGCGCCGCCAAGGACGGGCGCCTGCGCGACCTGCCCGGTTTCGGCCCCAAGACCGAGGCCGCCCTGCGCGCTGCCCTGGAGACCCATTTCACCAGCCAGCCTCGTTGCAAGCTGGCCACCGCCGCCCGCTACGCCGAGCCCCTGGTGGCCTGGCTGCGCCAGACCCCGGGCGTTGATCGGGTGGTGGTCGCCGGCAGTTACCGGCGCGGCCAGGAGACGGTCGGCGATCTCGACATCCTGGTCACCGCCGCTCAGCCCGCCGCCGCCATCGCCCGCCTGCGGGATTACGAGGAGGTGGTCCAGGTCCTGGAGGCGGGGGAGACGCGGGCGACGGTCCTCCTGCGCGCCGGTTTGCAAGTGGACCTGCGGGCGGTCGCGGTGAACTGCTTCGGCGCCGCCCTGCACTATTTCACTGGCAGTAAGGCCCACAGCATCGCCCTGCGCACCCAGGCCCGCGCCCTGGGGCTCAAGATCAACGAGTACGGGGTCTTTCGCGGGCGTCAGCGACTGGCGGGGGAGACCGAAGAGTCGGTCTACGCCGCCCTGGGTCTGCCCTACATCCCCCCCGAACTACGGGAGAACCGCGGGGAGATCGAGGCCGCGCGCCGGGGCCTGCTGCCAGAGCTGGTGACCCTGGCCGACCTGCGCGGCGACCTGCACTGCCATACCAACGCCACCGACGGCCATGCCAGCCTGCTGGAGATGGTGGCCGCCGCCCGCCAACGGGGGCGCGACTACCTGGCCATCACCGACCACTCCAAGCGCCTGACCATGGCCCATGGGCTGGACAGCCGGCGGCTCCTGGAGCAAATGGCGGCCATCGACCGCCTGAACGAGCGCCTGGCCAGCGAGCGCCCGGCCAGCGAAGGGGTGGCCTTCCGGGTCCTCAAGGGCATCGAGGTGGACATCCTCCCGGACGGCGGCCTGGACCTGCCGGATGAGGTCCTGGGCCAGCTCGACCTGGTGGTCGCCGGGGTGCACAGCCAGTTCCACCTCAGCCGCGCCGACCAGACCCGGCGCGTCCTCAAGGCCATGGACCACCCCTACTTCACCATCCTCTCCCACCCCACCGGGCGGCTGATCGCCGAGCGCGAGCCCTACGACATCGACATGACCCGCGTCATCCGCCAGGCCCGCGACCGGGGCTGCTACCTGGAGCTCAACGCCCACCCCGAGCGCCTTGACCTCTCCGACCTCCACTGCCAGATGGCCCGGGAGGAGGGGGTGCTGATCAGCATCGCCTCCGACGCCCACAGCCTCCAGGACCTGGACGACCTGCGCTATGGTATCGCCCAGGCCCGCCGCGGTTGGCTGACCAAGGGCGACGTGCTCAATAGCCGCCCCCTCAATGACCTGCTACCCCTTCTGCGGCGGACCTTTCACGGCTGAGGGTGGGTTCCCCACCCCGGCGCCAGCGCCCAGCTCCGCCACCGCTGGCCAGTGGATCTCCAGGCCAGGGATGATTGCGACCGGGGTGGGCTCATCCAGGGCGCGAATATCCGGCGTGCCATAGGTGCCATTCTCGCCCAGACGGTAGATGGTCAGGACCCGGTCCACCGGGTGCAGTAGCCAGTATTCCCGCACCCCATGGCGCTCGTAGAGGGCGCGCTTGCGGATCAAGTCATGGGCGGCGCTGCTGGGGGAGAGGATCTCGATGATCCAGTCCGGCGCGCCACGGCAGCCCTTATCATCCAGTTTGCGGGGGTCGCAGATGACCGCCACGTCCGGCTGGACGACCGTGTCCACCTGTTCGTCGGCTTCGTTACGCCGCGGCAGTCGCACGTCGAAGGGGGCGACGTAGACATGGCACGGGGTGCCCGCCAACCTGGGATGAATTTGCGCCGCCAGTTCCACCACAAATTCCTGATGCATCCGGGTTGGCGCCGGCGACATGGCATAGGCCTGACCGTCGATCAGCTCCCAGCGTTCATCAGCGGGCCAGTGGCAATAGTCGCCATAGGTGAAGTAATCGATTCGGGGTGCCGGTTGGGACATGGGGGGTCTCCTGCAAGCCAAAATCATCGCCCTGGGTCACGACACCATTGTAGCCAAAGCCTTAGCCTTTCCGTTTTCGCTCGGGCCAGGGCCGTGGTGACAGGCCACCATACACCCAAGTGCCCGACCCACCAGGGTCGCTACCAGCCGGGGGCGCTCTGGACCCGGCCAGCGGCGATCGCGCGCTTCAGTTGCGCGTGATCGCGCTCATTCTGGTCGGCATAGCGGCGCGCGAAGTCGCGCAGGGATTTGAGGAACGCCGAGCCTTTGCCGAGATAGGCGCTGATCGCCACGGCGTCTCCCGAGCGGGCGTGGGCCCGGGCCAAGGTCTCGCCGCAGGCGGTGGCGAACTCGACCAGGACGGGCGCGAGCAACTCGATATCGGGGACGATCTTCATGTCGCGGAACTGCCGCACATAGTAGTCCCGGCCCTCGAACGAGCCCCAGCCAACAAAGATGTCGGTCGCGCTCTGCAGAACCCGCTTGCCTGCGATCACCCGGGCGCCGTGGCTCGCGTGTTGGCTGGGGCCAAGGTGGGACTCGTACACCGAGGGGCCGGCCTGCTTGATCTGCAGGAAGAGGGGGTCGTCGCCACTGCGGCCCTCGAACAACGCCAGATAGACCCGCATCCCCACGCTGCCGACCCCCACGACCTGGCGGACCAGGTCAACGAGCGTGAAGCGGTCGAAGAGGTGGCGCCGATCCTCCTGCAGGGTCATCCGGTAGCCGGCCAGGCACCGGGCGCTCAGCGCATCCTGCACCGCGTCGGCGACGCGGACGCGCAGGGGCGGGTCCTCGTCGATCCGGGGCTGGCCGTGGACCATCTCCGTGAGCTTGGCAAAGGCGCCGCGGTGGGTGCGGCGCTTGGACTCCTTCTCGATGTGGACCGACAACTGGCCACGGTCGGCCGGGGAGAAGTATTTGATCAGGCTCTCGACGTGCGTCCCGTCGTACCAGAGGTCGAGCTCCGGCATGGTCGCGTAGCGGGCCATCCGGTCCCGGTAGGCCTTCCCGGCGGCGATCACGGCCTCATCCGCCTTGCCCGCCTTGAGGCCATCCTCCCGCGCCGCCACCACCAGGCTGGCGGCAAGGCGCAGCAGGTCCCATTCGAAGGGCCCGGGCAGGGTCTCGTCGAAGTCGCGCAGGTCGAACCGAAGGTTGCGCTCTGGGGTGGCCCAGAGGCCAAAGTTGAGGACGTGAGCGTCGCCGCAGAGCTGCACCCGCAGGCTGCTATGGGGCCGGGAGGCGAGGTCCGCGGCCATCACCGCGGCCGCGCCACGGAAATAGGTCCAGGGCGAGGCGACCATGCGCCCGTGGCGGATGGGCAACAGTTCGGGAACCCGGATCAGATTCTGGGCCAGGATCGTCTCCAGCGCGTCGTGGCCGCGCGCCGCCGCGTCCCACTGCCCCTGTCCGTTCCGTGGTGCCTGCTTGCGCGCGGCCTGGCCGGTCGCGCGTCGCTCCGCCAGGGTCTCCCGGAGGTCGCGCACCGGGGCCGTCACCGGCGCGATCGTCGTCGGGTCATTAGCTGTCATGAAGGTCATTCCTCCAAGGGGTTGGTAGCCGCTGGACTTGGTTTCCAAGAATAGCCTACCTTCGTTGGTGGCAACCAATCCCGGCCGTCCCCTACGCTGTCGTAAATCCTCGTCCCTGCCGCCCCTTCGTCGTGACATCAGTCACTAGCGCCGTGCAGTCCCGCTCATCCATCGCCGCACCAGCCCCTTGCGCCCCTCCTCCAGGGCGCCAAAGATCAGGGCCAGCGCCAGGATCAGCCCCCAGACACTGACCGGAAAGGCCTGGGTACCAAAGAGTGCATTGCCGGGCGCCGAATAGACGATGGCCAGTAGCAGGCCCAGTTCCAGGGCCACTCCAGTCACCAGCAGCGGACTGCCGAGGAGGGGGAAGGCCAGGGCGGACACCCGGGGGTGACGGCAGAGAAAGACGTTGATCACCTGTGCCATCACGATCCCCGCCAGACAGGCCGTGGTGGCCTGGAGATAGAGGGGGTCCTGGACGGGCAGGACCTGGCCATAGTCCCAATTCCCCAGATGCAGGACGAAGAAAAAGGCCGTCAGGGAGACCGCCGCCTGCAAGGGGCCCAGCCAGAGGTAGGCCCGGGCCAGTAGGGGCCAGGAGAGCAGCCGCTCCCGGGCGGGACGAGGGGGCTGTCTCATCACCTCCGGGTCTGGTTTCTCCGCCACCAGGGCCAGGGCGGGCAGCATGTCGGTGCCCAGGTCCACCGCCAGGATCTGGATGATGGCCGCATCGCCTTACCCATCATACCGTCCTGGCTGACTTGCTCGACCCCGTGTCGCGGGCGTTGGCACGGGTGCACCAGGCTACGGTGGGCCGCACCCTGACCATGCCGGATTTCATTGCGCTGGGGGTGCTGAGGCCATTGCAGGGCATCCCGACCTTGCGCGAGCAGGTGCAGACCTTGCTGCATCTGGACCCCGAGACGGCCACGCGGGGGCCCTTGGCGCGCTCCACCTGGTCCGATGCGTTGGCCTCCCCC
>SACH01000694.1 GCA_009928645.1 Gammaproteobacteria bacterium | reverse complement strand
GAGCTGGGGCTGGACCCGGCGGAGTGGCAGCAGAACGAAGGGACGATGGACGACCTGGGCACCAGCGTCGAGCTGGGCTGGGAGCAGACCAAGCGCGGTATCGCCAACCTGCCGAACGTCGTCAGCGGCCTGGTCACCGGGGAGAACCTGTACGAAACGCCGGAGATGGATAACACCATCCAGCGGCTGCAAACGACTTTCTCACCAGGGTACCAGGAAGCGCAGCGTGAGATCGGCAGCGCCTGGGACGAAGGCCGTTACGGTGACTACGCGCTAGGGCTATTAACCAACCCTGGTTACACCGGCAACCAGTTGGCGCAGGCGTTGCCCACCATGGCTGGAGGCGGCCTGATTGGCGCGGGGGCGCGCGGCATGGCGGCGCTGGGCGCGTTGGGTCGAGGTGCCTTGGCACGGGGCACGGCGGTAGCCGCCCCCTACATCGGGGAAGGCGCCGTTTCGGCGGGTATCGGCTACAAGAACTTGCTGGATGAGGACGTTGATCCTCGGACGGCGGCGCTGGCGGGTGTCGCTCAAGGCGTGGGCGCGGGTGCCGCAGCGGGGCTGGGTGGTTATCTGGCGGGTAAGGCGGGTTACGTCGACCCCGAGCGTATCTTCGCTGGCATGACCCGGCGCGTGGGCGACGAGACCGTGCCGCTGTCCTACAAAGGGCAGATCGGTTACGGCATGTTGGCCGAAGGCGCGGAAGAGGCGGTGCAGTCGCCCTGGGAAGAGGCGGTGTCTAACGTCGCCCAGGACAAGCCCTGGGACGAAGGTTTGGGCCGCTCGGCCATTGAAGGCTTCCTGGCTGGCGGCTTGATTGGGGGTGGGGTCAACGCCCTCACACCGCCGCTGCGGCGTAAGATCGACAGCAACACCCAGACTGACCTGCTGCAAGATGAGCCGCAGCCCGCCCAGACGCCCCCCGGTATCAACCCGCCGGGTGACCGGACCCCCCACATCGACCCGTTGGCGGCGGAGCGGCAGCGTCAGATCGACGCCATCATGGGCGGCGGGACCAGTCAGACCGTTCCCCCCGGTCAGGCGGACCCAGGCAGTTTACAGGGTCTAACGCGCGAACAGATCAACCAACGGCTAATCGACGCCGCCATGGGCGGTGAAACCGCGCGCACCTTTGCGCCGGGGCAGTACCCGTCCGACGTGGCGGCGGACTTGTCACAGCAACAGGCCAAGGTCAACGCCACCCGCGCCGCCGAGCAAGCGAAAAAGGCGGTCGAGAAGCAGTACGAAAAGGCCGGCTGGCAGAAGACCCCGGAG
>SACH01000693.1 GCA_009928645.1 Gammaproteobacteria bacterium | reverse complement strand
CTTTTGGCGAGGGCGACCAGGCGTTTAGCCTGGTCTTTTGGCAGACCGCGAGTGGCCGTATAGCGCAGGCGGCGCAGCGTTTCTCGGAGAGCGGTCCGACCGGGGGCAGGTTGCAGCAGTAGACCGTAAAGGACGGCTGCGATCACCGGGCCTTCCGCCGCGCCTTGGGCCAGGAGGGCTGTGATCTTCTCCGCCAGTTCCTCTGGGAGACCAGCGGCGATAATCTGCGCCAGGGTAGGCAGGGGCTGCTTGGGATTGGCCAGGCGCTGGGCCTGGTCCTCCAAGTAAGCGGAGAAGGGGCGCGGGGTCGTGGGCTGATAAAGGACCAGTGTATCGGGGATGCCAGACATGATCCGGGACGACGCGGCCCGGGCTGCCCGCTTGGACAGGCCGCCACGGGAGGACGTTTGCGCTGGCCCGGCGCTGGGCAGGAACGACATATCGCAATCCTGCAGCATCGGGGACGGTGGAAGGCACGTGGCGAAGATTCCCCGAGCCGAGGCCACCGTCCCCATCCCGCCCCACCCGGCGGCAAGCTGATGCGGAACCTGCCGCACCTGGGGCAGGCTGTCGGCCTGTGCGGCGGCCTCCCGTGGATCGCGCAGCACAAAGTGGGTGTGGGGTGACACCAGTTGGTAGCGCACGGCCAGGGCGGTGGCGGTCGTCCGGTCCAGATCACCGAGACGACGGTCGGCGGCCAGGCGCGGCAGGGTATCTCCCCCGGCGGTCTCCGGCCAGGGTTGCAGGTCCAGGGTCTGGGTCTGGACGGTGCCATCGGTCAGGGTGCAGGTCAGGGTGACCGGCCCGGTCGGTGGGGTGGTGAAACCCGCCAGCCAATGGTGGGTGTCACCGGCAAAGACCGGCTCCCCCGCCGCGGGCCACTGCCAGCAGGGCGCCCCGGGCCAGGTCAGGGTGACGCGGGCGCGGGGTGCGCGGAGGCGCGCGAACTGGCGCACGATCTTGTCACCCATGGCCTCGTTGGGGTGGACCAGGGTACAGGCCCCGCCGGTGGCCTGGGCCAGCCCCTGCACCAGGTCGGTGGCGACCGCCGCCCCGACCCCGAGGGTGAAGATCCGGTCGCCAGCCTGGCGGGCGAAGCGGATCATCTCCTGGGTGTCCCAGGCCTCGCCGTCGGTGATGAGCAGAATATCCAGGGTCCGGTCCTGGCGTTGACCATGCGCCAGCCGCATGGCGGCGCCGATCTCGGTCCCACCCCGATCGGCCTGGAGGTGGCGGATGGCGTGGTGGGCATGGGCCAGGTGGGCGCTATCCGCCGC
>SACH01000135.1 GCA_009928645.1 Gammaproteobacteria bacterium | reverse complement strand
TCGCGCCCTCGGCGACTGCCTGGAGGGCCCGGCCATCGACAGTCCGGGCGCGTGCCTGGGCGACATGCAGCGCGACTGGAGCGCCTTCCTCGCCGCCCACTCGGAGTTCGACCAAATCCGCTGGCTCGACGAAACCGGCATGGAGCGGGTCCGCGTCAATCAGTCCCCCGCCGGGCCGGTGGTGGTGCCCGCGGCGGAGTTGCAGAACAAGGCCGACCGCTATTACTTCACCGGGGCCATGGCCCTGCCGCCCGGCGCCGTCTTTGTCTCGCCGCTCGATCTGAACATCGAGCACGGCGCGATCGAACTCCCGCACAAGCCCATGCTGCGCCTGGCCCAGCGCGTTTTCGACCGCGCCGGCACGGCGCGGGGCATCGTCATCGTCAACTACCTGGCGCTGGACCTGCTCCAGGCGCTCGCCGACCCGGGCAAGTCCGACACCTGGCTTCTCAACCAGGACGGCTACTGGCTGCGCGGCCCCCGCGCCGAGGACGAATGGGGCTTCATGCTCGACCGCCCCGAGCGGACCCTGGCGCGGCGCGACCCGGCGGCCTGGGCGCGCCTCCGCGCGGAGGCGCGCGGGAGCTTCGAGACCGCCGCGGGCCTCTGGCACTTCGCCACCCTGGTGCCGGCGCGGGTGATGGCCCGGGACCTAGCCACCCACCCGCGCCAGGCGCCCGCGCCGACCACGTCCCCCGCCCCGGACCTGGCCGCGAGCGGCGAGCAGTGGAAGGTGGTGGACCTGGTGCCGCGTTCGGCCTATCGCGGCGAGGTCGCGGCGATCTGGCTGCGCTACGGCCTCATTCTGCTCACCCTGCTGGTCCTTATCCTCGGCAGTACCTGGGCGCTCACCCGCAGTCAGCGCCGCGAGCTCGCGGCGCGGGCGGCCGCCGCTAAGCACGACAGCGAACAGCGCCTGGGGGCCTTGATCGAGCAGGGCCTGGCCGGGGTCGCCGAAGCGGATCTCGATTACCGGCTGCGGCGGGTCAACGACCGCTATTGCGAGATCCTGGGCCTGCCGCGCGAGGCGCTGCTTGGACACGCGGTGGCCGACTTCGGCGAGGGCGAAGCCTGGCAGAACGCGCAGCCAAAGCTTGAGGGTTTGCTGGCGGGCGGTCCGGACCTGATGGTCGAGATGACCTACCGCCACCCGGATGGCACCCCGCGCAGCGCCAGTCATGCCGTCAGCCTGCTCCGTGACGCCGCCGGCGCGCCCACCGGCTTTCTGACTTTGCTCACCGACATCACCGCGCACAAGGCGGCGGAGACGGCGCTGCGGGAGAGCGAAGCGCGATTGCGGCAACAACGCGCGTTTTTTGAGTGCGTGATCAACCACGCCGGTTCCTGCATCGCGGTGTTACAGGGCCCCGAGTTGCGCTACACCCTGGCCAACCCCGCCTTCCGTGTCTTCACGCCGAGCCCGATGGTGGGGCAGCGCTATCGGGATGTGTTCCCCGAGGCGGCCGCGGCCGGCGCCGAGGCCGCCCTGTTGCGCGTGCTCACGACGGGCGAACCCTGGCTAATCAGCAACTACCCGGCGCCGGTACCCAACAAACCCCAGGCGGTATGGGCGGGCCAGATGGTGCGCCTGCCGCTGGTCGCTGGCGAGGAACCCGCCATCCTGGCCGTCGTCTGGGACGTGACCGAGCGCTGGCAGACCGAGCAGGACCTGGAGCAGGCGCGCGATCGTCTGGCGGAGGCCCAGGCGATTGCCCATCTCGGTTCCTTCGAATATGACGCGGCGACCCGGCAAACGCGATGGTCCGCCGAGGAGTACCGCATCTACGGGCTCGACCCCGCGGGCGACTCGCCAGTCTATGACGACATGTTGGCGCGCTTGATCCATCCCGACGACGCCGACCTACTCCATCGCACCTTTTCCAGCGCCTTGGAACAGGCAGGGATCTACGAGCTTGAGCACCGCATCCGGCGCCCCGACGGCACGACACGCTGGGTCTACGACCTGGCACGCCCCTATTTCGACGCGGCGGGCCAGCTCGTGAGTTATGTTGGGGCGACCCTGGACATCACCGAGCGCAAGGAGGCCGAGGAACGGCTGCTCGTCAGCCGGGAGCATCTGCGCCTGGCGACGGAAGGCGCCGAACTGGGGGTCTGGTACTGGGACCTGACCACCCAGACGCTGAACTGGTCGGCGCTGTGCCAGGAGCACCTGGCCTTGCCGCCCGAGGCGGAGCCGAGCCTGGCCCTTTTTTATGCCGCCATCCACCCGGACGACCGGGCACGGGTCGCAGGCTTGATCAATGCCGCCGTTGACACCGGTAACGAGTATCGCGCCGAGTATCGGATCGTGCATCCCAATGGCCGCGCGCGCTGGCTCAGCGCCGCGGGGCGCACCTATCGCGACGCCGCGGGCGCCCCGGTGGGCATGGGCGGCATCACCCAGGACATCACCGAGCGCAAGCAGGCCGAGCTGGCCCTTCTGGAGAGCGAACGGCGCTACCGCGACCTCAACGCCGACCTGGAACGGCAAGTCGCGCAACGCACCGCCGAGGCCCAGGCCGCCAGCGCCGCCAAGAGCGAATTCCTCGCCCACATGAGCCACGAAATCCGCACGCCGATGAATGCCGTGCTGGGGCTAACCCAACTGCTCAGCCGCCAGGCCCTCAGCCCGGAGCAGCGCGACATGGTCGCGCGCATCCAGGGCGCGGGGCAATCCCTGCTGGGGATCATCAACGACATCCTCGACTTTTCCAAGATCGAGGCCGGCCAGTTGCAGTTGGCCCCCCGGCCCTTCCGCCTGGAGACCCTCACGGCCCAGGTAGCCGACCTGCTCGGCCCCTCGGCCGCCACCAAGGGGCTTGACCTGCGCATCGCGCCCTTGACCACGGCCGAGACCCTGACTGCGACCAAGCTTCTGACCGAGACCGGGGCTGGAACCGAAGCCGGGACCGAGACCGGAACCGGGATTGAAGCCGAGATTAACGCCGAGGCCGAGGCTGGGGTTGTGGTCGAGGCTGGGAAGGGGGCTTGGGCTGAGCCCATCGGCCCCCTGCTGGGGGATGCCCTGCGGCTCGAACAGGTGCTGATCAACCTCACCGGCAACGCCATCAAGTTCACCACCCAGGGGGAGGTGACCCTCCTCATCCATCTCCTGAACCGCACGGCCACCGAGGTCCGGCTGCGCTTCGCGGTCCGGGACACCGGCATTGGCATCAGCCCGGAGGCCCAGGCGAACCTGTTCACGCCCTTCACCCAGGCCGACGCCGGCATCAGCCGCCGCTTTGGCGGCACCGGCCTGGGCCTGTCGATCGCCAAGCGCCTGGTGGAGCTGATGGGCGGGACCATCGGGGTCGAGAGCACCCCCGGCCAGGGCAGCACCTTCTGGTTCGAGGTCAGCTTCCCCCGGGCCGCGGCCAGGGACGGGGCCCCGGCGGCGGAGGGCCACGTCGTGCCCCCGGCCCCGCCCACCGGGGCCCGGCTGCGCGGGCTGCATATCCTGGAGGTGGACGACAGCGCCCTCAACCGCGACCTGGTGGAGCGAGCGCTGCAACTGGAGGGGGCCCGGGTAACCCTGGCCGCCGATGGTCAGCAGGCGCTGCAATACCTGCAAGGCGCCGCCCAACCCTTCGACGCCGTCCTCATGGACGTGCGGATGCCGGTGATGGATGGCCTGACGGCCATGCGCACGATCCGTCGTGAGTTAGGCCTGAAGGATTTGCCGATCCTCGCCCTCACCGCCGGCGTCCTGCCCGAAGAACAGCAGGCCGCCCGCGACGCCGGGGCCGACGAGGTCCTGGCCAAGCCCCTGGACCTGGACCTGCTGGCGACCCGCCTGGTCCACCACATTGGCGCCGCGCGTCTCGCGGTCGCGGCGGCACGGGCGGGAACCGGCAGCGGGAGCGAGACGGATCTCGCCGCGAGGAACCCGGCGGTTGCCGGCGGCGGGGGTCAAACGGCCTCCTCCGCGGCGGAGGCGGGTCCCGCCGCCAGCGGCGCCACGCCCCCGGAGATGGCCCTGGGCGCGGCCTTTCCCGACATCCCCGGCATCGACCGGGAGCGCGTCGCCGTTCTCTTCAAGGATGACGTGGAGTTCTACCTGACGATTCTGCAACGGTTGACCCGCGAGGCCGCCGCGGGCCTGGTCCAGGCCCGTCAGGCCCTCGCCGCCGGCGACCGTGAGACGCTCGCGCTGCGCCTGCACAGCCTCAAGGGCAATGCCGGCAACGTCGGCGCCCTGACCCTGATGGCGGCGGCGGGGGAACTGGAAGCGGCCGTCAAGGCCAGCGCGACCGGCCCGGCGGGCGCCGCGGCCCGGCGGGAGGCGGGTGAGACCGACCGGGCGGGTGGCGCGACCCCGCGGGAGGTGGGTGAGACCGACCTGGAGGAAGGCGCGACCCTGCGGGAGACCGCCGTGACCGACCTGGAGGCCGGGCTGGCGGACCTGGAGCGGCAGGTCGCGGCATTGACCGCGGCCAGCGCCCCTTGGTTCGAAATTAAGGCCGCCGCCCCGCCCGCCGCCGCCCCCGCGCCGCCCCTGGATGCGGAACGGCTCGCCGTCCTGCGGAAGGCCCTCAGGGACCATGACCTGGCGGCCAGTGATCACTTCGAGGATCTGGTGGCGAGCCTGACCGCCGCCTGGGGCGCGGAGGTCAGCCAGGCCCTGGGCGTGGCCATCGACGATCTGCGGTTTGGGGAGGCCCTGGCGCTGCTAGACCGCCAGACGCCTGGCACCGCCGACTGAGGCCCGCTTTCAGCCCCGATTCCGACCCCGATCAAAACCCCAACCCCGATCCCGATCCCGATCCCGATCCCAAATTCTAAGAACAAGCATCCCGCCAACGTGGAGAACCCGGCATGAAGCATGAGGCAAAAATCCTGATCATCGACGACGAGCCCGCCGCCATCCAAATGATGCGCAAGACCCTCCAGGGCATGGGCGTGCTGCGCTATGCCACCGGGGGCCAGGAGGCCCTGGAACTGGTGGCCAACGATCCCCCGGACCTCATCCTGCTCGACGCCAACATGCCGGGGATGGATGGCTTCGCCACCTGCCATGCCCTCCAGGAGGCCTACCCGGACATCCCGGTGGTCTTCGTCACCGCCAGCGGCGACTTCGCCCACGAGATTCGCGCCCTGGAGGCCGGGGCCAGCGATTTCATCACCAAGCCCATCAACCCGCCCGTGGTACGCGCCCGGGTGGCCATGCACCTCCGGTTCAAGGCGCAGAGCGACCTGCTGCGGGACCTGAGCCATCGCGACCCCCTCACCGGCATCGCCAATCGCCGGGCCCTGGAGGAGCGTCTGACCACCGAATGGCGGCGGGCGGCGCGCCACCAGGCGCCCCTGTCCCTGCTGATGCTGGATGTCGATCACTTCAAGGCCTACAACGACCACTATGGTCATATCGCCGGGGACGCCTGTCTGGAGCGGGTGGCCGAGGCCCTGACCCAGACCATTGGCCGCGCCGAGGACCTGGTGGCCCGTTACGGCGGGGAGGAATTCGCCGCCCTGCTGGCGGGGAGCGGCCCGGGTGAGGCCCTGGCCCTGGCGGAGAAGGTGCGCGCGGCGGTGCAGGACCTGGCCATCCCTCATGCCCACTCCATCGCCAGCGAGTGGGTTAGCGTGAGCATTGGCGTCGCCAGTCTGGTGCCGGGCGGCGGGGCGGCGTCCGCCACCCGGGGCGGGGCCGGAGCGTTGGACGGGGCGGATGAGTCGGTCGCAACGGGTGCGCCGGGCGACGTTGGTCAGCCAGGCGCCGCCAGTCCGTCAGGGTTCCAGATCAGCCAGGAACTGTTCGAGCTGGCCGACCAGGCGCTCTACGCCGCCAAACAGGGGGGGCGCAATCGGGTGTACGTGCAGCAGTGATGTTGAAGTCAGGGAGATCGGCGATACGGATTCGCCCGCTTATGGATCAACGAATAGACACCGCGCCAACAATCGCGAAGGGTCACCAGGGCGGCGTCCACCGCGCGGGGCGGGGCCGGGGAGTCACGCGGCACGGGTCAGTGGGGCGGAACTGATGAGTCCGGCGACACTCGTCTAGTCATAGGACCCTCGGCGAAACTTAGCGTCCATGGACATCCTCTTCCTCGATGACTGGCTGGTGGCCGTAAACAAACCGTCCGGCCTGCTCGTTCATCGCAGCCTGATCGATAAGCGCGAGACCGACTTCGCCATGCAGCGGGTGCGCAACCAGCTTGGCCGACGTGTCTATCCGGTGCACCGCCTGGATAAGCCCACCTCAGGCATCTTGCTGTTCGCCCTGGATCCTGGGACAGCCCGCGCCGTTACAGCCCGATTCACCGCCGGCCAGGTCAAGAAAACCTATCGCGCGATCGTGCGCGGCTTCCCCGCGCCGGCGGGGGAGATCGACTATGCCTTGTGCGAAGCGCTCGATCCTCTGACTGATGCGCGGGCTGACCTCGACAAGGGCCCGCAAGCGGCGACCACCCATTTCCGGCGCCTGGCGACCGTCGAACTCCCCCACGGCGTGGGCCGCTACCCCACCGCCCGCTACGCCCTGGTGGAGCTACAACCCAAGACTGGCCGCAAGCATCAACTTCGCCGGCACCTGAAGCACATCTTCCATCCCATTATCGGCGATACAACGCATGGCGACGGCCGCCATAACCGGTTCTTTTATGAGCGCTTCGATAACCGGCGCCTGCTACTGGTCGCGACGGCCCTGCGGCTTGATCATCCCCAAACCGGGGAACCGCTGGTGCTGACGGCCCCGCCGGCGGCGGATTTCCAGCGCATCGTGTCGGCTCTGGGGTGGGATACCTGAGCGGTGGCCGACTGCCGGCTTGCGGCATT
>SACH01000134.1 GCA_009928645.1 Gammaproteobacteria bacterium | reverse complement strand
GGATCGCCTTGCCCCGGACCACCCTGGGGCGGCATGGTCATCTGCATCCAGGGACCCACCAGGCTGGGGTTGACCGGGGCGTCGCCGAGGGGTCCGTCGGGGAAAGTTCTTTTTAGCCGCAAGCCAGTCTACTGGCGATAGATATTAACAATCGAACAAAGAAAAACGATAGGTATAATAAGAGGTTATCGGCACCTTGCAGAGTGGACTGGCATGGACCGAGGAGGGTAAGTGGACGCAAAGTGGACTGGTCCACTCCTTGGAGGCGAGTCCACTATCGGCTGAGTTCGGTGACCGCCAGCGCCTCGTACTTCTTAGCCTCGATCTGGGCCTTACGGATCTGGGCCAGGCTGGGTTCGTGTGCATTTATGCTCTCTGCTCCTCAACCTCTACCGAGATAGCCTGGGGATACCAAGCCCGAATCTCACTTTCGGTGGCCGCCGGGATGAAGTGGTGACTGATTAAGGAACCGTTCGCATGGCGAATCAGCCACGCTCGGATGGGCACCTCCTGACGGTCGTTCACCTCGTCTCGCGGGATTTTAGAGCCTGGCATATCCAGATATTCCAGAGAACCCGGTGAACCCGGGGAACCGCATTGATTGTGCATAGATTTTACGGTTCTCTCAGGTCCCCCCACCGCGGGAACCGAGGTAACCTCAGACTCCAGACGATCCAGCAGGGCGGCGAGACTCATTCCTCCTCCGGGATCGCCACGGCGTAGAGACTAAGGGACCGCCCTTGCACCTTGACCTTCTTGGAGTTGCGGCCGGGATCGCGGTCGCTGATCCAGCCAGCGGAATCAAGGGCCTTGAGGGTACGGCGGAAGTCGAAGCCGGCGGATGCCTCGCGCAGTCCACCAGGGGTGAAGAGAAAGACGCGGGTCTGATCGGTGTCGCGCCACCAGCCGCAGCGATCGCGGATGATGGGGTGGCGGTCGTCGCCATCATTCATCAGACTGGAGAACCGACTATCCCCATGCCGGGCCAGGAAGTCACTCACGGCGCGGAGGATCTGGGTCGTTTCGCCCTGGCCCTTGGGTCGGCCCTCACGCCACGCGCCATAGGCCCATGCTGCGGCATCAATCGCGGTGCCCTCTGACCAGGGTACGATTCCCCATTCGGTCGCCAGCTCGCCAGCCATGGCAACCAGGGCGAAGGCGTGAGCGGCGCGACCTTCCAGGGCGTTGTCGCCCGCGAACAGCGGTAGCCGCAGCAGGCGGGCGTGCACGTCGCCATAGTCCTGTTGGCTGGCGATGATGCGATTGACCAGCTCCGGCCCCGCATGGCCATGGTGACGGGCGGCGCT
Source organism: Gammaproteobacteria bacterium (assembly GCA_009928645.1). Classification (GTDB taxonomy): domain Bacteria; phylum Pseudomonadota; class Gammaproteobacteria; order Chromatiales; family Chromatiaceae; genus M0108. The sequence continues at coordinate 5,471 of SACH01000134.1, read as the reverse complement.
GGTGCGGAGGGCGTCGGAGAAGGCCCGGGCGCTGGGCTGGTCGTGGATCTGGTCGAAGACGCCGGCAGACCGTGAGCAGGGGATATCGAGGAGGCGGATCTCCATGCCGGCCTTGGGTGCCTTCCCGCCTTCGGCCATGGTGGCGGCAAGGGACCGCTCGCCACTCGATAGCAGGATGACGCGCCACCTCTGGACCGCCCTGGCCCCGCCAGTCCGGGCGCCACGGCTTTTCCCGGTGCCATTGCCCAACTGGTAAATGACAGAGCCAATGGTCCTGGGGTCGGCTTCACTGATCTCGTCCAGGACCAGGGCCGTGTCGGTCACGGCGGCGGCGATACCCTCCAGTCCGGCGGCGGTGGCCTGCCAGGTGCGGATGAAACCCGCCCCGCCCCAACAGGAGGCGGCGGCATGGAGCAGGGTGGTCTTCCCGCTCGAGGAATCGCCCAAGAGGTGGAAGCCGCATCCCGGGCGCTGGATCTTGGCTAGGAGCGGACCAGCCAGGGCGGCGCTGACGGCGAAGGTTAGGGAGTGATTACCGACACAGCGGGCGGCGATCTCCGTCTGCCAGCCGCTCAAGGTCCCGGTGGTGGCGAACTCGTCGTGATGGGCATGTTCGCTCTGGTAGCGCACCTCCCCCTCGCCCAGGGTGGCGTCGGGCATCACGAACACTTGACCGTCAGCATGCCAGCCGGTGGCGGTGGCCGCCAGCACGCGCCGCGGGGGAACCTCCCTCATCAGGTAACTATTGAGAAGCCGATGACAGGCCGGATCAATCCTCACGCCGAGGTCGAGGAGTTCGCCCCGCAGCTCTTCACCAGAGCCACGCAGCAGGCGCATAGGCGCGGACCACTCCCGCTCATGACCCAGGGCATTGCGGAACCGCAGCAGCAGGCCGAAATCCGTATCTCGCTCAGAGGCAGTCACGGCATCGGCCCAGAGGGGACTACAGACCCAGGTGTCGATGTGCTCCACCACGTCGCCCTTTTCCTTGAGGGTGTGCCAGTAAAGGCCCGGCTTGCCGTACCCCGTCCACTCGGGGTGAACGACATAGCTGGGTCGGTTCACTTTGGGCTTAGGCAGGGAGGCACGCTTGGCCGCGGGTTCCTCGGTTGCCGGGTCGGTGGCGCTGTCTTCCCACAAATTTGCGGGAAACTCAGGGTCCGGTTCTCTGGTTCCCTGGTCGGTGGCGTCCACCTCGTGGTCGGTGGCCCTGGCCTCGGGTGTGGACGAATTTCGGTGACACCAGACCGCGGCGGCGGCAATCCCCGCGGGCGCCCAGCCGTCAGCAAGGGCATCGGCGGCATCCCAACCCTTGGCCAATTCCCGCCGGGCGCCGGTGGCGGGGTCCCGGGCCAGGCTGGCAGGGTCGAGGATCTGCAACTCGTCGGCGCCGGCCTGCTTGACCAGCTTGGCCACGGCGGCGGCATATTTGGCGCCGGGCTCGTCGGCATCGGGCCAGATTCGCACCTTCCGCCCCGCCAGCGGCGTCCAGTCGCTTTTCCCTGGGGATTGCGCTCCGTTCATGGAACTGATGACGGCCGCCACCGGGAATAGGGCCTGGCAGGAATCCGCGGCCTTCTCGCCCTCGGTGATGATCACTAGAGCCTCCGGTCGGGCCGCCAGCCGGTCCAGTCCATACAGTGGCCGTGGGGCCGGTGGTGCCTGCCATCGCCAGAGCTTGGCCTCCGGGTCCCAGGTCTGCGGGCAGTATTGCTTCCGGCCCTCGGGCGGGTCGAACCGGCAGACGTACGCGATGGGTTCGCCCTGGCTGTTGCGATAGGTCCATGTCGCTGTCGGCTTACCGTGGGTCCGGTGGGCGGCCGGGCGCTTGTTCTGAGCATGCCGCGGGATGGGCGGCAGTTCTCGCGGCGGTTCCCTGGTTCCCCCACTGAGGGAACCGCTCAGGGAACCGGAAACCGCCTTACGATTCAATGCGGTTCCCGCGGTTCCCTGGGTTCTTTGAGAAAACGTACCAGGCAGGACTATTTCCCGCAGTTTGCGGGCGGCGCTGGCTTGGGACGTGCCCTCCAGATATGCCATCAGGCTGATGAGGTCACCGCCCTTGTCGTCGGTGGCGAAGTCGCCCCATTTGCCAGTGGTCAGGTTGACGGCGAATGAGCCGGGTTGGGCATCGGCCCTGGTCGGGTTGATCGATGTCCACTCATGACCTTGACGCTTGCCCTCAGGCAGCCATTGGGGCACCAGCAGTTCGGCCCGACCCAGAGCGGCGGCAGCGATGGCTTGAAAGTCGAGGTGCTCGTTCGTGGGCACCTCCAGCCGGGCAACACGATTATGTGTGGCGTCTTGATGAAGGGGAGCGAGGGCCGCCCCATCCTTAGGGCTGCTTATCATGGTTCGTTGCCCTCGGTATTCGCTGCGAGGGCGATCCGTCGCTGGGTATTAATAGCCTGGCGAGAGATCAGGCCAGACAGGATAAGTGTCGCCGGTTTGTGGGCGACGGGAGAAATGGCTGTTGGCATGTCGATACCTGCTGAATGCGGGGGGTATCGACTGGCGTTAAGCGGGGAAAAGGCGCGACAACTGGGTTGGATACTTTTACAATAGTGCACGCCGTACCTCTGACTCTTAGCCAGTCGTGAGGTTACTCAGTTAGGCCCTTGGCGGGGCCAACCTGAGACGGCTTAACTGTTACGTACTTTGAAGGGCCAAATCCCTGCCGGGGGAGTTGGCCTTTTCTTTTGGTGGGTTGGCAGTCCACGATGGGATAACCCCACTTCTGGACCACCCTGGCGTAGTGAGCACGGCGGCGGGTGTGGCTGGCTTTCATCGCACCACCTCAACGCTGACGCCAATAGTTTCCGCGGCGAAACGTATTTAGATCCCGCCCTCGCCAAGCTACTGCTCGCGGTCCAAGATGAATGGGCTTCGGGGCGATGCCGAGCTTAATCCATTTGAACCAAGTACTGCGCGCGACAGGGATGATGGGTTGTTCTTGGGGGTCTTTGCCGGTACCGACAATATGCTTGAGGCGGTATAGCGCGTCGTCAGGAAGTTCTGTTTCGCATTCGCTCATGGGGTTTATCTCTGGTTGCATGGTAAAGGACCTTATGCGACCAAGGTAAACCGATAAGATGTTGTCTTCAATAGGAAATAAGTCGCCTACTTATTTCCGCACATAAGATTTATGGTTTTTTGCGGTATCGCTCTCGTTCTCCGGCTAAGCACTCCTCGAAAAAGCGGATGCGCTCTTGGGCCTCGGGCGGGAGAGGAAAAATATCGGTTGGCGCTGGGCTATTGCGGTATTTCTTCCATGCGTTGTCCACAGTGGAATTGCGGCCATACCCCACGCCGGCCGCTTTCCCGACCAGTTTCATGGCGACGGTCTCACTGATGTTATCTTCGTCTAGCAGGGTTTTGACCCACTGCGCCCAGGTCCAGCGTTCAAACTCCAAGTTTTTGAAAGGCGCGCTACGGCGGCTCCATTTCAATGCATGGTTGGGGTCTTCCCCGTCCCGGATGCGCCGCGCTACCCCAAGTAACCATTCAATGGCCTCATCCTGGCCGGCCATGGGGCGGAGAGACTCCTCCAGGTGACCCAGGACCTCCTGAATAGCAGTACGGTTGCCGTCACGTGCCTTGTTCAGGAGGGTGGCGTCGATGTGGTGGAAGGGGATGGTCATGACAGCTCGACCTCCGATAAGGGGCTGGTAGGGGGTTTTGGCACCTCCTCTTGGGGGCCTTTTTCAAATTTTTGGTTGGTGCGAAGAACATCCAGGTAGTCGCTCCAGACCTGCATCATGGCTTTCCGGGCTGGCAAGTGGCTGGTTCTGTTGTAACTTCTGCCCAGGCTGTCCTTAACCGCGTGGCCGAGTTGATGCTCGATCAATTCAACCCGGAAACCCAGGACCTCATCCAGGATGGTTCTGAATGCCGCTCGAAAACCATGACCGACTAGGGCTTCCTTGGGGATGTCGGATCTGCGCAGTGCGGACAGTACCGCATTGTCAGACATGCACCGCCGCGGGGTCCGGGCGGATGGGAAGACAAACTCGCTGACGGGCGAGGTTACTGGATGCAGTTCTTGCAAGACCTTGATGGCCTGGCGGGCGAGAGGGACGATATGTTCTTGCCGGGTCTTCGAGAGGCGGAACCGCCACTCGGCGGCATCCAGGTCGATGTCTGACCACTTGGCCGATCTCAGTTCGCCGGGGCGCACCGCCAGCATTGGGGCCAGGCGAAGGGCGCAGCGCACCGCGAGGGAGCCTTGATAGCCCCACAGGACACGCAGCAGGGGACCTAGATCCTCGGGTTTGACGATAGCCGGGAAGTGGCGGTCGATGGTCGGGGGGAGGGCACCGCGTAGGTCGCGGGCCGGATCGGAGACCAGGCGCCCCGAAGCGATGGCAAAGCGGTTCACCTGACCGACAATAGTCAAGGCGCGGTGGGCGGTCTCGATGGCCCCGCGGTCGGCAATCTTCATCAGGACTTCTAGGATGGTTGGCGGGGTAAGGTCCGCGATAGCCGTTCCGCCTAGCCAAGGAAACAGGTCACGCTCCATCAAGCGGAGTACTCGGTCAGCATGACTTGGAGCCCAGGTTGGTTTTTGCCTTTCGTGCCATTCCCTGGCGATGACCTCAAAGGAATTGGCTGCCCTTTCCACTCTGGCGCTCTTCTGGGCCTTACGTTGGGCACAGGGGTCGATGCCGGCCGCTACCAGCTTGCGGGCTTCGTCTCGCCGCTCCCTGGCCTCCTTGAGGGTAACGTCAGGATAGATGCCCAGGGCCAGCAGCTTTTCCTTATCCTCGAAGCGGAATCTGAAACGCCAAAGCCTTCCCCCCTCGGGCATGACCAGGAGGAACAGCCCGCGCTCGTCATACAACTTGAACTGTTTCGAAGAAGTCTTTGCGTTCCGTATCTTGGCGTCGGTGAGGGGCATAAGTGGGGTATCCGATTTAGGGGCGTGGGGTATACCCGCATTTCTACCCCACTGCTTTCCCCGGATGGTAATGGACTATCTACGGTCCATAATACCCCACAATAGACTAAAGGCAAGGGCTAAGGGCATAAAAAAACCCGCCTTTTTGGGGCGGGTCTTAGTCTCTTAAAGTCTCTTACGGGGTAAGGAAATAGTGGTTTTGGTGGAGGCGGCGTCGGCCAGCCCCGCGACCAGGACCCACGAACCTCCTGCGCCATCCTGGACCCGGTTGGGATGCGCGCGGAGATTCTGCGTCTGGATTATGACCACCAAGCCGCGGCCCGGCGCGTCAGGGACGCGGGCCTGCCCCCGGTGCTGGCCTCGTGGCTGAGTAAAGGCCTGTGATGCTGAGTCTGGTGTGCCGGTCGCCTGCGGACCGCCCTATCCCCACCAGGCCGGGTTGCTGCGCAACCTGGATAAGGCGGGAGTGAATGGGATGGGTCTCAACTCACCCGGGCGACCTTGAGCCTGCCCGCCACCACGGCCATCACTGCCACGGCATCCCCCGCCTGGATGGCCTCCGCGCTCACCGCCG
>SACH01000133.1 GCA_009928645.1 Gammaproteobacteria bacterium | reverse complement strand
CACGCGGCCTGGGAATTCCTGGACAAGGCCTTCGAGGCCGGCGAGGCCGTCAAGGGCATCATCAACGGCAAGGTCAAGGGTGGTTTCACCGTCGAACTGGGCACCGTCCGCGCCTTCCTGCCGGGTTCCCTGGTCGACGTGCGTCCGGTGCGCGACACCACCTACCTAGAAGGCAAGGAGCTTGAGTTCAAGGTCATCAAGCTGGACCGCAAGCGCAATAACGTCGTCGTCTCCCGCCGCGCCGTGGTGGAGGACGAGTACAGCGCCGAGCGCGAGGCCCTGTTGGAGAAGCTGGAAGAGGGCATGGAGGTCAAGGGCGTGGTCAAGAACCTGACCGACTACGGCGCCTTCCTCGACCTGGGCGGCATCGACGGCCTGCTCCACATCACCGACATGGCCTGGCGTCGCGTCAAGCATCCCTCCGAGGTGGTGGAGATCGGCGACGAGATCATGGTCAAGGTCCTCAAGTTCGACCGCGATCGCCAGCGCGTCTCCCTGGGCCTCAAGCAGATGGGCGAGGACCCCTGGGTCAACATCTCCCGCCGCTATCCCGAGAGCACTCGGGTCTTCGGCAAGGTCACCAACATCGCCGACTATGGCTGCTTCGTCGAGATCGAGGAGGGCGTCGAGGGCCTGGTCCACGTCTCCGAGATGGACTGGACCAACAAGAATGTCCATCCCTCCAAGGTCGTCTCCCTGGGGGACGAGGTGGAGGTCATGGTCCTCGACATCGACGAGGAGCGCCGCCGCATCTCCCTGGGCATCAAGCAGTGCGTGATGAATCCCTGGGACGAATTCGCCCTCAACCACAAGAAGGGCGACCACGTCAGCGGCAAGATCAAGTCCATCACCGACTTCGGCATCTTCATCGGCCTGGATGGCGGCATCGACGGTCTGGTCCATCTCTCCGACATCTCCTGGGATGAGGGCGGTGAGAATGCCCTGCGCCGCTATCAGAAGGGCGACGAACTGGAGACCGTGGTGCTGTCCGTCGACCCCGAGCGCGAGCGCATCTCCCTGGGCGTCAAGCAACTCGACAAGGATCCCTTCTCGGCCTTCGTCGCCGCCCATGAGAAGGGCAGTGTGGTCAACGGCACCATCACCGAGGTGGATGCCAAAGGCGCGACCGTGGCCCTGGGTGATGGCGTGGAAGGTTACCTGCGTGCCTCCGAGATTTCCCGCGACCGTGTCGAGGACGCCCGCGCCGTGCTCAAGTCCGGCGAGGCCATCGAGGCCAAGTTCCTCGGCGTCGATCGCAAGAACCGCACCATCTCCCTGTCCATCAAGGCCAAGGATCACGACGAGGAATCCGCCGCCATCAAGGGCTATGCCCGCGAGGCTCAGGCGAGCACCGGCACCCTCGGCGACATCCTCAAGCAGCAGATGGAAGAGGCTGGTCGCGGCTGATCGCCACTCAGGGCCAGGTCCTGACCACCCGGCGGCGCCTAGCCGCCGCCGGGGCCGGTCTCAGGGCCCAGGTCCAGGCGCCAACCCCTGTCCATGCCCTTGCTGATCGATCCCTGATATTGGCTCTTCTTTTTCCAACCAACCGGTTCGAAAGCCCTATCCTGCCCGGAGGCGATTCGCCCCCCTCAGCGGCCCCATCGGAGGCAAATCCACATTATGACCAAATCCGACCTGATCGAAGTCCTGGCCGCCAAGCCAGACCACCAACTCCCCTACAAGGACGTGGAACTTGCCGTCCGCCATATCGTTGAGCGCATGAGCAACGCCCTGGCCACGGGAGAGCGGATCGAGGTGCGCGGCTTCGGCAGCTTCTCCCTCCACTATCGCCCGCCCCGCGTCGGTCGCAATCCCAAGACCGGCGATGCCGTCGCCCTGGCCGGTAAGCATGTCCCCCATTTCAAGCCCGGCAAGGAACTGCGGGATCGCGTCAACGATGCCTATCAGCAGGAACTGGCCGCCGCCGGCTGAATGCATCCGGCCCGCCCTTTTTCCTCCGCGCACCTCCCCGCCCGCCTGCGCCCCTGGTTAACCGGGGGCCAGGGGGGAGGACCTTTTGGTTGCCTCCCTGATCATCGTAGGAACCCCCCCAGCCGTGCCCGTGGACAATGGGGAGGTCAGGTAATCGCTGACCGTGGTCAGTGGCAAGGCCGTTCCAATTGCTTTACTGGCTGCTTGGCGTGAAGGCTCTGGTTACCCGCTTCCTGCGCCAGCATCTTCCCGATGCTCATTCCATCCGGGAACATCCCCGCCTGCAATTCCTCAACCGCCACTTTCACGAGCCCTGGCTCTGGCACTTTAACCGGCGCGCGACGGTCCGCGGCCTGGCGATCGGTGCCTTTTTCGCCTTTGTCCCCGTGCCCTGGCAAATGCTCCTGGCCGCCATCACCGCGATCTGGATACGGTTTAACCTGCCGGTTGCGATTGCCATGGTGTGGATCACCAACCCGGTGACCCTGCCGCCCATCGCCTACGTCAACTATCAGTTCGGCGCCTGGTTGCTGGGCAGTCCGGATTGGGCGTGGAGCTTTGAGCCCAGCCTCGACTGGTTCCTGGGGCAGGGCGCGGATCTGGCGGTCCCCTTGCTGGTGGGCTCCATGGCCACCGCTGTGGTCGCGGGCATCCTCACCTTCCTGACGGCCCACCTGCTCTGGCGGTGGCGCATCGTCAACCGCTTTAGGCGCCGCCGCCGGCCGGGCTGAATCACGGGGCTCATGGCGGACGAGAGTGGCATGGGCCACCCCAGCGCCTGCGCCAGCGAGAAAATCCTTCCCCAGGGCGATCCTTGGGACAGGTCCCCCACCTCTGGATGCCCGCGAACGAGGGGTCTGGCGCGGCAACCCGGACACATGACCGGAAGGCGCTACTGGCCTGTAGCCTCACCCTTCAACTAACGGTCAGGGGCGTAACTGGCTCTTGGCCTCGCCCTTCTCCTCCCCACCGTCAAAGCCATAGCGGTTGAGCTTGACGTAGAGGCTTTGCCGGCTGAGGCCGAGGAGTTCCGCGGCGACGGTGCGATTGCCACCCGCCAGGGCCAGGGCGGCCTCGATATAGTGACGTTCCACCACCCCGACCGCCTCATCGACCAACTTGCGTAAGGTCGTCTTGCCGACCTGTTTGACCAGAAAATCCAGCCACTGGCCGGCGCCACCGGGGGCGGGCTCGGTGGAGAGGCGACGGCCGACATCCCGCATCGCGACCCCGATGTGGCTGGGGTTGAGGGCACTGTTGCCCGCGGCAGAGATCTCCACCTCGACTTCCGAGCCCTGCTCGCCGTGGAGCGTGGTCGAGAAGAGGCGGACCGCCCCGAGGCGCAGCACATTGGCCAGCAGGACGGTCAGATCGGCGCCGGGGCGGCCGAGCCAACGCCCAAGGGGTTTGCCGAGCAGGGCGGCCTCGGAACCCAACTGGACCATGTCGAGAAAGGTGCGGTTGCTGCGCAGGATCAGGCCCTGGTTGTCGATGATCACATAGGCGTCGGGCCCCCGCTCGACCAGGTCCTCCAGGGGGAGGGTCTGATCGGGCTCCTGGGAGAGCGCCACCCCCCCGGCGGGGGCGAGTTGGACGACAAAAATCTCCTTGTCGGCGGTGGCCATGAGCGCGGCGTGGGCGGACCAGGGCAGACGGTCGGGACCAAGCTTCAGGATAATGTCCGGGCTCTGACCCCGATCCCGGAGTTCACGCAGCATTCGGTTGAAGGCCTCGCCCTCCTCGGGAGTCAGGGCGTCGAGAAACTTGCCTTTATCAGTGGAGCGCGGCCGGGGGGCCGGCAGCCCCAGGACCTGCACCGCCCGGGGGTTCAGGTCGATGATGCCCAGGTACTGGGCATCCAGGAGCAGGATGGCCTCGCGGGAAGAATTGAACAGCAGCCGGTAGCGGGTCTCGACCTCCCGTAGCTTCCAGTAATCCCGCTCCAGGGTCTGCTGTGCCTCCACCAGGCGGTTCTGGAGTTCGGTGACGGCCCGCAGGCTTTTGCCGATCGCCAGCAGGCGATGGTCATCGTCGAGGCGAATAGCGGTGTATTCGATGGGCGCCTCGGTGCCGCTCGGCAGGCGCTGAACGACCTGACGGAAGGAAGAAACCCCCTGATCCCGGGCATCATTAAGGATGCGGGTGAGGTGAATCTCGTCCGAGGGGCGGACGGTGTCACCCCAGGGCACCCCGATCCAGTCAGCGGGCTCCTCGCCGGCAAAGGCATCGGACAGGCTGGCCTCGCGGATGAGACCTTCCCAGTCCAAGACAAGCTTGATGTCCGGCGCTGACGGGCTTTTCTGGATCATCGGGGCGATACCGCTCGCTACCTCGGGTGGTTGAGATTTAATGGCCGTTTCTGTTGTTAAATCAGTGAGATTGATGATGATAAGACGGTCACTTCCCGTTGAATAGGGACTGGTGGCAATCAGCGTTACCACTCCGAGGTTGAAGCGTCCGGGGCCCGTTCATGAGCGGCGCCAGCGAGCCCTGAGATCCGCCAGGTGCAGGATCAGGGCCCCCAATAGGCAGAGGGCAGCCACTTGCCAGCCGACACCGGTGAGGATGGCGCGCAGGGCGAGCAGCAGGCAGGCCCCGGCTCCCAAGTTGGCCAGCAGCCCCGGCAGGGGTGGACCCCGGCCTGTAAGACGGTGATAGCCCCCGAAGAGGGCGGCCTCCAGGGCCATGAGGCCGAGGAGCAGGTCGGCGACTCGGCCCGAGGCAAAAAACTCGTCCATGCAGGTCTGCGGGTAGCCGGTAGCGGCTGCTCTGCCGTGCCTCAAGCACGGATGATGCCCAGCAGGTGGGCGACATCCTTCATCAGGATGCGCAGATGGGCCAGCGGGCTGGAACGTACCAGGCGCTTATTCATGTAGGCCTCCCAGGTCAGTCGCTGCACGTCCGGGTCCCGGCACATGCTGACGAAGCGCTCGCGCCGGCGGTCGCTGGAGTACCAGAACCGCTGCAGCAGGCCGAGGATGCGAAAGACCCGGCCATGGGCCTTCATGAAGCGCGACCGGGCCAGGCCCAGGGCCCGGGGGTCGCCGCTGCGGCAGAACTCGTCGGCGGCCTGGGCAGCGAATCGCCCGCTGGCCATGGCGTAGTAGATGCCCTCGCCCGAGGCCGGCGCCACCACTCCGGCGGCATCGCCGGCGAGGATCAGGCCGTACCTATCGTCCCAGCGGGGCAGGGGGGCCATGGGGATGGGGGCACCCTCCCGGCGCAGGGTCTCGGCCTGGTCCAGCCCGGCGGCGGCGCGCAGCCGGTTGGTGGCCTGGCGCAGGGAGAAGCCTGCGATGGCCGTGCCGACGCCGATACTGATGCTGTCGCCGTGGGGAAAGATCCAGCCATAGAAGTCGGGGGAGATCAGGCCCTGGTAGTAGACGTCGCAGCGGGTGGGGTCATAGTCAGGGTGGCTGCTGGCGGGGGCGGCGACGATCTCGTGATAGGCGGCGACGTACTGGGGGCGGGGGACATCGGGTAGGCCCTTGCGCGCCACCAGGGAATTGGCGCCATCGGCCCCGATGACGCAGCGGGCGCGGACGGTGACCGGCGCGCTGGATGCCCGTTCCCCGTCCGGGGTCTGGGGCTGATACTGGATGCTCAGGCCGCCGTCGGCCTCGCGGCTCAGGTCCTGGAAGGTCCCGGTGCGGCGCACAGCACCCGCGGCGGCGGCACGTGCCCGGAGCCAGGGATCGAAGACATCGCGCTTGACCATGCCCACGAAGCCGCCGTTAATGGGCATGTCCACCCGCCGCTCGGCGGGGGAGACCATGCGCGCGGCCTGGATGCGGGCGCAGAGCAGGGACTCGGGGATGTCGAACTCGCGCATAAGCTGGGGGGGGATGGCGCCGCCGCAGGGCTTGATCCGACCCTCGCGATCAAGGAGCAGGACCGAGCGCCCTGCCTTGGCCAGGTCGTGGGCGGCCGTGGCCCCGGCGGGTCCGCCGCCGATGACGACCACCTCGAAATGGGTCTGGAGAGGTTCGCCGCCAGCGTGCTGGGATGATTCCCACGGCGCGGGTGCCCCTGGGGAGGCCGGGGCCGGAACGTCCGCGAGGCGGTTCTCCATCTCAACGCCCTCCCGTCTCACCCGCCGGTTCGGCCGCGGCGGGGTAGGGGGGGCGGTCGCGGCCCGGTCCCCGGTCCGAGGCCAGGGGGCGGGTCACCCGCACCGCCAGGACGGCGGAGACGAGGAACATCAATGCCTCGCCCGTGAAGACGCTGGCATAGGCGAGGACCGGCGAGTCCAGGAGGACGCGCGCCAGGTCCACGGCCACCGTGCCAAGGAAGCCGCCAAGACCGAAGGCCAGGGCCTGGGCGGCGCCCCACAGCCCCATGCGCACCCCCTCGCGCTGTGCCTGGCCCGTGTCCACCAGCCCCATCATGGAACCGATGGCCGCCACGGCGAAAAGGCCATTGGCCAGGCCGAGGAAGAAGACGGTCAGGTGCAACGGCCAGTCCGGGGCGTAAAAGCCCCCGGCGGCCAGGGCGGTGAGGGCGATGGCGGAGGCGATGCAGCCGCGGACCGTCCAGTCCTGCAGGGTGCCGAAGCGCCGGCCCCAAGTGGAACTGCCCATGACCGCGAGCAGGATCATGCCGCCGAGGACGCCGCCGTTCTGCACCCCGGCGAGTTTGGTGGACTCCCCGGGGGTCAGGCCGAAGACGATGCCGGCGAAGGGTTCCAGGATCAGATCCTGGGCGCTATAGGCCAGCATGGAGAAGAAGACGAAGACGGCGAAACGCCGCGCCTTGGGTTCGGACCAGACCTGAGCCAGGGCCTCCCGGAAGCCCCCTTGTGGGGCGGTACCCGTCGGGGTGGCAACTGCTGGGGCTGAGGGAACTGAAGA
>SACH01000692.1 GCA_009928645.1 Gammaproteobacteria bacterium | reverse complement strand
GCGGCCCCGCGCGCGAGATTGCGCGCCGGATCGAGCAGCTCGGCCGGCGTGCCGCCGAACCACAGGTTGCGCACCGGCACGGCCAGGAGTCCGACGGCGAGGTCTGTCGCGTCGGCCGTCGACGCGGACTCCAAGGCCCGTTGCGCGTCCTCGCGAGTGGCGTAGTGCACGCGGCGCCCGTCCACGACGAGCGTCCAGGGCCACGGCGACGCCTGACCGTTGGCGATCCGCCCGCTCGCCGACAGCGCGGCGGCGTAGAGCAGATGCGGTTCGATGCCGTGCGTCCGTGCCGGCTCGGCCCAGACCGGCGGCAACGGTGCTTCGGCGGCGCCGGCGGGTGTTCCGGCGGCTGCGCCGTCAATTGCTTCGGGCGCGGCCTGGACCGGCGCAGACATGGCCAGCACGGCGCACAGCACACCGGCAAACCAGATGGTTCTAATCATCGACGCGCCCCAGCCGGCCGACGAGCCGATCCCGGCGCCGTTGCGCCGAGGCGTCGGGAGGCGTCGACGGCACCGGCCCCGGTGCAACCTTGGCGAGTGCGCCGGCTCCGCCCTTGATCGCCAACAGCCCGACGGCGGCGAGGTGGCGCAGCCGTGCGGCCCGCGAGCGCTTGGGCAGCTGCACGAGATCCTCCAGCAGCTCGGGCTGGGACGGGCCGACGTTGACCACGGCGCGCAGCAGTTCGCGGGAACGCGCCTCAGCCGGCATAGCGATGAAACCCGCGCGCGTTCGCGGCGATCGGATCCGCGGCCACCACGACCGTCGCACCCGGAAACAACCCGGCCGCCGTGCGCACGTAGAGGCTGCCGCCGCCCCCGGCGATCAGCACGAGATCCACGCTCGCGCTCTCGCGGCGCAGGGATCGGCGCAGGCTCTCCAGGGCAACCGCACAGACCGGACCGGCCGCGCGCCCGAGCAGGCTCGGCACCGACAGGCGATGTCCGGCCTGCAGCACGTGGGCACGCCCGGCGCGCAGCGCGGCCTCCAGACCCAGCGGCTGGGGTTTGCCGCCGGCCTCGGCCACGGCCTCCTGCGCGGCCCGCTCCAGCAGCACCGACATGGCCTCCAAGCTGGTGCCGCTGGCGCTGCGGCGCAGCTCCCCTTTGACGACGAGCGCCCAATCGAAGGAATAGAAGCCGGCGTCCAGCACGATGACGGTACCGGTCTCGATGCGCTCGAGGATCTCCTCGTCCGTGGCGGTATAGACCAGATCGAGGTAGGCACCGATCGGCTGCGGAACGACCCGCACCTCGCCGACCTCGAGGCTCGCCTCGCCGAGGC
>SACH01000691.1 GCA_009928645.1 Gammaproteobacteria bacterium | reverse complement strand
GGCCCGCGGCCTTGGCCGCTTCATGCAGACGCTGGCGCTCGGCCTCGGGCAGGGCCTGCCAGGCGGCGACCGCGGCCTTGAAGCGCTCCCGGTGGGCGAGCTGGGCCGGGCTCTTGCGGTCTTTGATGGTGGGGACGTAACGACAAATCTGGTACTGGCGATCGCCGACGATGAGGCCGTTGCCGTAGCCCTTGCCGGCGAGCTTGATGACGATCTTGACCGGTTGGCCGGCCTGGTCCTGGACGGTGAGGACGCCGCGGGTGTCGAGGTTGATCTGATTGCTCATGGCTGGCGGATCTCAGGTGAGGAAGCTGGGGCGGTAGACCTGGACATTCAGGTTGACCCGGCACTCCGCCCAGCGTTGCTTGCCCGGTAGACGCCGCAGGGGGCATGGGTGCTGAGCTTGAGGTTGAGCCAGCGGTTGTAGGTGCTCCAGCCCCACGCAGAACCGGCGTTGAGCTTGAAGACCCGATCGATGGGTACCGCGTGGTACCAGTCGAGGTTGGCGGGTGGCAGGGCCAGGTGGGCATCGTAGAGGTGCGTCCAGTCCTCCGCGATCGAATAGCGGTAGCCGTCGGCGGAGGACTGGGAGCCGAAGAAGTTGATGACGGTCAGCGGGGTGAACCAGAGCCGGACCCCCGATTCCTCGGCGTTGGCGCGAATGGCGCCCTGGAGGTAGAGGAGGATGAAGGCGCGCTGGTTGTCGATGGCCAGCGGCGGGAGCTTGTAGGTCAGAGAGCGTTGGGCGTGCCAGGTGTCGACGAAGTAGCGTTCGGCGTCGACGGCGCCGCGCCAGCCGGGCAGGGGCGGCCAGCCGCCCTCGCTGGCTTGGGCGAAGGGCCAGTAGGTGGAGCGGTACTCGTAGTCGCAATCGGTGTTGGCGGTATCCAGGGGATCGGCCGGGTCCGGGGGTGGATGGGCGTCGCGGTCCACGGTGGGGTAAGCCACCTCGATGCGATCGGTGACCGGCGTGGGGGCAGTCCAGAACTCGGCGGCGAAGGCGCGGCTGGCGAGGTCGTTGAGGATCTCGGTGCGGATGGCCGGCCGGCTGCCGTCCCGCCAGCGTGCCGGGCCGTACTGGATGAGCCAGTCGGCGACGTGGCCCAGGTTGTAGGGGTGGGACCAGGGCATCTTGGGCGGGCTGGTGCGGAGCTTGTGGTTGCTGGGATAGGCCGAGGTTGAGGCAAGGTAAGTACCACGGTTGACGTTCAGGCTGTTCCCGAGCAGGGCGGCGATGTCCGCGGGCGGGTTGAAGTTCTTGATGCGGGCCATGGCGGGGGGGGG
>SACH01000690.1 GCA_009928645.1 Gammaproteobacteria bacterium | reverse complement strand
CCCATGCAGCATCCCTTTCCCCAGCCGCGCCGCATCGTATCGGCCGGCCGCCCCGATTCCGCGTATCTCGCCCGCCTGGACGCCCAGGAAGAAGCCATGGCCGCCCAGGAGGCCCTCGACCGTGCTCATTACTATCTGGACAAGGCACAGCGCCGCCATGCGGTAGCCCAGGCCCACCTTGTCGCCTGCAATGAGGCATGGATTCGCTCAGAGGGGGGCAAGGCATGACCACCACCGAGCCCAAAGTCTACCCCTGGGACCGTTCACCCCAATCATCGACCCCGCCGCCAGCCGTGGCGGCGCGCCCCTGGGACCGGCCGGCAGCGTCGCCAGCCCCCAGCCCGGCCCATCCTTCGCCAGAGTCACCCGCGGCCGCGTGGGCCGCCTATTGGTCCGGGCTTGGCTTGGCCCTGGTGCCCATCCCGCGGGGGGCGAAGGGACCGGAAGGGATTACCGGCTGGCAGACCCGGACCTTTACCCAGGACCATTGGCGGGCCAATCCCGAGCAAGGCATGGGCGCCCGCCTGCGGGATTCCGGGCTGGCAAGTTTTGACGGGGACGCGATTGAAGAGGCCAGGCTTGCCTTGGCCGCCGTGGGCCTTGATCTCGACAGCCTAAAGGCCGGCGCCGTCATCATCCAAGGCCACCCCGCCCGCTGGCGGGCTCTGTATCGCCTGCCCGCCGGCGGGGAGGGCCTGAGCCGCAAAGCTTTGACTTGGCCCCCGCGGGAGGAGGGCGGGAAGCCTGTAACAATCTTTGAACTGCGGGCCGGGCCCGTGCAGGATGCCCTGCCGCCCACCCTGCACCCTGGCACCGGACAGCCCTATTCCCTGCTTGCCGCCCCGTGGGAATTGGAGCAGTGGACCGCCCCGCCGACGGCCCTGCTGGAACTGTGGCGCGATTGGGAGAAGTGGCGCCCGGTACTGGAGGCCGCTTGCCCGTGGGCGCCACCCCAGCCGGAACCCAAGGCCACCGGCAGGGAACGGGCCGGTGGGGATTCCGTTATCGCCGCGTTCAATGCCGCACATGATCCGGCCGCCATTCTGGATGCCCATGGTTACAAGCCCAAGGGCAAAAACCGCTGGCTGAGCCCCTACTCGGGGAGCGGACTGGCGGGAATCGTGCGCCTCTCCGACACCGGGCGAATTTTCAGCCACCATGCCAGCGATCCCCTTGCCGGACCGCCGCATGATGCGTTTTCCTTGTTCGCTGTTCTGGAGCACCAGGGGGACACCCGCGCCGCCGTCAAGGCCGCGGCCCGCCTGCTTGGAATGGAGCAGGATAA
>SACH01000689.1 GCA_009928645.1 Gammaproteobacteria bacterium | reverse complement strand
GCGGACTGGGCACGCCAGGATGCGGCCCTCACGCATCCCCATCCCGTGTGCCGGGAGGCAAACGCCCTCTACGCCCAGGCGATTGCCTATGCGATTGGGACGGGCGCCGCTGCCCCAGCCGTCTACGCGGCGATCCTTGCCTGGGCACGGGCAGGGGATGTGGCGCCCAGCCTCCTGGCGGCGACCGAGGCGGCGGCGGACGGTCCCCCTGCCAGTTATGTCCACCAGCAGGGCTGGGTATTGATCGCCTGGCGTAACGCCCTCTGGCAATTACTCCATGCACCCACTCTGGAAGCTGGTGTCGTCGATACGGTCATGCGCGGTGGGGATACCGACACCAACGCCGCCATTGCGGGTGCCTTGCTGGGGGCTGTCCATGGTGAGGAAGCCATACCCAGCCAATGGACCCGTTGCGTGCTCGATTGCCGCCCGCAGGAAGGCCAGCCCGGCGTACACCAACCACGGCCCCCGGTATTCTGGCCGGTGGATGCCTTGGAAGTGGCGGCGGTGCTGCTGGGCTAGTCAACCAAACACCAGCCACTCAACCACCTGCTGAAAAGCGGCATACTGAAGCGAGGAACGCTTGAGGGTGGCTTGCTCCGGTGGGGCTAATACACAATGGTGCACCCATTCCTGCCAGCGATGCCTTTACGGATGTGGCACGGTCAAGAAGAAGCTTTTGATTAGAAGGCATTACCTGGGGTGAATAACCCTGGCGACCACCATTGGCTCAGCATGATTTTGCTGTCGCCCTGAAAAAATAGCAGTCTCCGTCCGGCTCAAAATTTGTCTGGGCGGAGTCAGGGCTCTCACGTCAACAATAAAGAGGACCAGACATGTGGATTTTTTTCTCCAATAGCATGCTCTCGATCGTCGACAAAGATGGCGATGGCTCAACCCTGCTGGTGCGCGCCCGGCGCCAGGAGGACATCACCCGGATCTTTCCTCAGGCCCAGGTCCAGGTGGGGGGCGGGACGGATTACCTTTTCCGCGCCCGCATTGACCGCGAAGAGGTGGCGCAACGGCTGGCGGAGGCGGTGCGTGGCATCCGCTATCCCAATTTCAAATCCACCGTGGATGAAGAGGAAAGGCATGAGGCCTATCTCCAGGTGTGGGGTGAGATGGCCGACTTCCAGGAAAGTGATCGCTTTTGAGAAGTGAGAGGTGGTGCGGGTATAGCACCCCTTGGAATTAGTGAAGGGTACAGGGCTCGGCGGTATCAATGACCTCAGCCGGGGCAGTACGCTCGCCACCCTCCTGTGCTTGCCCAGCCGCGGCCTCCTTGTTAG
>SACH01000132.1 GCA_009928645.1 Gammaproteobacteria bacterium | reverse complement strand
GCGCCGGGTGCTGGTGCCGATCACCGTCAGATAGCCACTCTGGAACAGCAGGGTGATGGGGTTGATGCGCTCGACGTCGAAGGAGTCGAGGATCTCCTCATTGACCTCGACCTCCAGTTGCTCCAGGTCGGGGAGGAAGTAGCGCTGGCGCTGGAACAGCTTGATCAGGAAGCTGGGGTTGCCAGTCTCGAACCAGTAGTTGCGGTAGCTGTGACCTTCGCTGATAAACAGGAGGATGTCGAAGGGGTTGTAAACCGCTTCGCCCAGGAAGCCGTAGCCGTTGTACCAGCGGCGCAGTTCCGCCCAGTCGACCCCCGCCAGATGGGCGGCGAAGGTGGTTTCCAGGTCGTGCTGGGTGTAGCCGCAAATGGTGGCATGGCGGGGACTCAGCGTGATGTTATGCAGATGGTTCAGGTCAGAGAAGAGGCTGGCCATACTGAACTTGGTCACGCCGGTCATGAAGACGAACCGCAGGTTGGCGTCCTCGGCCTTGAGTACCGAGTAGAGGTTCTTCAGCCCCTCGCGAATGTCAGCGGCCGCCTCGGGCCGGTCGATGTTGTCGAGAATGGGTTTGTCGTATTCGTCGACCAGGACCACCACCGGCTGGCCATGACGGTCGCGGGCGTGGCGGATCAGGTCGCTGAAGCCAGGGCATGAGCGGTCTTGTCCACGTAGGCATAGCCTTCCGCGATGATCTGGCGGAAGGTCTGAATACCGATGGGGAGCTTGCGGAGCCGGTCAGGCATGGTAGCGGGTGTCACTCATCAGCAGGGTGTCGAGAGTTTAGCCCAGGCACTAGGGTCTCTTGCCGTTAGGCTGAATTCATAAGTAGCCAGGGGCGGCATTGCCCTGCTCGGCTTCACCATCGACGCCCGATCCCTCAAGAGCCTGGCCAGGGCCAGCCAGGCGGTTGCGGACATTAGGCCTTCCCTGGTCCACCATGCCAAGGATGCCGGACTCCCCCCGCGCACGGTTGGCAAATAGCGGTTGCCCCTGGTGAACTAATTTGATAAAAAGTCGGGCTTTTCTAGCGAGACGTATCCTGATGGCCGCGCGGCTTTCACCCGCCGGCGCAGGGAACATCCCACACCCCTTTTGGGAGGACTGGCATGAGCGTGGCAGATAAGCAGGGTGCGATGGTCTTCAGTTTTGAGCCTTACCAGGCCAGCGGCGATGAGGATTACATGAGCCCCGCCCAGGAGGAGCACTTCCGGGAAATCCTGATCGCGTGGAAGCAAAGCCTCATGGAGGAGGTGGACCGTACCGTCCATCACATGCAGGACGAGGCGACTAATTTCCCCGATCCCAACGACCGCGCTACCCAGGAGTCGGAGTTCAGCCTGGAACTGCGTACCCGGGACCGTGAGCGCAAACTGATCAAGAAAATTGACGAAGCCCTGGAGCGTCTCGACAGCCATGAATATGGCTTCTGCGAGGCCTGTGGCGTAGAGATCGGCATCCGTCGCCTGGAGGCCCGGCCGACCGCTACCCTGTGCATTGACTGCAAAACTCTCGATGAGATCCGGGAGAAGCAGCGCGGCTGAAGCACCGCTGCCCCCGCTCCGGTCCATCGGTGACCGGCCCCGTTCCCTACCGGGGGCGTTTCGCCCCCTCCCCCACCGGCCCCCTGCACTTTGGCTCCCTGGTCGCCGCTATCGGCAGTTATGCCGAGGCCCGCGCTCGGAGCGGCGAATGGCTGGTGCGCATGGAGGACCTTGACCAGCCCCGTGAGGTCCCGGGCGCCGCCGCCGATATCCTGCGCACCCTTAAGGCCTTTGGCTTCGTCTGGGAGGGTGAAATCCTCTACCAAAGTCGCCGTGGGGCGGCCTATGCGGCGGCCCTGGCCCAGCTCCAGGCGTCAAGCCTGACCTTCCCCTGCGGTTGCAGCCGCCGGGAAATCGCCGTGGCGGCGTCCGCGGTGGGTCCCGAAGGGCCGATCTATCCTGGTACCTGCCGTCCCCCCCCGGCGCGGGACCCTCCTATCGACCCCTCGGGCGCAGCCCCCGTGCCGGTCACTTGGCCGGTGGCCGCGCCGGAAACCGTTCACCCCCCCTCTCCCCAACCCTCCCTCAACCGGGGGGAGGGAGCACGATTGCCACTCAGGTCCGGGCAGGTAGCGATCCGCCTGCGGGTCGAGAGCTCAGCCATCTGCTTTCACGACCGGGTGCAGGGTCCGGTGAAACAGGACCTGGTGGCCGAAGTCGGTGACTTCGTCCTCCGCCGGGCCGATGGTCTCTTTGCCTACCAACTGGCGGTAGTGGTAGATGACGCCTTCCAGGGCATCACCGACATCGTTCGCGGGGCGGATCTCACCCGCTCCACGCCACGGCAGATGCTCCTGCAGCGTCTCCTCGGCCTACCGACTCCCACCTATGCCCACCTGCCCCTGGCCCGGGACCGCTGGGGGCGTAAGCTGAGCAAGAGCGACGCCGCCGCCCCCGTCGACCCCCGTAATCCCCTGCCCGCCCTGCTCCAGGCCTGGGCCTTCCTCGGCCAGTCGGCCCTGGCGGAGCGGCCAGACACCCCGGCAGCCTTCTGGGCTCAAGCCCTGACCCGCTGGGACCTGAGCCGGGTGCCTCAATGCGCGCAAATCCCCGGGGCGGATGAGGTCTGGCGGGGGAAAACCTAAAGCCTTCCCCGTAGGTTTGGCGAACCCCTCCCCATGATAGTTCCCTCACCAGAGACCCCCTGCCCCCACCCGCCAGTTAACGTCCGGGAACCACCCTCGTTGGGGTATACCCTACCGAGCTTGCCAGGCCGGCCTCAGAGGCGATTGGCCAGCACCAGTTGACGGATAGAACCCGCCGCCGCCTCGGCGTCGCGGGCATGGAGGGCGAGCATCTCCCGGGCCAGTTGCTGCCAGTGGTGGGCGCCCCGCGCTGCCACGCGGAGAATAGCGTCAGTGTCACCGTCGCGGACCCAGTCCTCGTAGGCCTGGACCAGGCCCGGAAAGAGCTCCTTGCGCATGGCGGTGAGGTTGCCCAGGTAGAAATGCAGGGGCGGGGCCTCGTCTTGGCGGGCCAGGGTCGGCAGGGTGCTGAGGCAATCCGCCAGGTGATCCCGCACCGCCCGGGCCATGATCTCCGCCGGGGTCTGGACCAGATCCAACAGCAGCCGGCCCCAGGCCTCGTCCCCCAGGAGTTGGCCGGCCTGGTATTCCCCCTCCTCATGGAGCAACACCGCCTGGACCTCCCGTTCGGTCATGGCCTCCAATGCCCCCGCCAGGTCCTGGTCGAAGGGGTAGTAGGCGAAGGCCCGCCCCAGGGCATTGTCCGGCCGGCTCCAGCGCCAGGTCTCCAGTTTTTCCCACAGCAGGCGCCGCAGGGACTCCCGGCGCAGGGTGATGCCCGACCCGAGGGTCATGGCCGGGGGGGCGGTCAGGTCCCGGGCATGCTCCCGGGCGATGATCAGGACCCGATAGTTGCCATGGCGCCGGGTCCCTTCCAGGTCGCCGAGGACGAAGTGGGGCTTGGCCCCATGCCCCAGGCCACCGCCATAGGCCAGGCCATAGGGGGCGAGGCGCTGGTTGATCGCCTCGCTGTCGAAGGGGTCGAAGACCTCGTCGCCGATGGTCAGGGGGGCGAACTCGGCGTCTTCCAGGGTCTCCCAGAGCTGCTCGCGCTGGGCGAGCCAGTGGCCGACCTGGTCCTTGCCCAGGCTGGCCCCATAGGGCAGGCCCTGTTCCCAGCGGTAGTACTCGCGCATCTTCATGAGATAGACGCAGAGGGAGTAGTCCCCGCCATGGCGAGCGTCGGAGATATGGCAATTGTGTTGCACAGCCCGCGTCAGGGCGTGCCGGTTTTCAGGGGTCATCCTCGCCTCCACATGGGGTCTCAGGCAGCGGGAGGGACGGCGCGGCCGCCAGCCCCGGGCCGGAGTGAATTTGCTTCCCCAGTCAAAATGGTGGGGATTTGTCATCAACCAAGAGGAGCGACACGTGGCCCTGAGAATCAAGAGTCACTGGAACAACGACGAGGCCGAGCGATCCCTGCCGGAGATCGCCAGCGCCCTGGCCTTCATCGCCTGGCGCATCGCCGTGGACAAGGCCATCAGCCTGCATTGCGAGCGGTTCGTCTACCGGGACGATGCCCAGCGCCTGGGGGTCATCCAGGAGTACCTCCTCTTCCTCATCCAGATCGCCGACCGCCTGGCCGCCGACCGCCTGGAGACCGAGGACCGCCGCGTCCTCATCACCGCCCTGGCGCGCAAGCTTATCGAGCATGTCCAGGACAACAGCCAGGACCTGCTGGGGCCCGGGGATTACGGCAGCCCCTTCATCGAGCGGCTCAATCTGCGCTCCGGCGAATACGCCGAATATCAACTGGCGCCCGACGGTCCCAGCTACCCCTTCCTCCGCCACCTGGGCTTCGAGATCCAGACGCTGATGGGGGAGGCGTCCGAGAACCGCTGGGTCATCGACCAGGTCATGGACAAGGACGGTTTCGAGGCCTACAAGACCTTCGCCAAGGCCTTCGCGAATCTCTTTGAGTGAAGACCTTTTGCAGGCTGGTTTTTGGAGGGGAAAGGAAGGCTCGGGTGACGTCTGGCGGGGGTGTCGACCGCAAGGATGCGGTCGTCAAGCCTCCACGGATGGATCCACGGCGTCCCCCGCCAGACGCCACCCGAGCCGGTAGAGCGGAAACTGGTCCCCCCGACCGGCCAGGCTCGCCTGGTTAGCGAGCCGCCGCCAGGGCCTGGGCCAGATCGGCGACGATGTCGTCCACATGCTCCAGGCCGATGGACAGCCGGATCATGTCCTCCGAGACCCCGGCCCGGGCCAGTTCCGCCGGGGAGAGCTGGCGGTGGGTGGTGGTGGCCGGATGACAGGCCAGGGTCTTGGCATCGCCGATATTGACCAGGCGCACCGCGAGCTGCAGGGCGTCGATGAACCTGGCCCCGGCCTCGCGCCCGCCCTTGATGCCGAAGGAGAGGATGCTGGAGGCGCGCCCGCCCATGTACTTGTGGACCAGGGGGTTGTCCGGATGGTCCGGTAGGCCGGCGTAGCGCACCCAGGCGACCTGGGGCTGCGCCTGGAGGAATTGGGCCACCGCCAGGGCGTTGTCGCAGTGGCGGTCCATGCGCACGTGCAGGGTCTCGATGCCCTGGAGGATGAGGAAGCTGTTAAAGGGCGAGATGGCGGCGCCCATGTTGCGCAGGGGCACCACCCGCGCCCGGCCGATGTAGGCCGCCGGGCCCAGGGCCTCGGTATAGACCACGCCATGGTAGGAGACGTCGGGCTCGTTGAGGCGGCGGAAACGCGCCTTGTGCTCGGCCCAGGGGAACTTGCCGGAGTCCACCAGGGCGCCGCCGATGGTGGTGCCGTGGCCACCCAGGTACTTGGTCAGGGCGTGGACGACGATGTCGGCGCCGTATTCAAAGGGCCGGCACAGATAGGGGGTGGGCACCGTGTTGTCGACGATCAGGGGGATGCCGTGGGCATGGGCCATGTCGGCCATGGCGCCGATGTCGGCGACGTTGCCCGCCGGGTTGCCGATGGACTCGCAGAAGACCGCCTTGGTGCGCTGGTCGATGAGGGCCGCCATGCCGTCGATGTCGTTGGGGGCGGCGAAGCGGATCTCGATGCCCAGTTGCGGCAGGGTGTGGGCGAAGAGGTTGTAGGTGCCGCCGTAGAGGGTGGAGGTGGTGACGACGTTGTCGCCGCTCTCGCAGATGGTGAACAGCGAGTAGGTCACCGCCGCCATACCCGAGGCCAGGGCCAGACCGCCGACGCCACCCTCCAGGGCCGCCAGGCGCTTCTCCAGCACATCGCTGGTGGGGTTCATGATGCGGGTGTAGATATTGCCCGGCACTTTGAGATCGAAGAGGTCCGCCCCGTGCTGGGTGTCATCGAAGGCATAGGAGGTGGTCTGGTAAATCGGCGTGGCGACGGACTTGGTGGTCGGGTCAGGCTGGAAGCCGGCGTGGATGGCCAAGGTCTCGATCTTCATGGGGTCTCCTGGTGGGTAGGGGCGGGTCGGTCTTCTTGTTCTGTGGCTTCAGACCCAAGCGGGTTTTCTGGGGTACGCGTTCTTTCTGGGGTCTGCGTTCGGAGCACCGTGCCGGGCTGGCAACTTGCCGGCGGCTCGGCTGCGGCGATCTTAGCGACCGCAAAGGGGACTGTCGACGGAAAGGCGACCAGGAACGGTATTCCCCCTCAGGCCTCCGGGCGTAGGGCCGCGTCCTCATACCGGTAGCCCGGTCGCCGGATATCCCGCCTCACCCGCTGATAGAGACGCCAGACCCGCCAGGCATAGACCAGCAGCCCCCCATAGGTCCGCCAGACTTCCCCGGCCCGGCGGGGATAGAAGGTCCAGGGCGACTCGACCGGCAGGCTCGGCCGCCGGTCGGTGCGCACCTTGCGGCGCAAGAAACCGCCCTGAAGGGGATGGACCCGCTCGAACCGGAAGCAACCATAGAACTCCAGGGCGATCTCCATGATGCGCTTGGGATTGCGGTCGAAGGTCGCCGCCCGGCGCATCAGGGTCTCCAGATGCTCCAGGGAGTAATAGCTGTCCCAGGCCTGGGCATAGACCTGCTGCCACTCGTCCTTTGTCATGCGGGGATGGGTGGTGCAGACGTGCTCCAGGTCATAGCGATTGAGGTCCGGCTCCAGGGGCGCGCCCTGGTTGAAGAGCGCCTGATGGTCCGCCGAGCCCGGCAGGGGCGTCAGGCAGAAGAATTCCAGGATGTCCAGCGGCAGTTCCCGCTTGATAGTCTCGATGTCGGCAAGGATGGACTCTGGGGTGTCGTCCGGGAAGCCGAGGATGTAGCCACAATAGGTGGTGACCCGCTGGCGCTGCCAGGCGAGGAGC
>SACH01000688.1 GCA_009928645.1 Gammaproteobacteria bacterium | reverse complement strand
TCCCGGGCGGCGTTGACCCGGGCGATGCCCGAGACGCCCAGGTCGATGAAGGGCCGTTCCCGGCGGGCGCTCTGGGCGTGGAGAAAGCGGGCGAAGGTCTCGCGGCCGCTGCCGGCCTCGCCGGTGATCAGCACCCAGGTGTCGTGCTGGGCGATGCGCTTGACCTGCTCCCGCAGGCGCTGCATGGCCGGGCCGCGGCCGATGGGCTCGTGGACCAGGGCGGTGCGGCGCTTGAGGCCGATGTTCTCCCGGGCCAGCTTGTCCGCTTCCAGGGCGCGCTCCGTGGTCAGCAGCAGCTTGGCCATGGACAGGGGCTTTTCCAGGAAGTCGTAGGCCCCCAGGCGGGTGGCCTCCACCGCGGTCTCCACGGTGCCATGACCGGACATCATGATCACCGGGCAGGGCAGGCCATCGTCCTCGGCCCACTCCTTGAGCAGGCTGATGCCATCCAGGTCGGGCATCCAGATGTCCAGCAGGATGAGGTCCGGCCGCCGTTCGCGCAGGGCGCGCCGGGCGGCGGTGCCGTTTTCGGCGGTGGCAACGCTATAACCTTCGTCCTCCAGGATCTCCTGCACCAAGGCGCGGATATCCGGCTCGTCGTCGACCACCAGGATGTAGGCTGCACTCATGCTCGTTCTCGCTCGGACTGGGCACCGGTCGCCCCGGCAGGGGTAACGGCCGTCGGTGCGGTTGGGGTGGGGTGGGCCTTGGGGACAGCCGGGCCTGGGTCGTCACGCGGCACGGCGCGGGAGGACCCGGGCGGGGTGGCGCCGTTGAGGGGGACCGCGGTCGGTCGTGGCGCCTCCCGTCCCTCTTCCCGCCAGAGGGGCAGGCGGGCCGAGAGGCGGGCACCCGTATCGAGGTTCTCCGCCCAGATGATACCGCCGTGTTCCTCGATGATCTTCTTGACGATGGCGAGCCCCAGACCCGTGCCTTTGGTCTTGGTGGTGACGTAGGGCTCGAAGAGGTTATCGAGGAGCTCCGGGGCGATGCCGCCGCCGTTGTCCTCCACCGCCAGTTCCAGCAGGGGCCGCTCTGGGTCCGTCAGCCGCCGGGTGGCCACGCGGACCAGGGGGTGAGGCTTATCCTCTACCGCTTCCAGGGCGTTCTTCACCAGGTTGTGCATGACCTGGCGCAGACGCAGCGGGTCACCCTTGATCAGGGCCTCGCCAGTCTGCAGGTCGGTCGTCACGGCGGGCACGGCCTTGTAGAGTTCCATGACCTCGGCCACCAAGCGATCGAGGCGCACCGGCTCGGGCTCCATCTTCGGGGAGCGGGCATAGTTGGAGAA
>SACH01000687.1 GCA_009928645.1 Gammaproteobacteria bacterium | reverse complement strand
AGATGGAGCCCTGCATGCGCAGATAGTTCTGCCGCGCCTGATAGGCATCATAGGCGCGCTCTTTCTCCGAGAATTGCTTGGCGGTTTCTAGTACCAAGTGCAACACCTGTTAGTGAACAGATCCATTGGGCTGGTTGAGACGTTCCAGCATGGCCCGATAGACACTGATTGGGGGGAAGTAGCCGTGGATCGCGCGGGGCCGCTGGTTGAGGCGTTCCGCGATCGCATCGAGTTCTTCCTGGCTGTAGATGGACAAGTCCGTCCCCTTGGGGAGGTACTGGCGCAGGAGACCGTTGGTGTTCTCGCAAGATCCCCGTTGCCAGGGGCTATGGGGGTCGCAGAAGTAGACCTTGACCCCAGTCTGGGCGGTCAGCTCGGCATGGCGCGCCATCTCTTTGCCCTGATCATAGGTCAGCGATTGGCGCATCGGTTCAGCAATGCCGTTGAGCTTACGCGTGTAGCCCGCCAGGGCGGAGGCGGCGGTGGCATCGTCCATCTTGGCCAGCAGAACCAGGCGCGAGGTCCGTTCGACCAGGACCCCGACTGCCGAACGGTTACCCGCCCCCTTGATGAAGTCCCCCTCCCAGTGGCCCGGCAAGGCCCGGTCCTCCACCGCCGGCGGACGTACATGAATGCTGAGCATATCAGAGAGTTGCCCACGTCGATCCGTACCCCGGGAGCGTGGCAGGCGGGCACTGTGGGCTTTGCGCAGGCAGGCGATCAGTTCCTGGCGCAAGGCACCCCGCGGCAGGGCGTAGAGGCAGGTGTAGATGGTCTCGGGGGAGACTCGCCGCTCCGGGGCGTCAGGCCACATCATCTTCAGGGCGCCGGCGATCTGACCGGGCGACCAACCCTCCTGCAGAAAATGCTCGACCACGCCAAACAGCACCCCATCCACTGCCAGCTTGGGCGACCGTCGCGACTTGAAGCGGCAGCGCCGGGCTTCCTGGCCGGCCAACTTGGCGTCGTAGCCGCTTCTTCCCGGGGCATCCGCCGGTGGGATATGCCGCCGCCACTCCCGGCTGATCGTCGCGGGGGCTCGATGCAGGGTCCGCGCCATGGCGCGCAGACTCTTCCCCTCG
Organism: Gammaproteobacteria bacterium; assembly: GCA_009928645.1. Classification (GTDB taxonomy): domain Bacteria; phylum Pseudomonadota; class Gammaproteobacteria; order Chromatiales; family Chromatiaceae; genus M0108. The sequence continues at coordinate 210 of SACH01000687.1, read as the reverse complement.
TTGGCCATCAACATGATCGTAGCGCGCTCTTCAGTAGACAGTTGATCGTAGTGCGTACCCATGGCAACACCTTAAAGCGTAGGGGTGTTGCACTTGATTCTAGACTGCGCCCTTCACGGTGCTCATGGCTTGCCTCATTTCAGTCGTCTGCATCCAGTCCGGCAGGTGGTCGGCGTCCAGGCGCTCGCCGTCCTTGAAGAACTTCAGCCA
>SACH01000686.1 GCA_009928645.1 Gammaproteobacteria bacterium | reverse complement strand
TGGCGGTTGCGCACGAAGGTCTGATTCTCGCCGCCGGCATTGCGGTACTGCAGGTAGAGCAGGTGCGGCACCCGCACCAGGCTTGTACACAAGAGGCTGCGCAGGATCAGGTCGTAGTCGTCCGCCACCAGAAGACCTGGACGATGGCCGCCCACCGCGAAATACGCCTCGCGGGTCCAGGCCCGGGGGTGATTGGGCAAGCCAACCAGATGCCGCACGGTTTGCCAGTTGGTTCCCGGCGTCCGCGGGACGTTGACCGTCCGTCCCGTCACGCCGTCGTACTGGCGCCAATAACTCAAGTACCCGAACCCGGCATCCCAGCCGTACCAGTGGGAGGCCCCGGACGCTTCATAGATCTCGGCGGCCTCGCCGTATGCGAATCCGGCCGCCGGGTGGCGGCGGAAGGCAGCGACCAGACGCTGAAGACAGTCCGGCGTCAATTCATCGTCGTGATCCAGTTCGACCAGAATCTCGCCCCGGCAGAGGGTAGCGGCCAGGCGCTTGATGGTCCCGATATAGCCGCGATGGCGGTCGGAAAAGAAGGGATGCACCCGTGGATCCAGTCCGGGACCGAGTCGTTCGCTCAAGCCGACGCCATCATCGCCGGAGTCATCGACGATGACCCACTCCCATTGCGGGTAGGTAGGTCTGTCCCAACAGCGAGCGATAAGGGCGGCTAATGCGCTGCCCAGGTCGGTAGCAGGCAGTGAACACCGAGACCAAGGGCGTAGCGGGCAGGGTGCTGACCGGGAGCGAGCGTGGCGCGGGGAGCGGGTCGGTCGCGGCCAGCCAGCAATGCATAAGGGATTCGGCCGTGATCGCCTCCGCTCGGGAAAAATGCAGCCAACGACGACGGTCATCCAGCGGCAGGGTCCACAGACCCGGGTAGTCGTGTGCTTCGCCCCCCAGGGATACCAGCACCACTGGTCCATCCTCTCCGCTCACGGGCACCGCCGCCTGAGACTGGGTCACGACCCGAATACCCGTCTGCTGCAGCCGAGCGTGTAAAGCGTGCAGCGCCGGTTGAAGAGCGGCTTCCGCTGCCAGGGCGGTGAAAAGTTGAACGGTAAGGAGCGGTGGGCTGGTCATGGTGGTGATCACCTGAGGTGGCAGGTGGGGCGAACGATACCGTCAATTGCTGGATCAAGACCAAAATTTTGGCAGGAGCAAAGATGACAGCCTACAGGGTAACCACTTGTTTTAACAAGATAGTTTCGCTCACCATCGCGACCGTTATGTCAAAATGTCGGAATTTGTCGGAATTTGTCGGAATTTGTCGGAATTTGTCGGAATTT
>SACH01000685.1 GCA_009928645.1 Gammaproteobacteria bacterium | reverse complement strand
CCGCGGCCATCGCGGCCTACGATCCCGGCGAGGGTTGGCTCCCGGCCGTGGATTGAGCCTCCGGCGGCGTTGCGCCGCCGGAAATACCCCATCGCCTGAGCTGGCCACTCAGGCGGGCATGGTAAACAGAAAGACGTAGATAAACAGGAAAATCGTCAGGGAACCGACGAAGACCATCAACCAGCAACTGGCACTGCCACAGAAGCGATCCGCCAGCGGGAAGATGATGAAGATCGCTATCAGCAGGAACAGGCCCGTACCGGTGGCGATGTGCATGGTCCGTTCCCTCAATAAACCGCGGGGATGTTACGGAAGGGGTAATCCGGCGATTGATAGCGGCCGAGGTGCTTGCGCTCCGGGAGCTTGACTTTCTCCCGTTTCACCTCCTGGTAGGGGATACGGCCGAGCAGGTGATGGATGACGTTCAACCGCACCCGCTTCTTGTTCTCGGAGTTGGCGACGAACCAGGGTGCCCAGGAACTGTCGGTGGCGGCGAACATCTCGTCGCGGGCCTTGGTGTAGTCGTCCCAGCGCGTGTAGGACTGCAGATCCATGGGGGAGAGCTTCCAGATCTTGCGCCCGTCGTCGATGCGCGCCTCCAGGCGGCGGGTCTGTTCCTCGGGGCTGACCTCCAGCCAGTATTTGATGAGGATGATACCGGAATCGACCATGGCCCGTTCGACCAAGGGGGTCATCTTGAGAAATTTCGTGGCCTGCTCCTCGGTGCAGAAGCCCATGACCCGCTCGACGCCGGCCCGGTTGTACCAACTGCGGTCGAAGATCACGATCTCTCCCGCCGCCGGGAAGTGCGCCATGTAGCGCTGGGCGTACATCTGGGATTTCTCTCGCTCCGTTGGGGTGGGCAGGGCCACCACGCGGAAGACCCGCGGGCTGACGCGCTCGGTGATGGCCTTGATGGTGCCGCCCTTGCCCGCGCCGTCGCGGCCCTCGAAGACGACGATCACCTTGAGCCCCTGTTGCTTGACCCACTCCTGGAGCTTGACCAGCTCGACGTGCAGCTTGGCCAATTCGGTCTCGTAGTCCTTACGGCTCAACTTGCCGTTGGGCTTCTGCGGCTGGCCCTCCACGGCGACTTTGTCGATCAGGTTCCTTTCCTTGTCCTGGCCTGATTTGCGGTCTTTCTTGGATTTGCTCATATTCATCACCGTTGGCAACTTGATGATGAACCGCTGATCGATGCAGCGGTTCCGTGCGGGCCCTGGCTGGCCCAGTTTTTGTCGAGCGCATCAGGCGCTGGAAATCAAGCCGGCGCGAGCCGCGGCTCGCGGCAAGCGC
>SACH01000684.1 GCA_009928645.1 Gammaproteobacteria bacterium | reverse complement strand
TATTCCACATCCAGTTCCACTTGTTGCTCGAAGGGGATCTCCGAACGGCCCGATACCTGCCAGATACAGGTGATGCCGGGAATGACCTCGAGCCGGCGGCGGTCGGCCAGGGAATACTCATTGACTTCCGTGGGTACCGGAGGGCGCGGGCCGACCAGGGACATATCGCCCTTGAAGACGTTCCACAGTTGGGGCAGTTCGTCGATGGAGGTCTTGCGGATGAAGCGGCCAATGCGGGTGACGCGCGGGTCGTCACGCATCTTGAAGATGACCCCGCCCCGCATCTCATTCTGTTTGAGGAGTTCGGCCTTGCGCGCCTCGGCGTCAGCGTACATGGAGCGGAATTTCCACATGGTGAACAATTCTCCCCAGCGCCCGACCCGCGTTTGCTTGAACAGGACCGGTCCGGGGGACTCGATCCGGATCGCCAGGGCGAGGAGCAGGAAGAAGGGCAGCAGCAGCACCAGCAGGGTCCCGGAGACCAGGATATCCAGCATCCGCTTGACCAGATAGGCACCCCGCACCACCCCGACCCAACCGGCGCGCTTGAGGTGAAAGCGCAGACGATGGGGCAGGCTCGCCCGGGCCAGATTACCGTAGCGCGCCAGCACCAGGTCGCGGATCTCCTGTTGGTGGGTCCGCGCGCTCACCGCCGGGGCTTTAGGTGCCTGACCCTGGTTACCGCTCATCACTGGTTCACCACAAGCCCTTGGAATGTCGCATCGTTCATCCCCGCCAACGCAAACGCCTGACCGGCCTTTTCCCGTTGATGTCCGGTCCGCTGATTGGGCATTGGCATCTCCTGAGCTCGCAAGTAAAAAGGATTTAGCGTAAAAGTCTCGGCCAAGCCTTCTATTTTCACAGGGTGTGGCGCGCACCCTCATGACGGTTCGCGCCCACCGAGGATACTCCCAAGGAAGGCATAGGTCTCATTGGCAGCGTCCAGGGCCTGGTTGAATACTTCCTCGTCCTGGCCCAGATGAGCCTGCAAGTCACGCCCCAAGGTGGCCCAGCGCTCGCCGGTCAGAGGACCATAACCCTGAAAGAACCGGGTGGCGTCCCCGGCCGGCCGCTCTCGGGCCCGGCCCAGCAGCCCCAGGATCACCCGCGACCCCAGGGTGGCCCCTTCCAGCACGTATAGGCAACCGGCGGCGCGCGCCAAGCCCTCACCCGCATAGGGCAGGGGGGCTAAATCCTCAGGGCTAGCTGGCATAGGTGACCTTACCCCAGCCGACGGGAAGTCAAGGGCGGATGGCCGCCAGTCCGGATCAAGCCGTTGCAGGTCCACCTCCAACCA
>SACH01000683.1 GCA_009928645.1 Gammaproteobacteria bacterium | reverse complement strand
GACTCAAGGTCTCGCTGACCACGAACTCGGTAGGAAAGGCTTCCGGCTCCACCACCTCCAACGTCAACACCTCCGCCATGGCCTCGGCCATGTCGCGTTCGGAGACCAGACCAAGCCGGACCAGCATGCGGATCAGTGAATCGGTACCCTCCTCCGCCAGGCGCCGGGCACGCTGGAGATCGTTCTGATTCAAACTGCCACCGGCCTGAAGGTGAGAAATCACGCGATCAGCGGTCGTCGGCGGAGGGGGGGGAGCCTGGCCAGTGGTTGACGACATCTCGCCCACCAAATCATCCCTGGACTGGTCTTCGTGCGCGCCAACCTCCCCGACCGTTACCGAGCCAACAGCGACATCCCCTTCCTGTGGTGCAGTGACCATGCCCTTTGACGACCCATGATCCCCGACGAGCGGGGCCTCACCCGTGACTCTCCCTTCAACCGCCAAGTTTGAGTTGTCAGTCCCTGGTGGTTCCAGGTTGAGGACAGGTTCCCGCTCATCCTGGCTAGACAGAGCCGCCCATTGTCCCTGTTGGGACCTGTGGTGCCCATTCTTGTGAAATGCGTCTGCGACGTAGGTCCTGCCGCCGGCAGCAGTTGGCAGCCAGGGGGTAAGCTTGCGGATCCTGGTGAAAAGGGAAAGCCCAGACATGATCGGAAATCTCCGGCGGCGCTACGCCCTGATGGCTTTAGAGGTGGATAAGGGCAGTTGCCACAGGATAGAGCCTAAGGTCTCTTCCTCGCCAGCGGCTAATGCGACGTCGCGGTCATCGTGGGCCCGTTCCAGTACAAGATGATTGGGGGTCTGGGCAGTGCCGGCGAGCACGGCCATAGTGATCCCCACCAGATCCTGCAGAGAAGCAAGGAGCCAGATGTCGCGACAGAGTCGAAACAGCCCCTTGACCACTACCTGGGCTATTAGCAATACGGACAGGGCCCGCAAGGCCAGCCGCACAGGGGCCTTGGGAATGGCGCCAAGATTGAATCTGAACCAGCTGGGCAACCGCCAGGACAGCGGTGGTATGGCCAGGTCGTGAACAAAGGTGGCCGCGTGCGAACGCAAGCGCTCATGCCAGCGGTTCATGACCCACGCCGCCCCTCCGGCGTTTGGGCAAGCCGTTCCGCCAGGCCGACGCGATAACCGATCGCCCCGTAAATGGCCCCCCAGGCGGCGAGGAGCAGCCATTGGTCAGCAGCCGGCAGGCTGGGGGCGAGGACGGCGCAAAGGGCGCAGGCAGCCATCAGGGCCCAGGCCCGGAGCATGACGCGGCGCTGACTCCACCCCGCCAGAACCAGGCGC
>SACH01000035.1 GCA_009928645.1 Gammaproteobacteria bacterium | reverse complement strand
GACGGAAGTGGCTCATCGGCTCAGGCCTCCCCAGTAGATGGGCTTATTCTATCGGGCGGCTCCCCCGCACGAAACCGAGAAAGTCCGACAGGCTGCTAGCTTGGCCGAGCCGATATCCCCCGCCTTGACCAGCCCCCCTCGCTTGAAAAACCGAGTGTCTTGCTTTAGTTTGGCGCTATAACCCTGCTGGGGGTGCATCGCGCTGGCAAGCCAATGCCAGACGTGGCGCTGAGAGAGACCCTTGGAACCTGATCCGGGTAATGCCGGCGCAGGAAAGCGGGCCCGCTGACACCCATGCCCACCTTGCCGCGGCATGTGAGCCATTGCCGGCCCCACCCTCGTTCTCCCTGCATCCCTCCAGCCCCCTGGTCAAACCGGATCCCCCGGGCAAACCGTCCCAGGAGCAGGCGGCTGAGGCGGCTCGATTGGGCGCCTGACCCCGCTCCTGGCCATCGAGGTCTGATGTCATGAGCGCCATTCCCCAGGATTTCATCCGCACCACTGCCCGCCTTTCGGAGGCTGTCACCCGCCCCTTCGCCCGGTCGCGCAAGATCTATGTCCAGGGTTCCCGTCCGGACTTGCGGGTGCCCATGCGTGAGGTGAGCCAGACCCCGACCCAGACCCAGAGCGGCCCGGAAGAAAACCCGCCGATCTATGTCTACGACACCTCGGGCCCCTACACCGACCCCGAGGCGCGCATCGACCTCCTTGCCGGCCTCCCCGATCTGCGCGGCCCCTGGATCGAGGAGCGCGGCGATACCGAGCGCCTCACCGGCCCCAGCTCCGCCTTCGGCCGTCAGCGCCAGCGGGACCCGAGCCTGGCCCACCTGCGCTTCGAGCACCTCCGCGTCCCCCGCCGCGCCAAGGCCGGGGCCAACGTCACCCAGATGCACTATGCCCGCCGGGGGGTGATCACCCCGGAGATGGAGTTCGTCGCCATCCGCGAGAACCAGCGCCTGGATGAACTGCGCGCTGATCCCCGCTACGCCAAGCTATTGCGTCAGCACCGCGGCCAGGGCTTCGGCGCCCGCCTGCCGGAGAGCGTCACTCCGGAGTTCGTCCGCGCCGAGGTCGCCGCCGGCCGCGCCATCATCCCCGCCAACATCAATCACCCGGAACTGGAGCCCATGATCATCGGGCGCAACTTCCGGGTGAAGATCAACACCAACATCGGCAACTCGGCGGTCAGCTCCAGCATCGAGGAAGAGGTGGAGAAGATGGTCTGGTCCGCCCGCTGGGGCGGCGATACCTTGATGGACCTGTCCACCGGCAAGCACATCCACGAGACCCGCGAGTGGATCCTGCGCAATGCCCCCATGCCTATCGGCACCGTGCCCATCTACCAGGCCCTAGAGAAGGTGGACGGCAAGCCCGAGGAACTGACCTGGGAGATGTTCCGCGACACCCTCATCGAGCAGGCCGAGCAGGGGGTGGACTACTTCACCATTCACGCCGGGGTCCTGCTGCGCTATGTGCCCCTGACGGCGGACCGGGTCACCGGCATCGTCTCCCGCGGCGGCTCCATCCTCGCCAAGTGGTGCCTGGCCCACCATCAGGAGAATTTCCTCTACACCCATTTCGCCGAGATCTGCGAGATCATGCGGGCCTACGACGTGGCCTTCAGCCTGGGCGACGGCCTGCGCCCGGGCTCCATCGCCGACGCCAATGACGCCGCCCAGTTCGCTGAGCTGGAGACCCTGGGGGAGCTGACCAAGACCGCCTGGGAGCATGACGTCCAGGTCATGATCGAGGGCCCCGGCCACGTGCCCCTGCACATGATCGAGAAGAACGTCACCAAGGAACTGCGGGATTGTTATGAGGCGCCCTTCTACACCCTGGGGCCCCTGATCACCGACATCGCTCCCGCCTACGATCACCTCACCTCGGCCATGGGCGCCGCCAACATCGGCTGGTACGGCACCGCCATGCTCTGCTACGTGACGCCCAAGGAGCACCTGGGGCTGCCAAACAAGGAAGACGTGCGCGACGGCATCATCGCCTACAAGATCGCCGCCCACGGCGCCGACCTGGCCAAGGGCCTGCCCGGGGCCCAGATGCGCGACAACGCCCTGTCCAAGGCCCGCTTCGAGTTCCGCTGGGAGGACCAGTTCAACCTGTCCCTGGACCCGGAGCGCGCCCGCGAGTACCACGACGAGACCATGCCCCACGAGGCCCACAAGGTCGCCCACTTCTGCTCCATGTGCGGCCCCCACTTCTGCTCCATGAGGATCACCCAGGAGGTGCGGGACTATGCGGAATCCCACCGCCTCGGCGATGTCGAGGCCGCCCTGGCGGAGGGCATGAAGGAGAAGGCGGCGGAGTTTCGCCAGGAAGGGGCGCAGATCTATCAGGCGGTCTGAGACCTGTCCGTCGGTGTACCCCCCTGTGGGCTGTCCAGAAGTTTAAGCTGGAGCATGAGGCCGCAAAGCGGACTCTCAGCGCCCAGGGTAAATGCCGCGACCCGTGGCCTTGCTGCGGGCCGCGGGCGTCACGCCAGGATCGTGAAGTCGAGTTGCCGGTGCCCTTGGCGGATGCGATAGGTGGTAAAGTCGCTGCGGTCAAGGGTGAAGATCTTGCGAAGGCGGTATCTTTCCGCCATGACCACCAGGGAGGCGTCGGCAAGGTCCATGGGGTGATCGGCATAGCGCACTATCAGTTCAAAGGCGCGAGCCAGATCGGCTTCATCGAGAAATCTGACTTCGAGGCCCCGGGCCTTGATGAAATCCATGAGACGCAACGAGCCGAGACTGGCGGGCCCCAGCAGATGAAAGGCCTCGGTCAGCACGGGGATCGTCGTGCAGATCGGTTCGTCAATTGTCGCGAGTAGGCGCACGCAAGACGGGTGATCAGCATCGGCCGGATCGAACAGGGCGATGAGGGGGCCGGTATCCACCAGGATCATCGCGTGTGTTTCCGGCGGATGACATCACGAATCGCCATTTTGGCTTCCCGTGCGGGGGCGGCGGCGTAGCCGCCTTCGCCCAGATCCAATTCAGTGAAGATGTCATAGGGCTTGCGTTGGGTTTCCCCCTTCGCCTGAGTCTCGAAGGCTTTGAGGCCGCGCTTCAATAACTCCGAGATGGATAATCCGGTGAGGGTGCGCAAGCGGTTCAGGGTGATTTCCGCTTCTTCATCGAGCCTGACTGTTCTGGTCCCCATATCTGAACGTCTCCAATGGTCTTATGTAATACGGAATGTAATACGGACGGACGGTTGATACAATACTTATCGGAACAGCATAGATATCCATCTGTGCTCCAAATAGGGGGCAGCACCCGCCTCGGAGGGTGCGACACCTCTTTTCTTGTCGGAACTACCCAAGGGCCGCTAAGATCGCCGGCAAGGCTGAATGGTTGCCGCTATCTTTCCCCTTTTCCTATCCGGAGCGCCTGGTCATGGATAAATCCTCCTTGCCCCCTGAACTCAACCCCCTCCAGGCCTGGAGCGAGCAATGGCGGGCCTTTGGCTCCGCCTGGGCTAAGTGGTGGCTGCGGCCCCTGCCCCAGGCGACGGGGACCTCGGGGATGCCGGCCCTGCCACCCTTCGGCGAGATCGCCCAGCTCCCGCTGCAGGTGCCGCCCGCGCTCTTCGGCGCTCTGGTCGACCCCCTGGCCATGACTGAACTTAATGCCCGCTTCCTGCCACGCCTCCAGGAATTGTGGACGGCGGCCAGCGAGGCCCTGGTGAGCGCCGGTGGACCTGCGGGAATGGCGGGAATGGCCGGGGCGATGAGCCCGGCAGCCGGCGGGGCTGAGTCCTCGTCTCTCTCCGGCCAAACAGGTCGCGCCGGTCAAGCAGGTCATGGGGGCCAAGCAGGTTCTGCGGGTCATGCGGGCCTAGCGGGCGGATCGGGGCAGGCGGGCCGGGTGAGTCACGGAGGACAGTCCGGCCAGGCGGGCCAGCAGGTCAAGCCGGGCACGACCCCCTCCGCGCCGGTGGTGCGGGATGTGGTGCCGGTGCCCCCGGGGGACCGGCGGTTCAAGGCCCCGGAATGGAGCGATCAGCCCTATTTCGCCCTGCTGAAACAGTATTACCTCCTGGCCTCTGAGTACCTGACCGCCCTGGCCGAGCTGAGCCCCGCCGCCGGTCACGACAAGCTGCGGCTGGCGTACCTCACCCGCCAGTATGCCGATGCCCTCTCCCCGGCCAATTTCCCCACCACCAATCCCGAGGTCCTCAAGAAGGCCCTGGAGACCCAGGGGCGGAGCCTTGCCCAGGGGCTGACCAACCTCCTGACCGACGCCCGCCAGGGGCGTATCACCATGAGCGACGCCGAGGCCTTCGCCGTCGGCAAGAACCTGGCCATCACCCCCGGCAACGTCGTCTTCCGTAATGAGCTGATCGAACTCATCCAGTACACCCCCACCACCGAGCGCGTCCACGCCCGCCCCCTGCTCATCGTGCCGCCCTGTATCAACAAGTACTACATCCTCGATCTCCAGCCGAACAACTCCTTCGTGCGCTGGACCCTCGACCAAGGCCAGCAGGTCTACCTTATCTCCTGGCGCAACATCACCCCCGAGTTGGGACAACTCGGCTGGGACGACTATCTGGAGCAGGGGGTGCTGACGGCGATGGAGGTCGTGAAGGCGATCACCGGCAGCGAGACCCTCAACACCCTGGGCTTCTGCGTCGGCGGGGCCCTGCTCTCCAGCACCCTGGCAGTCCTGGCGGCACGTGGCGATACCCGCGTCAATAGCCTGACCCTGCTGACCACCATGCTCGACTATGAAGACCCTGGCGAGATCCGGGTCTATGTCTCGGAAGACCTATTGTCGATGCGCGAGGCCAGCCTGCATGGCGGCCAGATCGTCCAGGGTGGTGAACTCGCCGGGGCCTTTTCCAGCCTGCGCGCCAATGACCTAGTGTGGAATTATGTCGTCAAGAACTACCTCAAAGGCGAGACCCCACCACCCTTCGACCTGCTGCACTGGAATGCCGACTCCGCCAACCTGCCGGGGCCCATGTATGCCTACTACGTCCGCAACTTTTACATCGACAACAAGCTGCGTGAGCCCGGCGCCCTGACCATGCTAGGAGCGCCCGTCGACCTGGGCGCGGTCAAGATGCCGGCCTATATCTACGCCAGCCGCGAGGATCACATCGTCCCCTGGCCCAGCGCCTTCCGCGGCACCGGCCTCCTCGGGGGTGACATCACCTTCGTCCTCGGCGCCTCCGGTCACATCGCCGGGGTCATCAACCCGCCTGCCAGCGGCAAGCGCAACTACTGGACCAATGCCGCCCCCGCCGCCAGCGCCGCGGACTGGTTCGCCGCTGCCGAGAGCCATCCCGGCAGTTGGTGGCCTCACTGGGGCCAGTGGCTTGCAGAGCGCAGCGGGGACTTGCAACCCGCACCCGCAGTGGCCGGTAGTGACCGCTACCCGCCCCTGGCCCCCGCCCCGGGTACCTATGTGCTGAATCCGGGGGCCTAGCCTACCGGATCTGGTAGTCGCCAGCCGCGCATGCGGGTCCGCTCCTGGCCCTTCCGGAACCTGTTGAGAGCAGCGAGGCGATGAAAAGAGGACTCCTGTTTCTGGGTATCGCGATCCTGTTCGTGGCCTCCTGGTTGATGTTTGCGGAAATTCCTCTGCGCGTCATTGGCCAGCCCGCCAGCACGGGTTTGTTGCAGCACGCCAAGGAGGAACCTTTCTTCACGGGCCTGGCGGATACCACCGGCCTACCGCTCCAGGTGACCTATCAACCCCTGAACACCATCGGCCTCAAGGACACCCATCAACTGCAGATGCTCAAGGATGGCCTGTTCGACCTGGTCTCCCTGCGGTTCATCCAGAACAGCGAGGCGGAGCCCAGCCTCCAGGGTATCGATCTGGTAGGGCTCTACGCCGACTACGACACCGCCCGCCGCGTGGTCCAGCACTATGCCGGTACCGTCGATCGCTATCTGCGCGAGACCTTCGACGCCAAATTGCTCGGCGTCTGGACCTTCGGCCCCCAGGTGTTCTTTTGCCGCGTCCCTATCCATGGGATTGCGGACCTTGCCGGCCTCAAGGTCCGTGTCGCCAGCCCCTCCATGGCGACCCTGATTGCCGCGCTGGGCGGCACCCCGGCCATCATCTCCTTCGACGAGACCAAGAACGCCCTGGCCATCGGTCTGGTGGATTGCGCGATCACCAGCGCCGCCTCCGCCAACTTTGCCGGCTGGACCGAGCACACCCGCTTTTACTTTCCCCTGGCAGTGCATTTCGGGCTGAATGGGTATGCCATCTCCCTGAGGAAGTGGCATCAACTTTCGCCGCAAGACCAGGAGATCCTGCAAGGGGCCTTTGACGCCTATGTGGAAGATCTCTGGCGCTTCTCGCAAGAGACCCACCAGGATGCTTCCGACTGCATCGTCGGCCGTCCGTGTCGGAATGGCACCCCCTACCAACTCGCGCTCGTCGAGCCGTCCCAGAACGACATAAGGGTATTCAAAGAGATCGCCCAGACCCGCGTCCTGCCGGAATGGGCGGAAAAATGCGAAAAGGTTCATCCGGGCTGTTTGCGGGAATGGGAAGACAAAGTCCTGCCCCAGTTGCATTGAGCTGGGGGTCGGGAGCCAGCGCTGGCGCCCGCTTACTGACTCGCTGATCCTGACCCGTCCTTGCCAGCGTAATGAAAGAAGCCCTCTCCAAGCTCGACGCCGGACAACTGAGCACTGATCGCCGGTCAACCTGTCCACCCTCCGTGGGGGGTGGCGAGACCCCGCGTAAGCGTCACTCCTGAGCGTCAGCATGAAGCTTGCGTCTCGATTGATCTTCGGCGACACCAGCCCCTCACCAACGGCGATACCGCTGCAGACTATGTGGCTGCTCTCGGTGCTGGTCTTCCTGATCAACTACACCTTTGAAGTGCTCGATTTCAACGATCTCTACAAGTCGCAGCAATTCTTGTTGGTCCCGCTACAACTGACCCTGTCCCTCTGGGCGCTGATTGAATGGGCGCTGCTCCGCAAAAGCCAGACGGACATGCCCCTCGCGGGCCTCGGTCTGGCCCTGAGCACCCAGTTGTTGCTCGGGTTCACCCGCTTACCCCTCGGCTGGTTGATGGCAAGCGGCCGGGCCCAGGTGGAGAACCCCCTGAGCCACTTCGATCTCGGCTTGGCGGTCGTGTATGTACCCCTGAATTTGCTGTTGTTTTTGCTCATCAGCAAACTGCTCATCGCGGCCTTCGCCTTCACGGAACGCCAGCGGGCGGTCATGCTCCAGCGCGAGACCGCGACGCGCTTGAGCGCCGAGGAGGAGGTACGCACCCTGCGGGCGCAACTGGAGCGGACCGCTTACGAACTGACCGAAAACATCCCGGTCGGCACCTACACCATGGTGCTCCCCCCGGGGGGCACCATGGCCAAGTTCTCTTTCATGAGCCGGCGCTTCATCGAGTTGACCGGCCTTGATCGCAAGGCGGCGGCCAGCGACCCGTTACAGGCTTTTGCCTGCGTGCATCCGGACGATTATGCCGCCTGGGTGCAACGCAATGCCGAGACCTTTGCCCGCAAGGAACCCTTCTTTGGCCAGACGCGGATCATTGTCCATGACCAGGTCCGCTGGATCACCGCCGAATCCCGGCCTCGGGCGCTGCCGGATGGCGCGACGGTCTGGGAGGGGGTGCTGATCGATGTCACCGAGCAGGTATTGGCCATACAGGCGGCCGAGGCGGCCCGTCAGGCCCTCCAGGCCGCCAATGCGGAACTCCAGCGCCTCGCGACCACCGACCACCTCACCGGGGCCTGGAACCGCACTTACCTCGAAGAGACCCTGGTCGCGGAAATGGGGCGCGCCGAGCGTTACCGGCAACCCTTGTCGCTGCTGATGTTCGATATCGACCATTTCAAGGCCATCAACGACACCCATGGCCACCTGGTCGGCGATGAGGTGCTGATCGAACTGACCCGGCGCATCCGTGCTCAGCTGCGCACGGTTGACGTCCTGGCGCGGTGGGGCGGAGAGGAATTCGTGTTGTTACTGCCCCATTGCGGGGCGGCAGAGGCCCTGAGGGTGGCGGAAAAACTCCGCGCCCTGGTGGCTGAGCCACCCTTCCCGCAAGCGGGCCAGGTGACGGCCTCCTTTGGCCTGGCGCGATGGCAACTCCACGAGCCCCTGGATACCTGGCTTAAACGCGCGGATGATGCCCTCTACGCCGCCAAGGCCGCGGGGCGAAACCGGGTCCGGCTGGCGGAGTGAATGAAAGATGATCCGCTATGGCTTTACGCAGCGCTTCCCAAACCGGGAATGAATTCGTCATGCCAACGGCCATGCGGAGGAGGCCCCTGCGATGAAAGTCGTGCCTGGCGTCTTGTAACGCTAATTCCAAGCTTGTATTTGTTCAGATCCCTTACGCCCCATGAGGGGTGCGGTGGTGCAACCTACTGAATTTATTGCTTCATCTCGATGGTGGGGAGGGTAGGGGAGAGGGGTTTGAACGGTTATCCAAGCTTCGATGGGTGAAAGGGCGCCTTTCCTGACCAGGGTTCAGCAACCACCGGGTCCCTTGCCCTAAGGCCCGGTTCGCTAACGGCAAGTGCCTGAGAATTCGCTACCGATGACTGTCTTCCGCGCCTTTTTCGCCTTGCCGCCGGTGGTCCTGGTCTGGGTCCTGGTGCTGGGTTTTTCCATCCCGCCCTTGATGGCGCAATCCCAGGAGGCCCCCAAGGCCATCCCCGTCATCGTTGCCGAGGCCCGGCTGGAGGCCTTCGCCGACCCGGTGGAGGCCCTGGGGACGCTCAAGGCCATGGAGTCCGTCAACCTCACCGCCAACGTCACCGAGACCGTCTCCGCCCTGCACTTCGACGATGGCCAGCGGGTGACGGCGGGGCAGGTGCTGGTGGAGATGACCAGCGCCGAGGAGCACGCCCTGCTGGAGGAGGGCCAGGCGCGGGTGGCGGAGGCGGAGCGCCAGTACGACCGGGTCAAGGCCCTGGTGACCCAACGCGCCGCCTCCGAGTCCCTGCTGGACGAGCGCCGCCGCGACCTGGACGCCGCCCGGGCCCAACTGGTGGCCATCGAATCCCGCCTGGCCGATCGCCTGATCAAGGCCCCCTTTGCCGGGGTCATCGGCCTGCGCAACATCAGCGCCGGCGCCCTGGTGCGCCCCGGCGATCTGATCGCCACCCTGGACGACGACAGCCGGATGAAGCTGGACTTCGCCCTGCCCAGCCGCTACCTGCCCGATCTACGTCTAGGCCTGGCCATCCAGGGCCGCGCCCAGGCCCTGGGCGATCGGGTCGTCACCGGCGCCATCGCCGCCATCGACAGCCGGGTCGATCCCGCCACCCGCGCCATCCAGGTGCGTGCCCTGCTGCCCAACCCCGAGCGGGACCTCAAGCCTGGCCTGCTCATGCGGGTCGAGGTGCCGCGCAATCCCCGCCAGGGCCTGGCCATCCCCGAGGCAGCCCTCTTGCAGCGGGGCAAGGATCATCGCGTCCTGGTGGTGGGGGCGGGCGACAAGGTCGAGGAGCGGCGAGTCGAGATCGGTGCCCGTCGTCCCGGCACGGTGGAGGTCACCACCGGCCTGGCGGCGGGGGAACGGGTCATCACCCATGGCACCGACAAGGTCCGGCCCGGTCAGGTGGTCCGGGTCCTGGCCGTGGATGACGGCACCCGGTCACTGCGGGAAATCCTGGAGGCCGCCAAATGATCCGCCCAGGGTTCCCGCTGAATGGGGCCGCCGTGCCGCCGGACCCCGAGGTCGCCCAGGTGCGAGCCCGGAAAGCTCGGCCATGATCCTCTCCGACGTCGCCGTCAAGCGCCCGGTCCTGGCGGCGGTCATCTCCCTGCTGCTCATCGCCTTCGGCCTCCTGGCCTTCGACCGCCTGCCCCTGCGCGAATACCCGGACATCGACCCGCCGGTGGTCTCGGTGGAGACCCGCTACCCCGGCGCCGCCGCCAACGTGGTGGAGACCCGTATCACCCGCCTCATCGAGGACCGGGTGGCGGGGGTGGAGGGGATCGAGAGCATCGAGTCCCTGAGCGAGGATGGCCGCTCCAACATCACCATCCGCTTCGACGTTGGCCGGGACATCGACGCCGCCGCCAACGACGTGCGCGACCGGGTGGCGCGGGTCAGCGACGACCTGCCGGACGAGGCCGAGCCCCCGGAGATCCAGAAGGTGGACGCCAACGAGGACGTGATCCTCTGGCTCAACCTAGCCAGCGACCGGCTCAGCATCCCGGAGCTGAGCGACTTCGCCCGCCGCTACCTGGTGGACCGCTTCTCGGTCATCGACGGCGTGGCGCGGGTGCGGGTCGGCGGCCGCCAGACCTTCGCCCTGCGCGTCTGGCTCGACCGCCAGGCCCTGGCGGCCCGGGGTCTGACGGTGGCGGACGTGGAGGCGGCCCTGCGCGCCGAGAACCTGGAACTGCCGGCGGGAGGGGTGGAGTCCCGCCAGCGCCAGTTCAGCGTGCGCACCGAGCGCGCCTTCAACAGCGCCGAGGACTTCGCCCGTCTGACCCTGGCCCGGGGCGAGGACGGTTACCTGGTGCGCCTGGGCGACGTGGCGCGGGTGGAACTGGGCACGGACGAGGACCGCATCAGCTTCCGCGGCAACGGTCAGCCCATGGTGGGCATCGGCATCGTCAAGCAATCCACCGCCAACACCCTGGCGGTGGCGGAGGCGGCCCAGGCGGAGGCGGCGCGCCTCAATCCGACCCTGCCGACGGGCATGCAACTCCATCAGAGCTACGATTCCTCGGTCTTCGTCCGCGGCGCCGTTCACGAGGTCTATAAGACCCTGGGCCAGGCCATCGTCCTGGTGGTGGGGGTGATCTTCCTGTTCCTTGGCAACGGCCGCGCCACCCTGGTGCCGGCGGTGGTGGTGCCGGTGTCCCTCATCGCCACCTTCATCGCCCTCTGGGCCCTGGGCTTCTCGGTCAATATCCTTACCCTGCTGGCCCTGGTGCTGGCCATCGGCCTGGTGGTGGACGATGCCATCATCGTCCTGGAGAACATCCATCGCCGCATGGTCGAGCATGGCGAGACGCGGCTGGTGGCGGCCTACCGCGGCGCCCGTCAGGTGGGCTTCGCCGTCCTGGCCACCTCCCTCGTCCTGGTGGCGGTCTTCGTCCCCATCGCCTTTCTTCAGGGGGACGTGGGCCGGCTGTTCTCCGAGTTCGCCCTGACCATGGCCGCCGCCGTCGCCTTCTCCACCCTGGTGGCCCTGACCCTCTCGCCGATGCTCGCCTCCAAGGTACTGCCGGCCCGCCATGCCCCGGCGCGCCTGAGCCAGGCCCTGGACGCCGCCTTCCAGCGCGTGCGAGGCGGCTACGGGCGCCTGCTCGATGGGCTGCTGCGCCATGCCTGGGTGGTCGTCCTGCTCCTGGTCGCCACCCTGGCCGGGGCCTCCTGGCTCTTCACCCAGCTGCCCCGGGAGTACGCCCCGCGGGAGGATCGCGGCGCCTTCTTTGTCCAGGTCAACGGGCCCGAGGGGGCCTCCTTCGCCTACATGCAGGCGTACATGGACGAGATCGAGCGGCGCCTCATGCCCTATATCGACAGCGGCGAGGCCACCCGCCTGCTGGTGCGCACCCCGCGCGGGTTCGAGGGCACCCAGACCTTCAATACCGGTAACGCCACCCTGGTGCTCAGTGACTTCGGTCAGCGCCGTTCCGGCTGGGTGATCATGGACGAGGTCCGCGCCCTCCTTGCCGACCTGCCGGGCGTCAAGGCCGCGCCGATCATGCGCCAGGGCTTCGGCGCCCGGGTCCAGAAACCGGTGCAATTTGTCATCGGCGGCGGCACCTACGAGGAACTGGCCCAATGGCGGGATCTCCTGCTGGAGCGGATCGAGGCGGACAACCCGGGCCTGACCAACCTCGACTGGGACTACAAGGAGACCAAGCCCCAGTTGCGGGTGACCATCGACCAGGCGCGGGCGGCGGACCTGGGCGTCACCGCCGCCGCCATCGGCCGCACCCTGGAGACCCTGCTCGGCTCGCGCCAGGTCACCAGCATCATCCGCGATGGCGAGGAGTACGACGTCATCCTCGAAGGCGAGCGCGACCGCCAGCGCACCCCGGCGGCCCTGGACAACATCCAGGTGCGCTCCGAGCGCAGCGGTGAACTGATCCCCCTGGCCAACCTGGTGACGGTCAGCGAATGGGCGGACTCCCGCAGCCTCAACCGCTACAACCGGCTGCGCGCCATCACCCTGGAGGCCAATCTGGCCGATCATCTCCCCCTGGGCCAGGCCCTGGATTATCTGGAAGGGCTGGTGCGGGCGCATCTGCCCGAGCAGGCGCGGGTGGACTACAAGGGCCAGTCCCGGGATTTTCGCGCCGGTGGCGCCGGCCTCGCCTTCGTCTTTCTCCTCGGCCTGGTGGTGGTCTACCTGGTGCTGGCCGCCCAGTTCGAAAGCTGGATCCACCCCCTGGTGATCATGCTCACCGTGCCCCTGGCCATGGCCGGCGCCCTGCTCGCCTTGTGGCTCAGCGGCCAGAGCCTCAACCTCTACAGCCAGATCGGCCTGATCATGCTGGTGGGCCTGGCGGCCAAGAACGGCATCCTCATCGTCGAGTTCGCCAACCAGTTGCGCGACCAGGGCCGAGACTTCGATGCCGCCCTGCGCGAGGCCGCGGAGATCCGCCTGCGGCCCATCGTCATGACCGGCGTCACCACCGCCGCCGGCGCCCTGCCGCTGCTGCTCAGCGCCGGCGCCGGCTACGAAACCCGCCTGGTCATCGGCACCGTCATCCTCGCCGGGGTCCTCGCCGCCACCGTCTTCACCCTCTTCGTGGTGCCGGTAGCCTACCAGCTCCTCGCCCGCCGCACCGGCTCCCCCGGCGCAGTCGCCCGACGCCTGGCGGCGGAGGAGGCGGCGCGGCCGGAGTGAGCTGGCGTAACCGTTCAGCCCCCCTCTTCCCAACCCTACCCCTCCAGGGGGGAGGGGGCAAGAGACTCAGTGACTTGCGCTACCTATGAGCCCAGCCAGCGACGGGTGTGAACGATGACGACCAGGCGCTGATCCACTCATGGCCTGTCGGTTTTCGGCGGGCAATAGCACGGTGATGGCTATACTTACCCCCTGAACGGGTGGTGATAACCTCTTACTCACGTCTCGGCCACGGCCCATTCCGGTCGGCGGTGGTCCCTCTATCCAATCAATCCCTTACAGGAGTCGCCAAGTGGAACTGCACGAATCCCATCATGGCAAGGTGCTGGTCATCGCCCCCCAGGGCCGTCTGGACAGCACCACCGCCCCCGGTTTCGAGAAACAGCTCATGGAGCGGCTGGCGACCTGCTCCCATCTGGTGCTGGATTTCGCCTCCCTGGACTTTCTCTCCAGTGCCGGGCTGCGCCTTCTGCTCATGGCTGCCAAGCAGATCGGCAAGGACGATGGGCGCCTGATCCTCTGTCAGGTCAGCCCGCCCATCCGCGAGGTCCTGGAGATTAGTGGCTTTCTCGGCCTACTGGAGGTCGTCGACACCCGCGCCCAAGCTCTGGAGGCCATGCCGTCATGAATGCCCGCAACACCCTGCTCTATGTCACGGCCCCGGTGAACGCCCTGGTCGAGGGCCTCTACCGGCAGGACACCACCATCGCTGACATCCTCGCCCGGGGTGACTTCGGCCTCGGCACCTTCAACGACCTGGATGGCGAGATGGTGGTCATGGACAGCCAGGTCTACCAGCTCCGCTCCGATGGCAACGCCTACGAGGTCCCGGACGAGACCCGCACCCCCTTCGCCTGCGTCACCTTCTTCCGCCCCTACAGTGTGGAGGAGATCGACCAGCCCCTGGACTATCCGGGCCTGCTGGCCCTCTTCGACCGCCTGCTGCCGTCCAAGAACATGCTCTATGCCCTGCGCCTGGATGGCCGCTTCGATTATGTCCGCACCCGCTCCGTGCCCCGCCAGGATGCCTACCGGCCCCTGGTGGAGGTGGCGCGGGAGCAGCCGGAGTTCGAGTTCACCGACATCGAGGGCAGCATGGTCGGCTTCTGGACCCCCAACTTCATGCAGTCCGTCGCCGTCCCCGGCTATCACCTGCACTTCCTCACCGCCGACAAGCGTCACGGCGGCCATCTGCTGGAGTGCCGGCCGCGCCACATTCGCATCAGCCTCCAGCACATCGCCCGCCTGGAGCTGGGCCTGCCCCTGACCCTGGACTACCTCACCGCCGACCTGGACCGGGATACCGCGGCGGATTTGAAGGAGGCGGAGCACTGAATGGGTACCTCGGCGGTGGGTAATGGCCCGCCGGTCAGGGGGCTTTAGGACGCGTCGCGACAGTCGATGAGGATTTTCAATGCCCCCGGCCGGGTGGCCTGGTCGAAGGCGGCGACGGCCTGGGCGAGGGGGTAGCGGGCGTCGATCAGCGGCCGCGGGTCCAGGCCCCGCCGCAGGCGGTCCAGGGCGGCGGGGAAGGGGCCGCAGCGGGAGCCGATGAGGGTGATCTCGTCCACCACCAGGCGGGACAGGTCGACCTCGGCGGGGCCGGCGTAGGTGCTTTTCAGGATCAGGGTGCCGGCGGCGCGCAGTGCCTGGCGGGCCAGGGTGAAACCGGCGGGGGTGCCGCTGGCTTCCACCACCAGGTCCCAGGCGCCCGCGGTCACCTGGTCCTCGGCGAGCCAGGGGAGGCCCGCCGCCTCCAGCAGGGAACGCTGGCGGGGGTGACGGGCCACCACTTGGAGGGAAAAATCCCCCCCGGCCAGGCTCAGGGCGATGAGTTGGCCCAGGCGGCCGGCGCCCACCACCAGCACCCGCTCGCCGGGCTGGATGGGCCGCTGCTCCTGGAGGCGCAGGGCCGCCGCCAGGGGTTCGCAGAAGACCGCGGCCTCGTCCGGGATCCCCTCCGGTACGCGGTGCAGGTTGGCAAGCGGCAGGACCAGGTATTCGGCGCAGGCGCCGTCATGTTCCCGGATGCCCAGCACCCGCCGCCGCTCACAGTGATTGCCGCGCCCGGCCTGGCAGGGGGGGCACTGGCCGCAGGGGAGATTGATCTCGCCCACCACCCGCTCGCCGACGCGACCGGGCTGGCCGGGGGCGGCGGTGATTTCGCCGACGAACTCGTGGCCGGGGATGCCGGTGAAGGGGTAATAGCCACGGAGCAGTTCCAGGTCCGTGGCGCAGATCCCCATCAACCGTACCCGTACCAGGGCCTCGCCCGGGCCGGGGACCGGGAGGGGCAGGTCGGAACGTACACTCAGCCGACCATCTTGCAGCCAGAGGCCCCGCATGGTGTCCTCCTTTGATAATCCTATACGCCGTCAGGGATACAAGGTTGACGGGGTCCGCCCATGAACCCTTGTCCGGGCATCCGGCGTCTATTCCTTCAAGCCCGGTTATCTATCGTGGCGCCTTGGCCTGTTCCCCCGTCCGCCGGATTTGCCGACCAGGCGGATTAGTCAAAATGCGGTGGTGACGCCAGGTGCCAGTCCGTCGCCTCCTGCAACTTGTGGGCGACATTGAGCAGCCGGGCCTCCTGGAAGTAGTCGCCGATGAGTTGCAGGCCCACGGGCAGGCCGGCCGCCGGGGCCGCTGGCAGGGACAGGCCCGGCAGGCCGGCCAGGTTAGTGGCGATGGTGTAGATGTCGTTGAGGTACATGGCCACCGGGTCGTCCGCCTTGGCGCCAAGGGGGAAGGCGGTGGTCGGGCTGGTGGGGCCCAGGATCAGATCCACCTCGGCGAAGGCGCGGCGGAAGTCGTCGCTGATCAGGTGGCGCAGCTTCTGGGCCTTGAGGTAGTAGGCGTCGTAGTAGCCAGCGGAAAGGACGTAGGTGCCGATCATGATGCGCCGTTTGACCTCGGCGCCGAAGCCCTCGGCCCGGCTGCGGGTATAGAGGTCGGTCAGATCCCGGGGTTCGTGGCAGCGGTGGCCGTAGCGCACCCCGTCGAAGCGGGCTAGGTTGGAGGAGCACTCCGCCGGGGCTACCACGTAATAGGTCGGTACCGACAGGGGGCTGTTAGGCAGGCTGATGTCGCGGAACTCAGCCCCCAGGCGGCGGTACTCGGCAAGGGCGGCCTCGATGCTGGCGGCCACCCCGGCGTCCAGGCCCGCCCCGAAGTACTCCTGCGGCAGGCCGATGCGCAGCCCCTTGAGGTCCTGGCCGATCCCGGTGAGGTAGTCCGGTACCGGTTCCTGGGCGCTGGTGGAGTCCTTGGGGTCGAAGCCGGCCATGGCCTGGAGCAGCAGGGCGGCGTCCTCGGCGGTGTGAGTCATGGGGCCGGCCTGGTCCAGGCTGGAGGCGAAGGCGATCATGCCCCAGCGCGAGACGCGGCCATAAGTCGGCTTGAGGCCGGTCAGGCCGCAGAGGGCGGCGGGTTGGCGGATGGAGCCGCCGGTGTCGGTGCCCGTGGCCGCCGCGCACAACCGCGCCGCCACCGCCGCCGCCGAGCCTCCGGAGGAGCCCCCCGGCACCCGGGTCTCGTCCCAGGGATTCCTGACCGGGCCGTACCAGCTCGTCTCATTGGAGGAGCCCATGGCGAATTCGTCCATGTTGGTCTTGCCCAACATCACCACACCGGCCGCGTCGAGGCGCTCCACCACCGTGGCGTTGTAGGGCGCGATGAAGGCGTCCAGCATGCGCGAGCCGCAACTGGTCTTCAGGCCCTTGGTGCAGAAGATGTCCTTGTGGGCGATGGGGATGCCTGTCAGGGGGCCGGCCTGTCCCAGGCGGCGCAGCGAGTCGGCCCGCTCCGCCGCCGCCAGGGTCCGGTCGGCATCGATGGTGATGTAGGCGTTGAGACGCGGGTTGTGACGCTCGATACGCTCCAGGTAGTGCTGGGTCAGCTCCACGCTGGAATAGTCACCCTGGCGCAACCCGCGGTCCAGTTCGGCGATGGTCTTCTTGTGCATGGAGATGGGCTTCCGAGAGGGGTAAAGAGAGGGGAATCGGCTGCGTCGCCGCGTCATGCGCTCAGGGGTGTTTCATCGACCCCGATCGTTGGCAGTGACGGGTACTTTACAGACTGTTTGAATTAGCGTGAAAGTTATGGAAAAGCCTTTCATTATCAGAGGGGTGACTCGCTGCCTCATGCCAGTTAGCTGGGAACATCCCAGAGGAGCCTTTAATCTAATGGGGTGAGCCTGGCGCACCTCATGACAGTTAGCTCGTAGGATCAGTCGATCAGGCCAGGGCGGGTGGGTAAGCCTATTCGATGACCTTGGGCACCAGATAGAGCCCCGCCTCGACCGCAGGGGCAATCCCCTGAAACAGTTCCCGCTGGTCGGGCTCGGTCACCTGGTCCGGTCTCAGTCGCTGGGTCATGTGCAGGGGGTGGGCCATGGGACTGATATCGGCGGTGTCCACCGCGTTCATCTGTTCCGCCAGGGCGAGGATGCCATTGAGATCATGGACGTAGCGATCATTCTCGGCATCCGAGAGCTGAATGCGCGCAAGAAAGGCGATCTTGTCCACGTCGGTGCGCGTGAGGGACATACGGGGGCTCCGGCTACGGGTCGATGGCGGGAAAAATAGCACAGCCAGGCCTTGGATGCCCCCCTTGCGCGGTCGATTCCCCCCTGGCCAGATCCATTTCTCTTCCCGGCGCGATCCCAGTTCCGCACCAAGGCAGTCCCAGTGAGGCCGTGCAGAGACTGTGGCCTATGTGCAGCGTGTATGAGCAGCACAAGGCTGATAATGCCGCTCTTCGACGATCGTCCCCAAGGACTATAGGGCCTCTCACACCATTCAGGAAAGGGGTGAAACCCGTGGAGTGCCGTGACCCTGGGTGAAAGTTAGCGGCGCTTCGCCTTGCCCGAAGGCGAGGGCATTGTTAGATTACCCGGCCCGGACTTCGTCCGTTGCCGACGCGGTCGGCCTTCCGGCCAGGGTTGCTCGGCCCTGGGCCCGCCGCAATTCGCCGGGGCCCTGCCGCGGAGGCCCCGTTCTCCCTCTGTCACTCCTTCCCCCACTGCTATCCCAAGGTAAGAGTTCGATGTTTTTTCGGCGCATTCGTGGGATGTTCTCGAACGATCTGTCGATCGACCTCGGGACGGCCAACACCCTCATCTATGTCCGCGGCCAAGGCATCGTCCTCAACGAGCCCTCGGTGGTGGCCATCCGTCAGGACCAGATCGGCGGCCCCAAGACGGTCGTGGCGGTGGGCGAGGAGGCCAAGCAGATGCTCGGCCGCACGCCTCAGAACATCACCGCCATCCGCCCGATGAAGGACGGCGTCATCGCCGACTTCACGGTGACGGAAAAGATGCTGCAATACTTTATCCATAAGGCCCATGAATCGCGCTTCATGCGCCCCAGCCCGCGGGTGCTGATTTGCGTCCCCTGTGGTTCCACCCAGGTCGAGCGCCGGGCCATCAAGGAGTCCGCGGCGGGGGCCGGGGCGCGGGAGGTCTTCCTCATCGAAGAGCCCATGGCCGCCGCCATCGGCGCCGGCCTGCCGGTGGACCAGGCCTGTGGCTCCATGGTCCTGGACATCGGCGGTGGCACCTCGGAGGTGGCGGTGCTGTCCCTCAACGGCATCGTCTACTCCAATTCCGCGCGCATCGGCGGGGATCGCTTCGACGAGGCCATCATCAACTATGTGCGTCGCAACTACGGCACCCTCATCGGCGAAGCGACGGCGGAGAAGGTCAAGCACGCTATCGGCTCCGCCTATCCCGGCAGCGAGGTGCGGGAGATCGAGGTCAAGGGCCGCAACCTCTCCGAGGGCATCCCCCGGGCCTTCAAGCTCAACAGCAACGAGATCCTGGAGGCCTTGGAGGAACCCCTGGCGGGCATTACCCGCGCCGTCAAGATCGCCCTGGAGCAGACCCCGCCAGAACTGGGGGCGGACGTGGCCGACCGCGGCATCGTCCTCACCGGCGGCGGCGCCCTGCTGCGCGACATCGACCGCCTGCTGGCGGACGAGACCGGCCTGCCGGTGCTGGTGGCCGACGATCCCCTGACCTGCGTCGCCCGCGGTGGCGGCCGCGCCCTGGAGATGATCGACGAGCACGGCGCCGAGTTGTTCGTCCACGAATAGCCCGGGGCCGGATCAGGCGCTCGATCGGAATCAGGGCCAGGACGAGGGTTGGTGCTCGGCACGGGGCGGGCTGAGGTATGCCGGGCAGGCCCGCTGTCCTCTGAAATCCCTTGCGGCGGCGATCTGGCGGCTTGGCGAGCCTACTCGGGCGAGGTCGATATCCGTCCTGAACCGGTCCGTGGCCTGGCGCGGTTTCTTGCTCATCGCCTCCGGTAGCTTAGAACGAGACTAGCCCTATCAAACCACTGTTTCTGCGCGGGCCCTCTCCCACTTACCGGGTAGTGATCGCGGTCCTCCTCTCCATTGGCCTCATGGTGGCCGATCAGCGTCAGCACTTGCTGGAGCCGCTGCGCGCGGCCCTGTCCTTGCTGGTGACCCCCCTGCACTATCTCGCCAACCTGCCCGACGCGGTGGTCCGGTCCGTCCGGGACCGCTTCACCCCCGAGTCCTCCCTGCGCCAGGACCAGGCCCGCCTCCAGGCCGAGAATCTAGCCCTCAAGGGGCGGCTGCAACGCCTGGAGTCCCTGGAGGCCGAAAACCGGCGCCTCCATGACCTGCTTGGCTCTTCCTTTCGAGTGGGTGAGCGGGTCCTGATCGCGGAACTGCTGTCTGTCGATCTGGACCCCTACCGTCATCAGGTGCTGATCGACAAGGGCAGCGCCTCCGGGGTCTTCATCGGCCAGCCGGTCCTGGATGCCAAGGCCGTCATGGGCCAGGTGGTCCGGGTCGGCCCGACCACGGCCACCGTCCTGCTCATCAGCGATGCCGCCCATGGCCTGCCGGTACGGGTCAACCGCAACGGACTGCGCGCCGTGGCCCGGGGCACGGGACTGATCAATCAACTCGATTTGGCCTACGTCCCCCACGATGCCGACCTGGCGGAGGGCGACCTGCTGGTGACCTCCGGCCTGGGGGGGCGTTTCCCCGCCGGTTATCCGGTGGCGCAGGTCAGTGAGGTTAAACGCGAGTCAGGCCAGCCCTTCGCTCGGGTCACCGCCACCCCGCTGGCCCAGCTTGACAGTGGCCATGAGGCGCTGTTGGTCTGGACCCTGCACGAGGAAGGACGGACCCCCGACCTGGCCGAGGAGCGGGGGCCAGATCAGATAAGTGATCCGGTAACTGATCAGGAAACGGAAGCGCAGTACGGGAAGGGGAAAGAAACGCAACGCGAGATGGCAAAGGGTCGGGAAAGGAGCGGGGATGATGTCAAGTTCAAGAACCAGGACAATGACAGGGATCAGGATAAGGTGAAGAATCAGGACAAGGACAAGAATCAGGACAAGGCCAAGGGGCAAGTCAAGGATCAGCATAAGGATCAAGTGAAGGCATTGGCGGGGGAGGGCGCCCGGCCATGACCGCGACCTTCCGCGCCTGGGCGTTCTTCCTGAGTCTGGGCCTGGCCTTTCTCCTCACCCTGCTCCCGCTGCCGGGCTGGGCGGTGGAACTGCGCCCCCCCTGGGTGGCCCTGACCCTGATCTACTGGCTGCTGGCCACCCCTGAGCGGGTCGGGGTCTTCTGGGCCTGGGCCATGGGGCTGCTGCTTGACGTCGCCATCGGTACCACCCTCGGCCAGCATGCCCTGAGCCTGGCGGTGATGGCCTGGGTCGCGGTCAGTCTGCACCGACGCCTGCGACTCTTTCCCCTCTTCCAGCAGGCCCTCGCGGTCTGGCTGCTCCTGCTCCTGGAGCGGCTGGTGTCGCTCTGGGTCATGGGGGCCCTGGGGCAGCCGACCCCGGGCCTGCCCTACTGGTGGTCGACCTTGACCGGCCTCCTCGTCTGGCCCCTGTTCGCCCTCCTCGGCCGCGACCCCCGGCGCGGTTGGCCAGGACTCTGAGGGCCTCATGGCCGGCTCCTGGTTTCACGCCGATGTCGATCAACGGCGCGCCTTCGCACGCCGCGCCTGGGTGGCGGCCATTCTGGCCACCCTGCTGCTGCTGGTGGTGGTGGCGCGGGTCGCCCAGTTGCAGATCCACCGGCACCAGCATTTTTCCACCCTCTCCCAGGACAACCGGGTGCGGCTGGAGCCCCTGCCGCCGGTGCGGGGGCTGATCTACGACGCCCACGGCGTGCCCCTGGCGACCAACGAGCCCTCTTTCACCCTGACCGTGTCCCCGTACAAGGCCAAGGACCTGGAGACGCTGTTCGCGGAGCTGGGGGCGATCGTGCCCATCGCCGAGGCGGACCTCAAGCGCTTCGAACGCCTGCGCCGCCAGGGCTCCCCCTATCAGGCGGTCCCCCTGCGCCTGCATCTCACCGAGGAGGAGATCGCCCGCCTCTCCCTGGAGGGCCAACGCTTTCCCGCGGTGGACATCCGCACCGACCTGTTGCGGACCTATCCCCAGGGCCCCCTGACGGGGCATGTGCTGGGTTACGTCGGACGGATCGACGAGGAGGAACTCCAGCGCATCGATCAGGGCGCCTACCGGGGCACGGACTTCATCGGCAAGAACGGTCTGGAGAAGGCCTACGAGGCGGTGCTGCATGGCCAGGTCGGTTATCGCCAGGTAGAGGTGAACGCCAAGGGGCGGGTCCTGCGCACCCTGGAGAGCCAGCCGCCGGTGCCTGGCAAGGACCTGCGCCTGCACCTGGACATCCGCCTGCAACGGGACGCGGCGGCCGCCTTGGGCCAGCGGCGTGGCGCCGTGGCGGCCCTGGACCCGCGCACCGGTGGCGTCCTGGCCCTGGTCAGCAACCCTGGCTTCGATCCCAACCCCTTCGTCGAGGGGATCGGCATCCAGGAATATGCCGCGTTGCGCGATGATCCCGACGTGCCCTTGTTCGACCGTGCCCTGCGCGGCCAGTATCCACCTGGGTCCACCATCAAACCCTTCATCGCCCTGGCGGGGCTGGAGAACGGCGTCATCACCCCGCGCCAGGCCAAACATTGTGGCGGTCATTACCAACTGCCCGGTCAATCCCATCGCTATCGGGACTGGCGCAAGGGGGGGCATGGGTCCGTGGACCTGCGCCGGTCCATTGTCGAATCCTGCGACGTCTACTACTACGATCTCGCCCATGACCTGGGGATCGACCGGCTGGGGGATTTCCTGGGGAAATTCCATTTTGGTCGCAAAACCGGGGTCGATCTGGCGGGTGAACTCGGCGGTCTTCTCCCCTCCCGGGAGTGGAAGCGCCGGGTGCGCAACCAGGCCTGGTACCCCGGCGAGACCCTGATCGTCGGCATCGGTCAGGGCGCCTTTCTCGCCACGCCCCTGCAACTGGCGGCGGCGACCGCCGCCCTGGCCAATGGTGGCCGTTACCTGGAGCCGCGGGTGGCCAGGAGCATGGAGGCGGGCGCTGACCAGCCGGAGGCCATTCCCGCCCCGGGGCGTCCGTTGGGCTTGGACCCCAGTCACTTGGAGGATGTGGTCCAGGCCATGATCCAGGTGGTGGAAAGCCCCCGGGGCACCGCCAAGCGTATCCGCAGCCCGGCCTATCGCATCGCTGGGAAGACCGGCACGGCCCAGGTCTTCACCGTCGGCCAGAAGGAGACCTACAAGGAGAAACAGGTGGCGGAGCGTAAGCGTGACCACGCCCTCTTCGTCGCCTTCGCCCCGGTCGAAGACCCACGCATCGCCGTGGCGGTGGTGGTGGAGAACGGGGGGCACGGTGGCGCCGTGGCGGCGCCGGTGGCGCGGGCGGTGCTGGATAGCTACCTGCTGGGTACCGGGCCCGCCGCTGAGTTGAGCGCACCCGGAGAAGAGGAGGCCGAAGATGGCGACTGAAGCGGGCGGTCCCGGACCCGATCTAAGCCCGGCGTCGGGCCTGAACGGGGGGGCTGGCCTGAACTGGGGGGTGGAATCAGGCCGGGGTTCGATCCTGAGTCGGATCCCGGGCCAGGGACTGGGCCTGAACCTGGATGGCGGGGCCGTGGCCCGGCCCCTGGGTCTGGCGCAGCGCCTGCATCTGGACCTGCCCCTGGTCTTCGCCCTGTTGCTGGCCGCCGGCTACGGCCTGCTGGTGCTCTCCAGCGCCATCGACCAGGACCCGGAGCGGCTGGAGGCCCAGCTTGTGCGTCTGGGGCTGGCTTTCACGGTCATGGTCGTCGTCGCCCAGGTCCCCCCCGCGCTCTGGCGGCGCCTGGCGGTACCCCTCTACGTCGCCGGGGTGCTCACCCTGGTGGCCGTGCTGCTGGTCGGGGAGATCGGCAAGGGGGCCCAGCGTTGGCTGGACCTGGGGGTCTTGCGATTTCAGCCCTCGGAACTGCTCAAGCTGGGCGTGCCGCTGTTGCTGGCCTGGTTCCTGGCCCTGCGGCCCCTGCCCCCGGGGGCTTGGCGGACCCTGGGGGCGCTGGTCCTGACCGCCCTGCCGGCGGTGCTCATCGCCCGCCAGCCGGATCTGGGCACGGCCCTGCTGGTGGGCAGCGCCGGGCTCGCGGTGCTCTTTCTCGCTGGCCTGTCCTGGCGCCTGATCGCCTTTCTGGCAGCGACCGCCGCCGCCCTCGCGCCCCTGCTGTGGAGCCAGATGCTGGACTACCAGAAGAACCGGGTCCTGACCCTCTTCGACCCGGAGCGCGACCCCCTGGGCACCGGTTACCACATCATCCAGTCCCAGATCGCCATCGGTTCCGGCGGGGTCTATGGCAAGGGCTGGGGCCTGGGTACCCAGTCGCACCTCGAGTTCCTGCCCGAACGCTCCACCGACTTCATCTTCGCCGTCCTCGGGGAGGAACTGGGGCTGTTCGGCGTCCTGGCCCTGATGGGCGTCTACCTCTTCATCGTCTTTCGCGGCCTCTACCTCGCCAGCCAGTGCCAGGACAGCTTCGGCCGCCTGCTGGCGGGTGGCCTGACCCTGATCTTCTTCGTCTATCTCTTTGTCAACACCGGCATGGTCTCCGGCCTCTTGCCGGTGGTCGGCGTGCCCCTGCCCCTGGTCAGCTATGGCGGCACCTCCATGGTGACCCTGCTCGCCGGCTTCGGTCTCATCATGTCGATGTACACCCATCCGGTCGCGACGGGGCGGGGTGGGGGCGGTCGCGCCGCTCCTCGCCCGTGAGCCCGGTGAGCCCGGCGCGGCCGGACCTTTGTGGCAGCGCCACTTCATTAGTGGCGGGTCTCGTGGTGCGGTGAGCCCGTTTCCTGGTTCAACCCGGCTCAGCCCTTCCTGTCCCCATGCCAGAGTCGTCTTTTCCCGACCTGGCGATCACTTTCTGGGGATCAGTTTAATGAGGGGTTCGCCACCCCCTTGATGAAAGAGAGGATGGGTGACTTTCATACGCATAAGCCCCGTGCTATCCCTGGATCGGTCTCAGCCTACCTCCCCTTGCCTCTCTTCCGACATGACCCAACTCTGTCGGACTGACACACAATCCACCGCCGCCCGCCCGGCGGTCTGAGCCACCCCTCCGGAGACCCGCCGTGCGCCATTCCCTCGAAGTCATCCAGCCTGAGGCCAACTTCATCACGGACGAGCCCTACTACGAGGCCGTGGGGGATGAGATCCAGGTCTTCACCGCCGCCTACGCCAATGGCCTGCCGATCCTCCTCAAAGGGCCCACCGGTTGCGGCAAGACCCGCTTCATGGAGCACATGGCCTGGCGGCTTCAGCGCCCCCTGATCACCGTCTCCTGTCACGACGACCTGACCTCCTCGGATCTGGTGGGTCGCTTTCTGGTCAAGGGCGGGGAGACCCTCTGGGTCGACGGCCCCCTGGCGCGGGCGGTGCGCTGCGGGGGCATCTGCTACCTGGACGAGATCGTCGAGGCGCGCAAGGACACCACCGTGGTCATCCATCCCCTGGCGGACGACCGCCGCGTCCTACCCATGGAAAAGCTGGGGGAGCTGCTGGAGGCCCCGGACAACTTCTGCCTGGCCATCTCCTACAACCCCGGCTACCAAAGCGTGCTCAAGGACCTCAAGCCCTCCACCCGCCAGCGCTTCGTCGCCCTGGAGTTCGATTATCCGGATGCCGCCCTGGAGCGGCGCATCCTGGAGAAGGAGACCGGCATCGACCCCGGCCAGGCGCGGCAACTGGTCAAGTTCGCCCATATGACCCGCAACCTGCGCGGCCAGGGCCTGGATGAGGGCGCTTCCACCCGCCTGCTGGTCCATGCCGCCAAGCTCATGGTCGCCGGCGTGACCCCGGTGGTCGCCTGCCGCGCCGCCATCGCCCAGGCCCTGACCGACGACGGCGACATGCTGGCGGCCATCAATGAGCTGTCCGCGTCCCTGTTTTGATCGGGTCAACAACGGCCAGCGCTGGCAACGCCCAGCGGTTGCGATGCGTCTGGTCGAGAGAGGGGATTAAGCCCGATTATGACCCGCCGAAGGACGAAGACATCCTGAAGGTAAGGATCAGGTACGAAGGGGCCGCGTCAGTGCGGAACTCATGTCGGCAGTAACCAATTTTCGATCCTGAGATCCCGGTAGTCCCTGAAATCATTCTCGTTGTTGGTGACCAGTATCAGGCCGAGGCTCAGGGCATGGGCAGCAATCAGGCGGTCCATGACATCCCGCCGGCGATCCTTGACGGCGGCAGCCAAAACTCCGTAGTGTTCTGCCGCCAAATCGGGGTAACCGAGAACAGGGATGCGAGCAATCAGCCTCTTTAGGGCGCGGGCGGCGCTGACTCGATCCTCGCCCGTATGGCGCTCGACGCCATGCCAAAGCTCGGCATAAGTGATGACCGACATCACCGCCATGCCTAGCGGCAAAGGTGCCAGTTGCGCCAGGATCTGTGGCGGATGCTCATTGATCAAGTGAATGCAGATGTTGGTGTCAAGCAGATAGCGCATGGGTTGGTCTATCCGGCGTCGGCTTGCTGGTTGGAAAAGGCGGACCAGTCGCGTTCCTGCTGCTCATGAAACTCACGCCCCTCGGCCATGAAGTCCCGTGGAAACGCAGCCAGGATCGGCATCAGGTCACCAATCGTTTCCTTCGATACGGGCCGCATCACCAGGGAATCGCCAACACGTTCGATTTCGACTTCCTGCATGGCCTCGGCGAAGGCCATTTCTTTAGGAATGCGCACGGCTAGTGAGTTGCCGCTTTTGAAAACACGGGTCAGCATTGGGATACTCCGAAAAGAGTTGAGCGTATATACAGGATATACGGCGCCGGATCGCAAGGCCACTGGCTCGGCCTTGGTGTACATCACCAGTCCAGCAAAGCGAGAGCGCGAAAGTCCAGATAAGCGAGAGCCAGAAAAGGGCCCCAACTACGAAACGAAGCCAAGACACTTGGTTCCGTCTGGCTTGCTGCTGCCTGGCAATGTCCGGTCAGACCCGGTCAGAAACAGCGACTCGTCAACCAACCCTGGCCGCCGCGGTTGACTGAGGGTGTGATCCGGTTACCATGCCGCATCCCGCTCCTTGCGGCTCGACGGCCCGCTTTGTGGCCAGACGGTCAGGCAAGGTGTCCCGCAGCAACGTTAAGCGATCTGCCATGCCTCACCCTACCGAAACCTTGGCCGTCCAGCCCGTGACAATCCCCGGGCAGATGCCGGTCACACCGCCATTGCGCCACGACTGGTCCCGCGACGAGATCCTGGCCCTGCTCGACCAGCCGTTCATGGACCTGGTCTTCCAGGCCCAAGCCACCCACCGGGCCCACTTCGACCCCAACCGCATCCAGGTCAGCACCCTGCTCAGCATCAAGACCGGCGCCTGTCCGGAGGACTGCGGTTATTGCTCCCAGAGCGCCCGGCACGGAACCGACCTGGAGCCCGAACGCTTGCTCCCCCTGGCGGAGGTGACCGCCGCCGCCACGGCGGCCAAGGCCCAGGGCGCCACCCGTTTCTGCATGGGGGCCGCCTGGCGCAACCCTACGGACAAGAATCTGGACCAGGTGACGGCCATGATCGCCGCTGTCCATGACCTGGGCCTGGAGACCTGCGTCACCCTGGGCATGCTCACCGCCGACCAGACCCGGCGTCTCAAGGCCGCCGGCCTGGACTATTACAACCACAACCTGGACACCTCCCCGGAGTTCTACGGCCAGGTCATCACCACCCGCACCTATCAGGACCGTCTCGACACCCTGGCGCGGGTCCAGGGGGCCGGCATCAAGGTGTGCAGTGGCGGCATCCTCGGTATGGGCGAGTCCCGCCAGGACCGCGCCGCCTTGTTACAGCAACTTGCCAATCTCAGCCAGCACCCCGAGTCCGTGCCCATCAACCTGCTGGTCCAGGTGGAGGGCACGCCCCTCCATGGCACACCCCGGCTCGACCCCCTGGAGTTCGTGCGCACCATCGCCGTCGCCCGCCTGCTCATGCCCGCCTCCCATGTGCGCCTGTCCGCCGGCCGCGCCGACATGAGCGACGAGTTGCAGGCGCTGTGCTTCCTGGCGGGGGCCAACTCCATCTTCTACGGCGAGCGCCTGCTGACCACCCCCAACGCGGTGGCGGATCGGGATCTCGACCTCTTCCGCCGTCTCGGCCTCTCCTTCGAGACCCTGGACGCGGCGGAGCGGGACCATCCCGGTCCCTGCGAGCGGTGTGCCACCCACTGAGCTAGCGGCGGTGATCCCCGTCCCCATCTCAATCCCCATCAGGGTGCTCATCTGCCATCAAGGCTCGATTGTGCCGGGTCGGGTGGCCTCTGACGGGGGGCGCCGTGAATCCGTCCCTGGAGGCTTGACGACCGCATCCCTGCGGTCGACACCCCCGTCAGAAGCCACCCGACCCTTAGACTCCAGCCCGAGCACTGAAAACTCTCGGGAACTGAAATCTCTCGGGGACAAGGGCAGGACCTGATGCGCGATCTGCGGAGCGAGCTTGGGCGCCGCCAGGCGGCGCATCTCTATCGGCGGCGACGGCTGGTCGCCGAGGCCCCGGGTCCGCGCCTGACCCTGGATGGCCGGCCGGCCATCGCCTTTTGCACCAACGACTACCTGGGCCTGGCCCGGCATCCGAAGGTGGTGGCGGCCTTCCAGCGTGGTGCCGACCTGTACGGCGTCGGCAGCGGCTCGGCCCATCTGGTCGCCGGTCATGGTCCGGAGCATCAGGCCCTGGAGGAGGAGCTGGCGGACTTCCTCGGTCGCCCGCGGGTCCTGCTGTTCTCCACCGGCTACATGGCCAATCTGGGCGTCATCCAGGCCCTGGCCGGGCCGGGGGATGCGGTGTTCGAGGACAAGCTCAATCACGCCTCCCTCATCGACGGGGCCCTGCTGGCCCGGGCCCGGCTGCGCCGCTATCCCCATGGGGATCTGGCCGCCCTGCGACGCCAGTTGGCTAGTCACGGCGGGGGTATGGGCAACCTCCCCTCGACCGCGGAGAACGCCGCGACAACCCTCATTGCCACCGATGGCGTCTTCAGCATGGACGGCGACCTGGCGCCCCTGCCGGAACTGGCGGCCAGCGCCCGGGCGGCGGGGGCCTGGCTGCTGGTGGACGATGCCCACGGTATCGGCGTCCTGGGGCGGGAAGGCCGGGGGAGCCTGGACCACTTCGGCCTGGGGCTGGCGGATGTTCCGATCCTCGTCGGCACCCTGGGCAAGGCCCTGGGTACCTTCGGCGCCTTCGTCGCCGGGGAGGAGGATCTGATCGAGACCCTCATCCAGTCCGCCCGCAGCTACATCTACACCACGGCCCCACCGCCGGCCCTGGCGGCGGCCACCCGCGCCAGCCTGGCCCTGGCCCGGCGCGAGGACTGGCGACGGCAGCGGCTGCAGGCGCTGATCGACCGCTTTTGCGACGGGGCGGCGCGGCTCAATTTGCCCTTGCTGCCCTCCCTGACCCCCATCCAGCCACTCCTGGCGGGAAGTGCCGAACGCGCCCTGGCCTGGAGCCAGGCCCTGGAGAACCGCGGTCTGCTGGTCATCGCCATCCGGCCGCCGACGGTGCCGGTGGGTTCTGCCCGCCTGCGCGTGACCTTTTCCGCCCTGCACACGGATCAGGACCTGGAACGGCTGCTGGAGGCCCTGGCGGAGCTGCCTGGTGTTCAGGACCGCGAACCGGTGGCGCGAACAGTGCCATGACCAAGTGGCTTTACAGTGAAACCCGGGGCCAGGGCCGCGACCTGGTCTTGCTCCATGGTTGGGGCATGAATGCCGCCGTCTGGCGCGGCCTGCCGGTGGACCTGGCCCTGGGCCATCGCCTCACGGCCATCGAACTGCCGGGCCACGGCGCCAGCCCCTGGGACCCGGCCTGGTGGGGGCTGGACGACTGGGCGGAGGCCTGCCTAGCGGCGGCGCCGGCTCGGGCCTGCTGGGTGGGCTGGTCCCTGGGCGGTCTGGTGGCCCTGGCGGCGGCCCGGCGCTCCCCTGAGCGCCTGAGCGGTCTGGTCCTGCTGACGGCCACGCCGCGCTTCGCCCAGGGCCCCGATTGGCCGGCGGCCATGCCCGCCGCGACCCTGGCCCGCTTCCATGACGATTTGTTGGCGGACCCCACGGGTACCTTGCAGCGCTTTCTCGCCCTCCAGGTGAAGGGCAGCGAGGCGGAGCGGGAGACCCTGCGTCAGTTGCGCCAGGAACTGGCGGCGCGGCCCGCGCCGGATCCCGCCGCCCTGGCCCTGGGCCTGGACCTGTTGCGGGATGCGGATCTGCGCGCCAGACTGCCGGAACTGGCCTGCCCCAGCCTCTGGCTCTTCGGCGAGCGCGACACCCTGGTCCCCGCCGCCGTCGCCAGTTCGATCGCCGCCCTGCTGCCCCAGGCGCGGGTCCAGGCCATCCCCCGCGCCGCCCATGCGCCATTCCTTTCCCACCCGGCGGCCACCACCGCCGCCCTGTTGTCCTTTCTCTGGGAACTGGAGACCTGATGGAGACTTATCCTCAAGCCGCGACCCTGGACCAGGATTCGCTCTCCATGGAGGCTAAGGCCCATGATCCCAGGGGACGGCCCCGTCCGGACGCGGCCATCGACAAGCGGGCCGCCCGGCAGGCCTTCGACCGTGCCGCGGCGACTTACGACGGTGTCGCGGTGCTGCAGCGGGAGATGGCGTCCCGTCTGCTGGAGCGGCTGGACTACGTGCGGCTCACGCCCAAGACCATCCTCGATCTGGGGGCGGGCACCGGCCTGGCGGTGGACGACCTCCAGCGCCGCTATCGCCAGGCGCGGGTCCTGGCCCTCGACTTCGCCTTCGAGATGCTGCGCCTGGCCCGTCGTCGCGGCAGCCTGCTGCGCCGTCCGACCTGCCTCTGCGCCGACGCCGAAGCCTTGCCTCTCGCGACGGGCAGCATCGACTTCGTCTTCTCCAACGCCACCCTCCAGTGGTGCAATGACCTGGACCGCACCTTCGCCGAACTGCGGCGCGTTCTCGCCCCCGGTGGCCTGCTGATGTTCACCACGTTCGGTCCGGACACCCTGCGGGAACTGCGGGCGGCCTGGGCCCAGGCCGATGGTCATGGCCATGTCAGCCCCTTCCTCGACATGCATGACGTGGGCGATGCCCTGGTCCGCACCGGCTTTGAGGGGCCGGTGCTCGATGCCGAGTATCTGACCCTGACCTACGCGGACTTGAGCGGGCTTTTGGACGATCTGCGGGGCCTGGGGGCAACCAACGCCACCCGGGAACGCCCTCGCGGCCTGACGGGCAAGGCCCGCTGGCATGCCATGCGTTCCGCCTACGAGTTCCATCGTACCGAGGGCCGGCTGCCCGCCACCTATGAGGTGGTCTATGGCCACGCCTGGGCCTCCATGCAGCGGGTCGCCGCAGACGGCGCGGTGACCCTGCCGGTGAGCGCCATCGGCCGTCGTTCCCCGGGATGAGGCCGGCGGCTGCGCTTGCCGCTGGCTCTGGTCCCTGGCCTGGTCTTGGTCTTTGTCGTTGAAAGGCTTCTTCGTCACCGGCACCGATACCGGCTGTGGTAAGACCGAGGTCAGCCTCGGCCTCATCCTGGCCTTGCGGCAGGCCGGATTCCGCGTCCAGGGCATGAAGCCGGTGGCCTCGGGGTGCAGTTTGGTCTCTTCCTCGACCCCTCCCTCGCCCCCTACCGCTACAGCCTTCTTTCCCGCTTCGAGCCTGAACGATGCTCAAGACCTGTCCGAGAGTTCGGCGACATTTTGCCCCAACCTGGCACCTCCTGACGGGAAGGGGCTGCGGAATTCTGATGCAGAACGTCTACTGGCCCATTCCATCTGCCACGTCCCCTATGATTGGGTCAATCCCTATGCCTTTCTCCCGCCCGTCGCCCCCCATATCGCGGCCCGGGAGGCCGGGGTGCGCATCGATCCAGACCTCATCCGCGCCCGGGCTTGGGACCTTGCCGTCTTGGGGGATCTGGTGATTGTCGAGGGCGTGGGCGGCTGGCGGGTGCCTCTGGGTCCCGATCTGGCGGTAAGCGATCTGCCGGGTCTGCTGGGGTTGCCCGTCATCCTGGTGGTCGGCCTGCGTCTCGGCTGCCTCAACCATGCCCTGCTGACCGCCGAGAGCATCCTCGCTGGCGGTTGCCGACTGGCCGGGTGGGTGGCGAACGAGATCGACCCAGAGATGGCGCGCCGGGAGGAAAATCTTGCGACCCTGGTGTCGTTGCTACCCGCCCCCCTACTGGGCCATATCCCCTGGCTGGACGAACCAGGGCCCTCCATGGCGCCTTTTCTTGATGTGGCAGGTCTGATCAGCACCTGCCGCTGAAGCCAG
Organism: Gammaproteobacteria bacterium; assembly: GCA_009928645.1. GTDB lineage: Bacteria > Pseudomonadota > Gammaproteobacteria > Chromatiales > Chromatiaceae > M0108. The sequence continues at coordinate 541 of SACH01000035.1, read as the reverse complement.
ACCGTGTCATGCACCGCGACAAGGGGCCTCAACGGTCTGGGCTATACTCTGGAGACCCCATCGACGAGGGAAACCTGCCGCCATGCCTGCCGAACTCCAAACCCTCCCTATTGGTATCAATAGCCTGGAGAAGATCATTGCCCATGGCATGTGCTACGTGGACAAAACCCCTCATGCCTGGGAATTGGCCCGGCAACCCGGGGCCTATTTCCTCTCCCGTCCGCGCCGCTTTGGCAAGAGCCTGTTCGTCGATACCCTGAAGGAACTCTTCGAGGGCAATGAACCACTCTTTCGCGGGCTCTTCATCCATGACCAGTGGGACTGGAATCGGCGCTATCCGGTCATCCTGCTGGACTTCGCCGCCGGGGTGGTGCAAAGCCGGGCGGAATTGGACCGGCGCATCTATCGCCTGATTCAGGACAACGGCGAGCGGCTCGGCATCGCCTGTGACTGGGAACACAACGATGTCCCCGGTTGCTTTGGCGACCTGATCCGCCACGCCCGCGACCGGCATGGCCAGCCGGTGGTGGTCCTGGTCGAT
>SACH01000682.1 GCA_009928645.1 Gammaproteobacteria bacterium | reverse complement strand
GTAAGACCAGGGTGGGCATCGCGAAACTCCGAACAGGGTTGCTAGCAAAATGCTAGCGTTTAGGGGCTCTCCAGACAAGCCTACAGCGTCCGCCGCCCACCCGCCCCTAGCCCGGCTTGCGCAATTCCACCACCAACAACACCCGCAACCTGGCCAAACCCGGGACCCGATTCACCACCCGCTCGTAAAGCCAGCCGAGGAGATAGGTCGGCGCCGAAAACCGCAGGTACTCCGGCCGGCCCTCGATCAAGTCGATCCGCACCACCTCGAGGCCCGCCCAGGCCGCGAGCGCGCGGAAGAGGATGGCCCAAACATAAAAAAACCTGGCCGGTGCCAGGTTCTGGTGGGGGTGATTCGGGTTTTGGTGGGGGTGGTTCGTCGTCCCGGCCGGGAAGCCGGGACCCAGGCCAGGGAGGGTGAGCGGACGGGCCACTTTGGCGCCGGTGGTGACTGCGAGGTTGCTATCCCTGCCCTGGATTCCGGCTTCCCGGCCGGAATGACGAGGGATACGGCGACGCGGCATTCACCCCTCATCGACGGCGCTCAGTCCGCGAGTGGGGCGCGGCCGCCGATGGCTCTGGCATCGAGCAAGCTGTAGTCGTCTGGCAGAAAACGGTGCGCCGGATGTGTGGTGGCTTGCTGCAAGCGACTGGCAATGGCGGCCGGGGGCAGCGCTTGCGGGTAAGCCGGCTGGGCCATGATGCGCAGGCAGCCATTTTGGGTCAGGGGGCAGGAAGCCCAGCCGTGCCCGATTTCCCGAGCCAGCCACTGGCTGGCGCGGTGGTGATGCACATGACCAGCATCCAGCAGGGCGATCAGTACGTTAACGTCAAGCAAGGCCCGCATCAGATCCCTTCCGCATCACGCAAGCGGTCGATAAGCTCGTTGGTCACGATGACGCCCCTGGCCGGAAAAGGCTCAAATCCGGTGGCTGTTGCCGCCGGGCTGGCCGCTGGTGATTGGCGGACGTCGCCAGTCCACTTGATCCACCGGCAGAACGCCAGCGCCAGCTTTAAAACTGAAACCACTTCGCCCTTCCCTTGCCCCAGGCCCCTCAGCGATGCGCCTGGGAGTAGCGCCGGTACCAGCACCGAACATTGCGCAGCACCAGCAGATAGAGGCCAAAGATCAGCATGGCCCCCAGGAAACGCACCCACTCGGGCACCTGCCAGACTTGTAAGGCCACCCCTAACCCCGCTAACAGCGCCGCCACGGCCAGGAGCAACACCAGGGCCTTACGCGTGCTGCGCAACCACCGCGACACCAGATGATGCAGATGGCCGCGATCGGCACTGAATGGA
>SACH01000681.1 GCA_009928645.1 Gammaproteobacteria bacterium | reverse complement strand
ACCCAACCTTTGGCCCCTGCTGTGGCTGGGGCAATGGGTCCATGCCGGCAAGAACACCACCTTCGGCCTGGGGGCCTACCATCTGGCGGCTGACCCCGCGATGCCCTAGCGCCCTCCGGGCGCCACAAGCTTGCGGGCCCGGACATTCCACCGGGCCTGGGGCATGCTGGCGCCGGAAATCCGTCCCCGACCGCCGGGCCGCGCGCGACCCGCCGCTTCCATGCCAGATCCCTGTCCATGATTTACCTGCTCAACACCCCGATTCTCACCGCCTATGGTGACTTCCGCTTTACCGGCCCCCTGACCCTGGCGGAGGCCCGTCAGCACCTGACGGCGGGATTTACCTCGGCCATTGGCCATGCCGCCTCGGCGGACTTTCTGACCGCCCTGCTGGGGCGGGAGATCCCCACCAACCGGATCACCGTGGCCATGGCGCCCGGGGATGGCGCCCTGGTGCTGCGCCTCAAGGAGCGCTTGCCGGAGGGTAAGGTCCTGGATGCCGGGGAGCTGGCGGCCACGGCCTATGAGCTGGGCTGGCTGGAGCGGCTGGCCTGAGACACGGCCCGTCTGAGGGCTGGGCGCCGGCCAGCAGGGCCAACACTGAAGCCTATGGGGCATGGGTTGATAGCACCAGGAACCCGGCGATTATCCGTGAACAGCCTGGCTTGCAGTGTGCTAAGGGGGTGGACTAAAGACCCGATTGCTCTTCTGCCATGGGCCTGCTCAGCTGACGAAAAACCCTACTTTTTCACACCATCATTTTGGTCTTGTGGATCACTTTTTTTCACCCTGTGCATGTCCATGATCGGAAGTGAGAAAGTTTTGGCCGAGGTACGAACGCTGACCCGCTTTTGAGGGCATTAAGACACAATGAGAGGTAACCATGAACTACGAAGCCGTCTGTGAAAATTTCTGGGATGAATTCACTAGCATCAATCAGTGGATGACTTCTATTCTGATCTACTCCGAGGAGCTGGGTCGGGAGCGCGGGTACTTCAACGAGAAGTAACCCTACATGCAGACGTATCGGCGCAAGCTTACCGCTGAAGAGCAGGCGATGCGCGAGGCGTACCGCCCGCTGGCGGTCGAGGATCATCAGGATGAGGTGGATGAGGACGAGAAGTGGGACGATGAGGCCGACTTCAACCTCTAAGAGGGAACGCTGCCCTGCTTTTGAGGGGGGAAGACCACCACCACGCCGCCCCGCCACAAGCTTGCGGGCCCGGCGCGCCCGCCGGCCTTGGGGCATGCTGACCCCTGAACCGCGGGTGGTGATTTGCCAGGACGAGCCAGGACCCGCC
>SACH01000680.1 GCA_009928645.1 Gammaproteobacteria bacterium | reverse complement strand
TGCAGCGGGTTCCGTATCTTCCCTTCGACGAAGCCGCGGCTCACGCCTACGGCGTGCTGCGAGCCGCCGTTCCCGATCGCCGGCGCAATGCCATGGATCTCCTGATCGCCGCTCACGCGCTCGGCATCGGCGCCACCCTGGTCACCAACAACGAAAACGACTTTAAGGACTACCCTGGTCTGGTCGTCGAAAACTGGACCCGTGACTCATGACCGCCCCGCTTCCCAAGCCCCTCCGCACTCAACTGGAAAACAGCGTCAAAGCGGCCCGCGACGTCGCGGAGCAGGCCGCGCGTGCGTCCCTGGTGCAGCTCGCCGTCGGCGAGGCCAAGGCGCCGGACTATCTGATCGATGACAACAAGGCACTGCGCCGTCGCCTCCGCGCCCACGGTCGCGCGCTGGGGGACACCAAGCACACCAACGACACCCAGGAGATCCGGCGCCTGGTGTGGGAGGTCGCCTACGAGCACTGGCACCGTATGCTCTTCGCGCGCTTCCTGGCCGAGAACGGCCTGCTGATGTGGGAACCCGGCGCCTCGGTGTCGCTGGACGACTGCCGCGACATGGTCGACCAACACCCCGATCTGGCACTGGGTGCCAAGAGCCAATGGGAGCTGGCCGGCAAGCTGGCCGCACGCATGCTCCCGCAGGTGTTCAAGCCGCGCAGCCCGGTGTTCGAGCTGAGCTTCGCCCCCGAGCATCAACGCGCGCTGGAACACCTGCTGGCCAAATTGCCGACCGAGGTCTTCCATGCCAGCGACAGCCTGGGCTGGGACTATCAGTTCTGGCAGGCCAAGCGCAAGGACGAGGTCAACGCCTCCGAGGTCAAGATCGGCGCCGACGAGCTGCCCGCCGTCACCCAGCTCTTCACCGAGCCCTACATGGTGGACTTTCTGCTCCACAACTCGCTTGGCGCCTGGTGGGTGACACGCCATCCCGACATGCCCTGCCCGGTGCCGCTGCCCTATCTGCGCACGCTCCCATCGCGCACTGCTCTCGATGAAGAGGGCCGGGGAGAGGGGGCGCAAATCCCCGCCGCCGGCCGCTTCGAAGGCTGGCCGGAAACCCTGGCCGACTTCAAGCTGCTCGACCCCTGTTGCGGGTCAGGGCATTTCCTGGTCGCCGCCTTCCTGCTGCTGGTGCCGATGCGCATGGCGGCCGAGGGCTTGAGCGCGCGCGAGGCGGTGGATGCCGTGCTGCGCCACAACCTGCACGGCCTGGAAATCGACGCCCGCTGTGTCGAGATCGCGGTCTTCGCCCTCGCCTTGGCGGCGTGGCGCTTTCCGGACGAGAACGGCGACC
>SACH01000679.1 GCA_009928645.1 Gammaproteobacteria bacterium | reverse complement strand
GGGGTTGTAGGACACCACCAGCATGAAGCCGGGCGGGGCCGCCAGGGTCTCGCCGGTGCGCTCCAGGATGAGGATGCGACGGTCGTCGGTGAGGGGGTGTAGGACCACGGTGGTGTCCTTGCGCGCCTCCACCACCTCGTCCAGGTAGCAGATGGCGCCCTCGCGCACGGCACGAGTCAGGGGGCCGTCGGACCAGAAGGTGCGGTTGTCGCCGATCAGGTGCCGGCCCACCAGGTCCGCCGCCGTCAGGTCGTCGTGGCAGGCGACGGTATAGAGGGGCCGGCCCAGGCGCTGGGCCATGTAGCGCACCAGTCGCGTCTTGCCACAGCCAGTGGGGCCCTTGATCATCACCGGCAGGCGGTGGTGGAAGGCCTGCTCGAAGGTCTCCACCTCCCGGCCCTGGGGCTGGTAGTGGATGGGGTTCGCCGTGGCATCGACCACGAGGGAGTCGGAAAGGGGCATGAAAAAGTCCTAATGGGGTGTCAGGGTAAAGGCCGTGGTGATAAGACCGCCGATCAGGAGCAGCCAGATCAGGATGACCCAGCGCCAGGGGCCCCGCAGGCCATGCAGACCCATGAAGAAGTCACCCACCAGGTGGCCCTTGACGAGGGCGCCGGCCAGGACGAGCAGGGCGGCGGTGAGGCCGCTGAGCCCCAGTTCGCCGACGCTGTAGGTGGCGAAGGTCAAGGCGATCAGGACCAGGTAGACGCGGGTGCAGGGGCGGGGAAAGGCGGAAGGGCTGCTCATGATGGCGGTCACCTCAGCGCATGACGTAAACCAGGGGGAAGAGGATCAGCCACACCAGGTCGACCATATGCCAGTAGGAGGCCCCGGTCTCGACGCCGGTATGCTCCTGGGCGTCATAGGCCCCCTGGCGGGCCTTGAGGGCTACCGCCGACAGGATCACCAGGCCGAGGATGACATGCATGAAGTGGAAGAAGGTCAGGGACAGGTAAAACATGTAGAAGGTGTTGGTGGACAGGGTGATGCCCTGGCCGAAGTGATGGGCGTATTCATAGCCCTTCACCCCCAGAAAGACGCCGCCCATGGCGATGGCCAGGCCCAGCCAGCCGGCGCAGCGGCGGCCCTCGCCACCCCGGATGGCGGCCACGGCCCGCACCACGAAATAGCTGCTGGTGATCAGGGCCAGGGTATTGATCAGGGCCGCGCCACGGTCCAGGGTCAACTGGTACTCATTGAAAAGCGCGACGTGATTCATGCGGGTGAAGGCGTAAGCGGCGAAGAAGATGGCGAAGACCGACAACTCCGCGAGGATGAAGATCCAGATCGCCAGATCACCG
>SACH01000678.1 GCA_009928645.1 Gammaproteobacteria bacterium | reverse complement strand
GAGGCCAGGCGGCGGGCGGTGTCCTGGAAGGCGCGCACGGGGCGGGTGAGGCGGTGGGCAAGGGGGAAGGCGAAGAGGGTGGAGAGCAGGACCATGGCCAAGGCGATGAGTAACAGGGCCTGTCCTTGGCTTTCCTTGAATTGCAGTTCGCTGGATTCGGGCAGGTAGGGGCCGGGGATCAGGGCCAGTTCGCCGATGCGCTCCCCGTACAGGCGTAGGGGGTAACGCGGGGCGCCGGGGAGCAGGTCGGGTTGGGCCTGGATGGGATTGCCCTCGGCGTCGAGCAGCATGAGGCGGTAGGAGAAGAACAGGGGCCGGCCGCCGGGACGGCGGGCCTCTTCCACCAGGGCGGTGGGGGGCCAGAGGCCGGGTTCCCCGTCGCGGAACCGCATCAAGTGGTCGCGAAAACGCGAGGGACCACCGGGGCCAACCTCCGGGGCCGCGCCCCGGGAGCCGTCGGGGCCGTGATGGGGACCGCCCATCATTCGGCCCCAGCCCCAACCCATAACGCCCATACCGCTCATGCCATCCATGCGTCCTGGACCGCTGGCCCCATCAGCGCGGGGACGGCCCATCAGGGCGTCCATCATGCCCTGGGTCTGGGGGCCTTGTCCGGGATAGGGGGTCGGCCGGGCGTAGTCGGTGAGGATACCGATCCAGATGCCCTTGTCCGCGGCGATACGCTCCCAGCCGCCATCGGCTTTGTAACGCTCCACCAGGCGCTCGGCGATCTGTTCCAGCCGCTCTTGCTGGCGGGTCTCGGCAAATTCCACCAGGCCGTTGTTGAAGGACCAACTCATGAAGGCGTGCATCCCCGCCACCGCCAGGGAGCCGGCCGTGAGCAGAGTCAGGAAGAGCTTGGTGCGGATGGAGAGACTGACCATGGCGCCATTATCGGCGGTGAGGGTGCAGGAAGTGTGAAATAGGGTCGTGAAGCGTTGAGGTGATTGTCAGACGACTGGTCTAGTAACGCATCTCAAGCCCAGGTTCGAGGGCATTGGCCATAGCACTGGATTCAGTACCCAACCGGAAGGTGGACGGGGCGAAGTGATACCCATCACAACTGCATCTTCGGTATTCCGAACCGCCCTAAACCGATACCTCACCCAAATGTTATAGGCTTACGATCGAGACCGCATATTGGGCTCCAGGCGCAGGATATCTGCAGGGCTATTAAGGTTTGTGAAGGCCTCCGGGCAAGCACTGAAGTTGGCATTGGCGGGATGGTGACGGGCCTGCGACTGTCGGGGCATGACCCCGATGCCACTCGCCGGTTCGGGCTGGATCGGCTCTACCGGATCACCG
>SACH01000677.1 GCA_009928645.1 Gammaproteobacteria bacterium | reverse complement strand
GGCCAGCACCTGCCCATCTTTGGTCCGGAGCGCCTGAGCGAGGCCCGGCCCGACTATGTGCTGCTGCTCGCCTGGAATTTCGCCGCCGAGATCCGCGCCCAACAGGCGGACTATGAGCAGGCTGGCGGTCGCTTCATCGTCCCCGTGCCGGAGCCGCGCGTCCTCTGAAGCGTGTCGGGGGGGGGATGGATGGATTGGCGGAGGTATGCATGCACCAGACTGATCAACTCACCGGGATATGCCCCAGTTGCCGGGCCTCAGGCATGGAGATTTTTCACCAGGTTGAGGCCGTGCCCAGCAACAGTTGCATCCTGCTGGACAGCCGGGAGGAGGCCCTGGCCTATCCCCAAGGCGCTATCCGCCTGGGGTTCTGCCCGAGCTGTGGCTTCATCTCCAACCTGGCCTTCGAGCCGCGGCTGACGGAATACTCGGCCCGCTACGAAGAGACCCAGGGCTTTTCCCCCACCTTCAATCGCTTTCATCGCGCCTTGGCGGAGCGACTCGTCGACCGCTACGACCTGCATGACAAGGACATCATCGAGATCGGCTGCGGTAAGGGCGAATTCCTGATGCTCTTGTGCGAGCAAGGTGGCAATCGCGGTATCGGCTTCGATCCGGGTGTCCACAGCGGCCGTATCCAGGGGCCGGCGGCGGAGCGGGTACAGGTGATCGCGGACTTCTACTCGGAGCGTTACGCTGCGGCGCGGGGGGACTTCGTCGCCTGCAAGATGACCCTGGAACATATTCATCCGGTGGGCGAATTCGTCGCCCAAGTCCGGCGGGCCATCGGCGATCGCCTTGGGACCCCAGTCTTCTTCCAGATCCCCGAGTCCATCCGCATCCTGCGCGACTGCGCCTTCGAGGACATCTATTACGAGCACTGCTCTTACTTCACGCCGGGCTCCCTCGCCAGGCTTTTCCGTCGTCAGGGTTTCGAGGTATTGAGCCTGGACACCGAATACGAGGGCCAGTATCTGACCCTGGAGGCCAGGGCCGCCGCCCTGCCGGTCTCCCAGGAGCCTTTGCCGCAAGAGGATGACCTGGCCACCGTTGCCGAACTGGTGGCCAGTTTCCCTGCCCGTTTCGCAGCCCAGCGCGAGGAGTGGGTGAAACGCTTAGGACGGTATCGCCAGGCGGGGAAAAAGGTCGTGCTCTGGGGTGCCGGCTCCAAGGCCGCCGCCTTTCTCGCGACCCTGGATGGTGCGGGGGTCATCAGTCACGGAGTGGATATCAATCCCTACCGTCAAGGGCACTACCTGCCTGGAAGTGGCCTCCCAATTGTCGCCCCGGCTTTTTTGGCGGAATAC
>SACH01000034.1 GCA_009928645.1 Gammaproteobacteria bacterium | reverse complement strand
CCCAAGTCGGCCAAGGAATACGCCCGGGTGGCGGAGGAGACCGCCGAGTACGCCGGCCTGACCCCGGCGCAAATGGCGCGCAAGATCAAGGCCCTGGAGAAGGAGATGTACCAGCACGCCAAGGACCTGGAGTTTGAGAAGGCGGCGGCGGTGCGGGACAGGATCAAGGCGTTGCAGACCAAGGGACTGGCGGCCTGAAGCACCGGCGGGGCTTGGGTACGAGGGAAAGCAACGCCAGAGAGGCCGAGTCATGAACGAGGGGCTGCCCGACTGGTCGCTCAGCGCCTCACGGCGGCGTTTGCGTTGGCCTACACCCGCTATTCATGCCAGCCCTGGTTGGCGTCTGGTCTCTGCTAATGGGCGATCCGCCCGAACTTGCCGCTGTTGTAGTCGTGGATCGCCTGGCTGATCTCCTGCGGGTATACATGATGAAGGGGCCGTGACCCACGATGCCTTTGCTCCACCTCGACCCGTTCCGCCGCCCAGTCCGTGGCACTGGCATCATCGGTCGCCCGGCGATGGGGAACGCTGGGCAGCTTTGACGTAGGCGCTGGACCAGATGATGGCCTCCCGAACCCAGCGGGCAGTTGCGGTTCTGTTCAATCCAGTAGGCTCGATCATGCCATAGCGCACCTCCACCGCGTAGGGGTTGAGTTCGTCCAGGCGATCGGCGTAAGGCGGTGCGGGTAAGCCGGAATCCTCCAAGCGGTCCAACAGCTCCGCGATGTCATGGGTGCGGCGGAACTCGATCCCCGCCTGGGCCAGCACCGCCTTCAAGGCCTTCTCGATCGCTTGCTGGGCATGGAAGCCCGCCAGGGAGTCATGCAACGTCGGATCCTCCGCAAGCTTACGAAACGCCTGCTCATCCCGCTTCGCGGCCAACAGCAATGTCTCCGCCAAAGTCCGCTCAGCCATAGACGACCCTCCCCTCCCGCAGCGCCCAAAACAGGGCGCAGCCTGGCTGGTTGCCCCAGCGCTCCACCTCGGCGCGGGAATACACCAGGATATCGACCGGGATGCGCAGCGGACGCAGCAAGCGCCGCAGGCGCACCATCTCCGCGGCGCGATCCGGGACCTCGGTCTCGATAACCAGCAGGTCGAGATCGGACTCCTCCCGTGCCTCCCCGCGGGCGTGGGAGCCGAAGACGAGGATGCGCTCGGGCTGGGCCGCTTGCGCGAGCCGCTCCACGGCGGCGGCGATCTGGGGTTGGGTGATCATCGGCGGCGGACCGCTATGCTTGATCGCTGGAGGTCTGGGCGAAGGCCCCTGGCCAGCCGCCGTGTTCGTCGATGACGGCGTCGATCCCCTGCATCAGGCGGATGGTCTCGTTCAGGGCGACGACGAAGAAGTCAAGATGGCGCTGGACAGCGTAGCCGAGGATCTCGGCGTTCTGGGTCTTCCAGCGCTCCAGGCGCTTCTTCTCGGCCTCGCTGGCGCTATGGACCTGGACGAAGGCAATGAGCTTTTTTAACAGTCGATCGCAGGACATCTCGAAGGCGGCCACGGAGCTTTCAAAACGCTTCAGGAAGTTGGTGCGAATCAGCCCGACGACCTGCTTCTGCCGGTTCTGCTCAAAGGGATCGATGGTCTTGTCTGGACCCTTGTACCAGGCCAGGGGGTAGTACATGGGCAGGGTGAACAGGGGGTTCTTACGCTGGAATGCCTTCTCGAGGATCCCCGTCCAGCCGGCGACACTGTTATCGACGATGAAGAGGTCGCGACCTTTGGCTTCCATGGGCATAACAGCAACTCGATTGGAAAGAGCCTGACGATTGGAAATCGGACACGGGTGGGATGGGTTGGACCCATGCCTAACCTGACCCCCGGGGCGTCTCGTGTAACCTATTGGCCCAAGGGAATCTCGTCAAGTCATTCAGATGGCTTCAGATGGCTTACCAGCATCCCCCCCACCCCCCAGGCTGCGCTAAAATGCCTCCCATGCTGACCTATCCCGATCTCGACCCCGTCGCCCTGGCCCTGGGGCCCCTCAAGATCCACTGGTACGGCCTCATGTACCTGATCGGCTTTGGCGCCTTTTGGGCCCTGGGCCGGTACCGCGCCAGTCGACCCGGCTCGGGCTGGACCGCCCCGCAGGTGGACGACCTACTCTTTTATGGGGTGATCGGCGTCATCCTTGGTGGGCGGCTGGGCTACATGCTGTTCTATGGCTTCGACCAGATCCTCGCCAACCCCCTGAACCTGTTCCGGGTCTGGGAGGGGGGCATGTCTTTCCATGGCGGCCTCATCGGCGTTCTGGTCGCCATGGCCTGGTTTGGCAAAAAACTGGGCCGGACCTTCTTTCAGGTGACCGACTTCATCGCCCCGCTGGTGCCCCTGGGACTGCTGGCCGGGCGCATCGGCAACTTCATCAATGGCGAGCTCTGGGGCCGGGCCACGGATGTCGCCTGGGGCCTGCACCTATCCTGTGAGCGCTTTCCCGCCTATTGCCGGGACCTGCCGCCGGGTGCCGAGTGGAGCCAGGCCCTGCACCCCTCCCAACTCTATGAGGCCGCCCTGGAGGGCTTGGCGCTGTTCGTCATCCTCTGGCTCTTCTCCAGCCGCCCGCGGCCGACCATGGCCGTTTCCGGACTCTTCCTGGTCGGCTACGGCGTCTTCCGTAGCCTGGTGGAACTGGTGCGGGTGCCGGACAGCCACCTCGGCTACCTGGCCTTCGACTGGCTCACCATGGGCCAACTCCTCAGCCTGCCCATGATCCTGGCGGGCGGCCTGCTGCTCATGCTGGCATATCGCCGCCCTCCCGCCGCCTGAACCCCGTCCGGACCAGGAGGGGTGTCTCGGTGGGTTGATAAATTAGTAAACGCTTATATAATGAAAAGCACAGAACCAATGTTTTCGGGAGGAAGCCCGCATGTTCAGCGTTCTCACGGCCATCACCATCACTGTGGGTAGCGTCTCGTCCACCATGATCCTGAACGAGCAGGAACGTCTAGCGGCCGAGGGAGCCCGTCCTGCCGCCATGGAACTGACCGAGCCGCAGATTCAGCCGGCCAACCACGACCGCGATTCGTCCCTGCGTTATCTCTGATAGCGGGACCGCGGAATTCCCATGCCTGATCCCCGCCGGGGATCGGGATGCGCTTAGCCCCCTCGCCAAACCCTGGGCCGCTTTTCCGCTCCTCCCTCACCCGACCCAAAACCGGGATTCTTATTTAAGTTCAATAAGCTGGAAACAATGCCCCCCGGCCCGGATGCCAAGCTGGCCGTAACCACTTGACGGGGAAAACCTGCCGTCGTTTACTTTGAGTGTTTGTTGCTAGTTGTTGGGTTGGTAGACGGCATGAATCCACTCTGTAGACATGATCCCTTTTCTCCTGCCATGGCCGGTGCCAAGGCGGGTGTCATTCTCTGCGCCGCGCTCTGTTTGGCCGGTTGGCTGGCGGGTTGCTCCACCACCAAAGATAGCTCCCCCTCCAAACTGACCGCCGCTGACGAGGTCGTGGTCGATAAGTCGGATCGCAAGTTGCGGCTGATCAAGGATGGTAAGGTGGTACGTGAGTATCGGGTCGCCTTGGGCAAGGACCCGACCGGCCACAAGTACCGGGAGGGTGACCAACGGACCCCGGAAGGTAAGTACGTTTTGGACTGGCGTAACCACCGTAGCCAGTTCTACAAGTCGATCCACGTTTCTTATCCCAACGTCGATGACCGGTTGCGCGCCCAAGAGGCCGGCTACCAACCGGGCGGCATGATCATGATCCATGGCCGGCCGAACTACATCAAATCACCGGCCGTGCAGGCCGAATATGATCGCATCGACTGGACCAACGGCTGCATCGCCGTCAAGAATCACGAGATGGATGAAATCTGGCAGGCCGTCAAGGATGGAACGCCCATTCACATCCAGCCCTGATCACAAGCCCATTCCAGCTATCAAGGGTCGGAAGGTTCGGGGCACCGATACCTATCCTTTATGACCACGGCAGGCCAACGCCACTCCGACCGTTGTTATAAGTAGCTATTGTCAAGTCAAGCAGTTCGGTTTTCGGCCGGGCCAGGCGGGTCGGGAAAACCGAAAATTGCCAGGCGGCGGGTATCGTCACAGGGTCAGATCGATCCCGCTGACCAGCATCCCGGGCAGCAGGGCGCTGGCACTCGACCGGCCCTCGTAGGTTTCAGGCGAGACGATGAGTTCCCGCTCCCGGGTCAGGCCCTCCAGGCGGTCACCCCAGAGGTGGTACAGGGAATCATCGAAGCGCATGGCCTCCACCGGGGCCACCGGCTCGCCGTTCTCGACCCAAAAGGTGGCGAAACGGGTCATGCCGGTGATCCGGCAGTCGTTGCGGTCGGCATAGTTGAGATACCAGAGGTTGCCGATGGCCAGCCCGGTGTCCAACTGCCGCGCCATTTCGGTGACGGGGAGCTCGCCCGGCTCCAGGGCCAGGGACTCCGGCGCCTCCCCGGCGGCATTGACCACCTGGCCATATTCGCGGGCGCTGCGGCTGTCCACCAGGCAATCCTGGTAGCGGCCGGCGGCGATGAGGGTGACCGACTGGGGCTTGACGAAGCCTTCGGCGGTAAAGCCCGGCACCAGCCCGCGGCCATGCTCCTCGTGCAGGCTAATCCGGGGGTCGAACGGGCGCTCCCCTCGTGCCAGCCGTAGCAACGGCGTCTGTGCGGTGCGGTGGTCCTTGAGGCCAAAACCGCCCCAGGCCAGGAGTTCCAGGAGTTCGGCCACCGCCGCCGGGGCCAGCCAGGCCCGATAGCGGCCCGGCGGGATGACACGTGCCGGGCGCGCCAGGATCTCCAACTCACGACGCACCCCGGCCAGCCTGGCTGCTAGCGCCTGAGGATCCCAGGCCTGGCCACTGAGATTGGCCTTGACCGCCTTGTCCCCCGCCAAGTAGCAACTGAAGTCCAGATTGAAGCTGCGGCTGGCATGCCAGTGGCGATGGCCGAGGGAACTGGCCAGGCCGGCGCTCAGCTCGCCACTGGCCCAGATACCCACCAGGTCCAGACCCGCGGCCGCCTGGGTGAGCTCGGCGATGACGCCAGCACTGTCCCAGTCACCGCTGGGAGCGGCGCCACCGACGCTGCCCCGCCGCGGTCCAGACTCATCCTGGACTCTAGACGCCTTCCGTACCCCGGGGTCATCCTGCACCCTAGACTCAGTCCGCACCCCCAATAGTTCACCTGTACCTGACTTATCCTCACCCCCGAGGCCCTTACCCCGGCTCATGAGTCCTTCCCCCAACCCGTTCCCTGATCCCTGAATGCGGAAGCTCTCGGTCGCGGTGGTGGAGTAATTGAGATAGGGGTCCTCGGGGACGTGGGGGAGGCGTTCCCGCAGGCGCTGGAGCAAGGATCGGGCCCTGGCCAGATCCGCGTCCCGATCACCGCTGAGGTCACAGTTCGCCTGGACCTGACGCTGGGCGGCCATGAGATCCAGGCTCAGGCCCCAGGCGCTGATGCCCCCGGCCTGGCGGATACGGTTACCGTTGAGGCGGACGAAATCCGAATCCTCGCCCGCCAGGTTGCAGAACAGGACCTCTTCGCCACGCAATTCCTGGCACAGGCGCTCGCAGAGGTCGAAAAAGGCCGCGTCTTTCATTCCCCGCCCCCGAAGACCTCAACCGCCCGGAACAGGGCCGGGGGGGAGGCGTGGCCGACCTGGATGGATTGATTGGGTTCGCCCTTGCCGCAGGTGTAGACGCCGCGGACCTCCAGGCTCTGGGGATCACCGACCCCGGCCAGGGAGCGCCAGAATCGCGCCGAGATCCCACGGTAGCCGGGGTTGCGCACCAGGCCCTTCAGCTCGCCATCCTCGATCAGCCGGCCCAGCTCGCAGCCGAACTGGAACTTGTTGCGACTGTCGTCGATGGACCAGGAGCGATTGGTATCCATGAGCACGCCGCGCTCCACCCGGGCGATGAGGTCCGGCAGACGGTCACTCCCCGGCTCCAGATTGAGGTTGGCCATGCGGTCGATGGGCGGCCGGTCCCAGGCGCTGGCCCGGGCATTGGCGACCCCGGGGAGCCCGGCCCGGGCCTGGGACAGGCGCCCGCCCAGGGGCCGCTCCAGAATGCCGTCGCGGATCAGATACTGGCGTTCGGCCGGCGTGCCCTCATCGTCGGCGGCGGCACTGGCCAGTTCCCCGGGGACCCGGGGATCGAAGGTGACATTCAGCAGCTCGGAGCCATAGCGATAGGTCCCGAACATGTCCAGGGTGACGAAACTGGTGCCGGCATAATTACGCTCATCGCCCAGAATCCGGTCCAGCTCCAGGGGATGACCGATGCTCTCGTGGATTTGCAGGATCATCTGACTGGGCATCAGCAGCAGGTCGCGGGTCCCCGCCGGACACTCGGGGGCGGCAAGCAGGGCGAGGGCCTCCTCGGCGACCCGCTGGGCATCCGCGCGGAAGCCGACCTGGGCCAGCCGCTCCAGCCCACCCTGACCGCCCCAGTCCGCCCCCCCACCGGTGCGGGTCTGGGTCTGGCTGCCGGCATTGGCCACGGCCATCAGCCCGGAGGAGACCTGATCGCTCAGGTGGCGAATCTCGCCACCGTCGCTGGTGACCAGCAGTTGCCGCACCAGCCGCCGGCCCAGCCAGGCGGAGCTGTCGACGATGCGTGGGTCGATCTCCAGGGCCGCGCAGGCGTCATGCAGCAGGTCGAGCTTGTCCACCAGGCTCAGGGACTCCCAGGGCTCCACCACCGGGCTGGCATAGTCCGCCCGCAGGCTGGAACGGGGATAGCGATCCGCGCCGAAGAGCCCGAGTCGGGCATGCCGCTCCGCCCAGCGCGCCGCCCGCGCCCAAGCGGCCGCCAGACCGGCGGGGCTGAGGTCCGAGGTGGCGCCATAGCCGATGCCACCCCCCTGGACCAGGGTCAGCATGGCGCCCAGGCTGGACCCGAGGGCGCTGGGTTCCGTCACCCCCTGGCGGACCGCCAGATGCTCCGTCTCCTCGCTGACCAGGCGCAGGGACCAGTAATCCGCGACCGGGGCGGTGGCGCGAAAGCAGTTGGCGATGGCGTGCAGATATTCCATGGGCGTTAAAGGTGGCGGCTTCCCGGTCTGGGCTCGATGTTCAGGTAAACGTTCATGCTGCGGCTCACGACAACCCCGGTGATGAGATATAACCAACACAGTTCAGTTTTTAGTGGGGCGGTCAAGGGAGGGTCGGGTGGCCTCTGGCGGGGGTGTCGACCGCAAGGATGCGGTCGTCAAGCCTCCAGGGATGGATTCACGGCGTCCCCCGCCAGAGGTCACCCGACCCGGGAAAGCGTGCCCCAAGTTGTGATGGGTTTGGACGGGCGGTCAATCCCCGGCGATGGTCATTTCGCGGATCAGCCAGGAGCCAGTGCGGGTGCTGCCGGGAAAATCGCAATCGTTACCGACGGCCAGCAGGCCCAGGAACATATCCTTGAGATTGCCGGCGATGGTGATCTCCTCCACGGGGAAGGCGATTTCACCCCGCTCGACCCAGAAGCCGGCGGCGCCCCGGGAGTAATCGCCGGTGACGGGGTTGGTGCCATGGCCCAGCAGTTCGGTGACCAGCAGGCCGGTATCCAGGGCCTGGAGCATGCCGGCACGATCCAGGGGGCCGCTACCCAGGGAGCCAGGTTCGATGTGAAGGTTATGGACCCCGCCGGCGTTGCCGGTGGTCCTGAGCCCCAGCCGTCGGGCGGAGTAGGCGTCAAGCAGGTAGGTGCGCAGGATGCCCTGGCTGACCAGGTCCTTGGCCCGGGTGGCGACCCCGTCACCGTCGAAGGGGGCGCTGCCCAGGCCTCGCCGCAGATGGGGCATCTCGTGGATGCGCACGAAATCGGGAAAGATCGGCGTGTTGAGGCGATCGAGGAGGAAGCTCGACCGGCGGTAGAGGCTGGAACCGCTGATGGCGCCGGTCAGGGAGCGCAGCAGGCCGGCGGAAGCCAGGGGGCTGAAGAGTACCGGGGCCTTTTGGGTGGAAAGCTGACGGGCGCCAAGCCTCGCCACCGTGCGCTCACCGGCCCGCCGTCCCACGGCCTCGGGCGTCTCCAGTTCGGTGGCGGCACGCGCGGTGGTCCACCAGTAGTCACGCTGCATGCTCTCGCCTTCCTGGGCCACCACCGCGCAGCTCAGGCCGTGGCGGGTGCTGGGGTAGCCGGCGACGAAGCCGTGGCTGTTGCCGTAGATATGGAGGCCGGCCTGGGTCGAGATACTGGCGCCTTCCGAGTTGACGATGCGGGGGTCGAAACCACGCGCGGCGTCCTCGCAGGCGATGGCCAGCTCTATGGCCGCGTCCGGCTCCAGGTCCCAGGGGTGATAAAGCTCCAGCTCCGGCAGGTCCCGGGCCATGAGGTCCGCGTCCGCCAGACCGGCATGGGGGTCCTCCTGGGTACGAGTGGCGATGGCGCAGGCAGCCTTGACGGTGTCGCGCACCGCCTCAGGACTCAGATCGGAGGTGCTGGCGGAGCCCTTGCGCTGGCCGAAATAGACCGTGATACCCAGGCCATTGTCACGGGTATGCTCGACCGTCTCCACCTCCCCCAGGCGGACGCTGATCTCCAGCCCGGCATCGGAACTGGCGGCCGCCTCCGCCGCCGAGGCACCTTGGCGTCGGGCCTCCGCCAGCAGATCGCGGACAACCTGTTCCAGCCGGTCGAGGCGCGCCGCGGTGTCGTCGGTGGTGATCGTGGTCATAACCCAATTCCAGGTAAATAAAGGGATGCCAGCCACTCGCGGCCTCCCGGGGGGGACGCGCCGGGCCAGACTGGGCAAAGACGATAGGTGGTGTCCCCGCGCCCGCAACTAAAGGGGTGGATGCGGCGGGGGAGCTAACCCCGGCGGGGGTTGATCCGGATGCCTTGATCCGGTAGCGAGCAGTTTCCGCTGACCGGACATGCCAGGCGGGTCAGCCGCCAGATCCTGCCGGTCAGCGGCTGGAAGGGCTGACTACCCTTCCCGGCCGTTACCGGCAGCACCTCCCTGTCGCCGCCGGGCGGGATGCGTCAGACGCTACTTGTAAGCCCCAACGCCGCAGAAGAAGCCTTCCTTATTGGTCATGATGTAGCTGGTCTTATCCTTGATTTCCTCGGTGCCGGGGTAGGGCCACTTATAGTCCACCCAACCCTCGCCGGAGGCCTTGGCCTTGGCGATCATGTTCTTGAACAGCTCGTCACCATACTTGTTGAAGTTGAGCAGGTTCTTGCCCACCAGTTCGGGCTTGACCGCATGGGAGAGCATGACGCCCTCCATGTCCATGCAGAAGACATAGAGGTCCTTGACCTTAAAGCCACCATCCGCCGCGGCGAAGGTCGCAAAGGCCTTGTCCTTGCCCATCTGGTTGACGGCCGCCTGGGCCTTCTGGGACATGGCCTTGGCCTCATCCGGGGTAGCCAGGTCGGCCGCCAGGGCAGCGGTCGAGAACAGGGCGCCGGCGGCCAGGGCGATCAGGGTCTTTTTCATGTGGTTATTCCTCGTCTCTCGTTGTTCGGGAGGGCGAAAAATAGCCTAAGGGCGCTGACTTCGCCAGCCCTTTTATGCCCCGAGACGAGGCCTGATCGGCAAGAGGTGACAGGACCCAACCGGGCCATGACGCTAACCGCTACCCGAAACGCCTCCTGAAGCGCATCCGCCACATCCAGTCGGCAGGTTCAGCCCAGCCTGGTTGGCAGGCTCTTCAGGGGGAGACAGGAGCGATCGAATTCGTCGATCCAGTCGCGTAGGTAATCGGGGATGAAGGTATAGCGTTCCCGCGATTGGGTGGTCAGGGTCATGTTGAGCGCAAGCCCTTGCTCCTGAACTGAAATACTCCGGATATCGTCGTGATAGGCGTTGAAGTAGAGCACGCCGTCCCTGCCCGGGGGCTCCCGGCCAGAATGGGCCTGGCACCGCACCCCGGTCTCGGCCATGAACAGGATCCTGCGGCTGGTCAGAAAGAGGCTACCCACCAGGGCATGAATCGAATCAATCAGAAAGATGGCCTTACCGGCCTTGAGCATTGTTTCCCGTGACCGGGCAGTCACCCCCTCACCTTGCTGTTCATGGGGCGATTTTTTGTACATCTTGTTTCCCGGCCCCAAAGCCGGGCCTCCACACATTCCCAGTGCCTGCAAGTCAGGCGCACGGGATTCAGAGGCGGTCCGGTTGAACCATGGGACAGGGCGTCTGAATCCGGATCTCAACCGGCCGAAGCGGCCGGCTGTTACCAAGACTTTACGAGGGGACGGGAGAAAGCGTAAGGGGGGCGGGCAGTGGAAGCTTGACCTGGATCATAAAAACAACATAGTGCGAATTCGCAACACCACCAGACCGGCCCGACCGAGGGTTCAGATTAGCGCGCAATGAGGGTTCTCGATCGGGCCCGGACGGGTGGCGGGAAGGGCCAATGGGTAAAGCCGCAAGTTGAATGACGACGATGGTGGCCTAGCCCTGGGTACCGCCCACCGTCAGGCCATCCACGCGCAGGGTGGGCTGTCCGACCCCGACCGGGACGGACTGGCCCTCCTTGCCGCAGGTGCCGACCCCCTGATCCAGGGCCAGGTCGTTGCCGATCATGCTGACCCGGGTCAGCACGTCCGGGCCATTGCCGATGAGGGTAGCGCCCTTGACCGCCGGGCCGATGCGGCCCTTCTCGATCAGATAGGCCTCGCTGGCGGAGAAGACGAACTTGCCGGAGGTGATATCGACCTGGCCCCCGCCGAAGTTGGCGGCATAAAGACCCTTGTCCACCGAGGCGATGATCTCCGCCGGATCGCGGTCACCGGCGAGCATATAGGTGTTGGTCATGCGCGGCATGGGCAGGTGGGCATAGGACTCGCGACGACCATTGCCGGTGCTAGCCACGCCCATGAGGCGAGCGTTGAGCCGGTCCTGAAGAAAGCCGCGCAGAATGCCATCCTCGATGAGGACCGTGTTCTGGGTCGGGGTGCCCTCATCATCCAGATTCAGGGAGCCACGCCGACCGGCCAAGGTGCCGTCGTCGACCACGGTGACCCCCGGAGCGGCGACCCGCTCGCCGAGCCGCCCAGAGAAGGCTGAGGTGCCCTTGCGGTTGAAGTCCCCCTCCAGCCCATGGCCCACCGCCTCGTGGAGCAGGATTCCGGGCCAGCCGGGGCCGAGGACCACGGTCATGGCCCCGGCGGGGGCGGGGATGGCCTCCAGATTGATCAGGGCCTGGTGGACGGCCTGGCGGGCAAAGCTCAGGGCTCGGCCCTCGGCCAGGAAGTAGCCCAGGTCGGCGCGGGCACCGCCACCGCTGGCGCCCTGCTCCCGACGGTCGCCGTCCTCGACGATGACGCTGACGCTGAGGCGGACCAGGGGCCGGACGTCGGCGCTCAGGCGGCCGTCATCACTGGCGATGAGCACCAGGTCACGCACCGCCACCAGGCTGGCGATGACCTGCCGCACCCGCGGGTCCTGGCGCCGGGCCTCGGCGTCGACCCGGTGCAGCAGGGCGACCTTGTCCTCGTCCGAGAGGCTGTCCAGGGGATCGAGGGGGGCATAAAGGTTGCGACCGGCCCCAATGCCGTCGATCCGCACCCGGGTCTCGCTGCCACCCCGGGCGATGGCACGGGCCGCCTGGGCGGCCTGGAGCAGGGTCTCGAACTGGACCTCGTCGGCATAGGCAAAGCCGGTCTTCTCCCCGCTCAGGGCCCGCAGGCCGGCGCCCTGCTCGATATTGAAGTTGCCCTCCTTGATGATGCCGTCCTCCAGCACCCAGGATTGCAGCCGGCTGTGCTGAAAATAGATATCCGCGGCATCGATAGCGCTGGTCTTGAGCTGGCCGAGGAGGCGTTCGAGGTGGCCGGTATCGAGGCCGGCTGGGGCCAGGATCTGGTCGCGGGCAATGGCGATGGGGTCGGTCATAGTCATAAGTCCGGGACCTAGGCAGATTGGCGGCCGGGGGGCCAACGGGGATAGGGTTGGAAAGCAGTCTGGTCCTGGATTGTGAGGGAAAGATGACGAAATTCAACCTTACAGACCCGGCAGGTCGGAGGGTGGCGGCCGATTTGGACAAATGGGTCGGGCGTCAGCGGCTGGTTCTGACGCTGATTCAGACGCGGCAGGTCAGGCGGTTAAGGCGCGGCAGTTCAGGCGGCTCAGACCCGGCCAATCGGGCAATGGCCGCCGATTCCAACCAGATGGGTCAGACGACGGGAGCCGCTTCAGACACCGATTCAGACGCGGCAGGTCAGCCGGCGGTGTTCGAGTGCCGGGAAGTTGAGGCGCACCGAATGCAGATATTCCTGGTCCAGGGGGCAGCAGACGTGCCCAGCACCCCGGGGAACCTGGGCGAGGACCGAGCCCCAGGGGTCCACGACCATGCTGTGGCCATGGGTGCGGCGGCCGTTGCGGTGATAACCGCCCTGGGCCGCTGCGACCACATAGCAGAGATTCTCGATGGCCCGGGCGCGCACCAGCACCTCCCAGTGGGCCTTGCCGGTGATCGCCGTGAAGCAGGCCGGCAGCGCCATGATCTCCATGCCGGCGTCCAGCATCTCCCGGTAGAGCTCGGGAAAGCGCAGATCGTAGCAGACCGCCAGGCCCAGCCGCCCGAAGGGGGTATCCAGGACCACCGAGGCGTTGCCGGGTTCGATGGTGGCGGATTCCGCGTAACGCTCGCCCGTCTCCAACAGTTTGACATCGAAGAGGTGGATCTTGTCGTAGCGGGCCACCCGCTCGCCGCGGTCGTTGAAGACCAGGCAGGCGGCCCGGACCCGGTCGGGGTGAGTGGCGGTCAGAGGCACGGTGCCACCGACCAGCCAGATGCGGTGGCGGGACGCCATCTCGGCGAGGAAATCCTGCAGGGGCCCTCGCCCTTCCTCCTCGCACAGATCGAGCAGATCGCGATCCTGATCCCCCATGAAGGCAAAATTCTCCGGCAACACCACCAGGTTGGCGCCGGACTCGTCCACGGCCTCCTGGATCAGACGCCTTGCCTCCAGCAGGTTGGCGCTGACATTGGGGCTGCTGGCCATCTGGATAGCTGCGACGCGGGATTTTCTCGGCATGGCAGTGGGGGATCTCCATCGTTCGGGGGTGGCAGCCCTGGCTCAGGGACCGACTAGGCGGGGTCAGCGCCGGCTACTGGATCTGTCCCGCGGTGCGGCAGGGATGCGAGACCCCCGGGGCCGGGCTTGGACCAGGCCAGGCCAAGACGAGCCAGGTCGTGCCGGACATCGCCGCCGGGGACCGGAGCCGACTTTGCTTGCGGATCAGGCGCGGCAGCGCGTAACTGCATACGTGACCGCCTCCCAGCAGGCCCAGGCCCAGGCCCAGGCCCAGGCCCAGGGAAAGATAACATCAGCCCCCCTCAAACCCAAGGCCCCCTTCCGGCCCGCCCCCGTGGGTGACCAAAGCCCGGCGATCAGGGTTGATCAAGAAAGGCATTTCCCTTCAGCGGGGACAGGGGCGGCGTCGATCTAGTCCCGGAATTGGATTGGGAAGTGGATTGGGAGTCGGGCTTGAGGGTTGACTCGGCGATCGTGGTCGGGCCTTCTCCACCTTCCTCGGTGGCGGGGGACGCCAAACCGGTGGCGGCGCTCCCGGCATCTGAGGTCCGGCGATCCCGCGGCAGGATTTCCGGATTGGCCCAGGGGCCGCGGATGTCATAGGCATGGCGACCGATCGCGTCGAGCGCCCCGCCGCTGGCCTGGTCGGCCAGGAGGACCGCCGCCCCCACCAAGGGACCGGCGGCAAGGGCGCTGGCCAGGGCGACGCCCCCACCCAGGCTTGGGGTCACCGTGGCGATCTGCTCCAGGGACTGGTCGAGGAGATTGGCCCGCCCCTCGATGCGCACGTCCGCCGCGGTGCCCTCGATCAGCAGCGGCTCGACCAATTCCACCCATCCGTCCTGGAGGCCGAGCTTGCCCTTGATGTCCTGGAACACAAAACCGCGATCATAAAGGTCGGTGAAATCCAGGGCCAGGCGCCGCCCCAGGGCCCCCAGATTCAGCACCCCCAGCACGCGGCCCATGCCGGGATCGACATCCAGCAGACTACCCTTGCCGATCGCCAGGACGATTTCCCCTTCCAGGGAGGCGGGACTGAGATCCCCAGGCCCCCCCGGCCAGGTGAGACGGGCCTCGACCTCGGCGGGGGCCTCTGCCAGGGGGCTGGCATAACCAAGGTGCTGGAGCAGGTCGCCGAGATCCCCCGTGCTGGCCGCCAGATCGAGGACCGTCCGCGCCCCGCCAGCCTCATCCTCCCCGCTGACCCATTCGCCCTGCCCCTTGAGATCGAGCTGACCCGGCTGGGTGAGACGGACCTCGGCGATCCTCAGCCCTGCGGCCTGGGGTTCGGCACGGAGGCTGAGCCGTCCGAGTTCGGTGTCGAGCCACCGCAGCCGCTCGATGGCCAGGTCCAGGCCCCAGACCCGGCGCGGATCGGCCGGCCCCGGGCCTTGGCGGGTGCGCCTCGGCTGGTCGGCGGCGGAAGGTGACGCCGCCGCGAGGAAGGGTTGCAGGTCGAGGCGTGCGAAATCCGCCCGCAGGGGCTGGTTGCGGGGCTGAAGGGGTATCTCCAACTGGCCGGCCAACTCTCGGGACTCGATCTGGACCTCCCAGGTCCTGGCGCCCTGCTCCAGGTCCAGCACCACCTCCTGGAGGCGCATGTCCCCAAGCTGGAGGTGGTCGATGCGCAGCCCGTCCAAGGACAAGGGAGGGCTCCCGGAGGTCGCCGCCACCGGGAGTCCGGCGGCCCAATCCAGCCAGTTCGTCAGATCCAGTTGGGGCAGGCGGCCAGCGATCCGCAACCCCGCCGTCGGCGGTAGCTCCGCCCGCTCCTCACCGGCGGTCAGACTGCCCCGCCGGAATTTCCGACCACCCCGACCGTCGGTGGCGAACAAGAGGTCGAGTGCCAGCTCGTCATAGTGGCCGCGGACCCGCAGGTCCTCGCCCGGCGCTACCCCCCAGGCCAGGCGCAACGGCCGCCCCGCCTCGCGCGCCTTGCCCAGCGGGGTTGGCAGCTTGACCGCGAGCCCCCGCAGACTGGAGGTCAGCAGAAAATCCGCCGCCAGGGTACTGGCCTCCGCCTGGGGCGGCGGATCGGGAATCCTGACCGCCAGTTCCCAGGGGGCCTCACCCTCCAGATGGCGCCAGAAAGGGGCGGGCAGGTGCCCGGACAGCTCGCTGACCGCGGACTGTCCCCCTATCCGCAACCCCGTCAGGCCCTCGGGGAACTCAGGATTTCGAATGCGCTCCAGATCCAGTGTCAGGGGGCGGCCGAGAAAACGGCCCAGGACCCGGGAGCGGGTCACCCCGTCGGCATTGAAGCTCACGGCACCCGCCAGGTCCGCGAGGACCAGGCTCGTCCCCTCCAGCGCAAGATGGGCCGCCGGTGGTTCATCCCCGGGATCCCCGGCATCCCCGGCGTCGGCTTGGGCAGGCCAGGACAGGGCGCCGTCCAGACGCAAGCGATCCTCGGGATAGTCCTCGCGATCGAGGGGGAGGTCCATATCCAGATCGACCCGGGCCAGCCCCTTGGCGGTGAAGATCCTCGGCAGCGCCCCAAGGACAATCTTCAACGGCGTGGCCCCTAAAAAGCCCAGGGCCGCGGCGAAAGGACCCTGCGCCGTTCCCCGCAACCCGAGGAGATGGGTCTCCGCCAGGTCCGGGATGCTGGCCTGGACCTCGACCAAAGGAACGTCGTGGATGCGACCGCCCCGGGTCGCGATAGCGAGGCCTTGATTATGGAAATGAACGATGCCCTCCAATCCCTCCAGCCGCGGCCAATCGGGATCGAAGTCCAGGGCCATGTCCTCGACCCGCAACAGGATCTGAAAATCTCCCGGCTTCTGGCGGAAGGGAAAATCCGCCAGCCGCCCCCGGAATAGGACCTGACCCCAGGGCACCCGGCCGGCGGGAAAGGCGCGATCCAGCCAAGCCCGCGCCCGGGGCCGGAGTTGGGGATCCGGGAGATAGTCGCGGATATGCGCCGCGGTGGCGTTGAGGATCTCCCCGCTGAGATCCAGCTCCGCCTCGGCCGGTGCCAGATCGCTCAGCACCGGCATGTCCCCGCCCGGCGTTTTCCAGGGGACCTGAGACCTGAACGCCAGCCGCACCCCCAGATGGGGGTTGGAGGCGGCCAGACCGCTACTGCTGAGGCTCAGGCCCGTCACGGCATCAAGCACCCAGTCGAGAGGGCCCGCGAGATGATCGACCCGGAGGGGTGGCCGTTCGCCGAAGACCTCCGGCAGACGCAGCGTCAGATCCGTGCCCGCCACCTGGAGCCGCCCAGCCCGGGCATCCGCTGCCACCTCCAGCTCGATCCGGGCCGCCTCCAACCCCAGGGGGCCGTGACCGGGGACCCGCCCCGCCACGGACAGTTCCCGGACACTGAGCTGCGCCTGGAACTCCTGTAACCGCCCCTTCCCCAGCCCCAGGCGTCCCCTGAGATCGAGCGCCGTGCCCGCCACTTGCTCAGCCGGCGACAGGCCACCCGGCGCTAGCCAGCCCAAGTCCTGGGTTTGGAGCACAAACTCGATCGGGCCGGACCAGTCCGAGGGACGGACACTCTCACCGCGCAGATCGGCGCTCAGGTGCAGCGTGCCCCCCTGGCCTGCCTCGGCCAGGGCGGCCTGGAGTTCCAGGTGATGCGCCACCCCCCGATTATCCAGGGCAAGCCGAACCCCGGAGAGGAGGCGTCGCGGCGCAGCGGCGGACCCCTCCCGCCACTCGACCTCGCCCGCCGTCACCAGCAATTGCCCCTGGGCGAGGAAATGCCCCAAGACGGGCCCGACATCGCCCCCGCTGCCGACCGGGAGACCGTTGACGACCAGTTGGCCCTCGGCGTCTCGCTCCAGTTGCAGGCGCGGCCCCTCGATGACCAGGGCCTTGAGCCGGGGTTGGCGAGAGGTCAGGCTCGCCAGGAGATCGACATCCAGATGCAGACGCGGCAACCGGGTCTGTGAGGCGGCATCAGTCGGGTTCCCCAGGACCACCCGTTCCAGGGTGAGGCGCGGGGCCCAGCCCGCCAGCCCCAGGGACAGACGTTCGCTGGCCACCTCCATGTCCAGCGCGGCCGACAAGGCCGACGTCAGGGGGGGACGTAGCCGGTCGGCATAACCCAATCCCAACGCCACGCCCGCCACCATGAAGGGCACCAGCAAGGCCGGCAGAAGATACCGGAAGAGACGCCATCGGCGCCTGGCGCTTGACCGCCGGGAAAGGGACATGAGTAGGAGATCTGGAGAGGGGTGGGAGCGGGAGCGAAGCCGAGGGGCATAATCTGGTCAGGAACGACGCACCAGGAACCGGACTGGGGCCTGAGGCCTGAAATCCGGCGCGCGGCGCCCGATTCAGCCCGAGCGTGGCGCGGTGGGACTCAGATCAGGACCACATCATACTGTTCCTGGGTATAAAGGGACTCAGCCTGGAGCTTGATGGGCTTGCCGATGAATTCCTCCAGTTCCGCCAGATGGCCGGACTCCTCGTCCAGCAGCCGATCGATGACCTCCTGGGAGGCCAGGACCAGCAGGGTCTCGACCTCGAACTGGCGGGCCTCGCGCATGATCTCGCGAAAGATCTCGTTGCAGGTAGTCTCCGCCGTCTTGACCGTGCCACGGCCGCCGCAGCAGGGGCAGGGCTCGCAGAGGACATGCTCCAGGGACTCCCGGGTGCGCTTGCGGGTCATCTCCACCAGCCCCAGGGAGGAGACCTCGCTGATGTGGGTCTTGGCGTGGTCCCGGGCCAGGCACTTCTCCAGGGCACGCAGGACCTGGCGCTTGTGGTCCTCGTCGGTCATATCGATGAAGTCGATGATGATGATGCCGCCCAGGTTGCGCAGGCGCAGTTGACGGCAGATCGCCTGGGCCGCCTCCAGGTTGGTCTTGAAGATGGTCTCCTCGAGGTTGCGGTGGCCGACGAAGGCCCCGGTGTTGACATCGATGGTCGTCATGGCCTCGGTCTGGTCGATGACCAGGTGGCCACCGGACTTGAGCTGGACCTTGCGTTGCAGGGCCTTCTGGATCTCCTCCTCCACCCCGTAGAGGTCGAAGAGCGGCCGCTCACCCTGGTAGTACTCCACCCGCTCGCGGATGTCAGGGATGTACTGCTCGGCGAAGGAGAGGGCCTTGTCCATGGTCAGACGGGAGTCAAAGCGCACCCGCTCCACCTCGGGCCCCACCAGATCGCGCAGGGCGCGCAGGGCCAGGGGCAGGTCCTCGTGGATGAGACCGATATGGTTGCCACCGCGACAGCGCTCCTTGATGTCCGCCCAGAGTTTGGCGAGAAAGCTCATGTCGTTGACCAGGGCCTCCTCGGTGATGCCGTCCGCGGCGGTGCGGGCGATGAACCCCCCCTCCCCGGCATGGGAGGCGACGAAACGCTGGAGGATGTCCCGCAGGCGGCGGCGCTCCTCCTCGTCCTCGATCTTCTGTGACACCCCGGTGTTCTGCAGGGTGGGCATGAAGACCAGGTAGCGGGAGGGGATGGAGATATTGGTGGTGAGCCGGGCCCCCTTGGTGCCCAGGGGGTCCTTGACCACCTGCACCACCAGCGTATCGCCCTCACTCACCAGGTCGTGAATCTGGTCCCCCCGGGGCTCGCCCTCCACGCCGACGATGTCGGAGGTGTGGAGGAAGGCGGCGCGCTCCAGGCCAATATCGACGAAGGCCGCCTGCATGCCCGGCAGGACCCGGCAGATGCGGCCCTTGTAGATATTGCCCACCAGGCCGCAGCGCTCCAGGCGCTCGATGATGATCTCCTGGACCACGCCATTCTCGACCACGGCGACCCGGGTCTCCGGCGGCGTGATATTGACCAGGATTTCCTCACTCATGATGATCCGCGGCGTCAGGGTGGGTGGTTGGCATGTCGGTTAGGGGCTCGGAAAGGGGGGACACGGAAGTTAACATGAAAGTACTCACCACTTTCAGCGGCCAGATGTGTCTGGAGACCCCAAATGATCATCAACAGGTCATCAGATGGGGCCTAGGCCAGGGTTAGGCCACCATCCAGCGAAAGAATTCCCTCCGCGGCCAGCAATTGGGCCGTCTCGAAAAGCGGCAGCCCCATAACCCCGGAATAGCTGCCGCGCAGTTCCCGGACGAACAGGGCCCCAAGGCCCTGGATGGCATAGCCCCCCGCCTTGTCGGCGGGTTCGCCGCTGGCCCAGTAGTCGCGCGCCTCCCGCTCGCCGATAGCGCGGAAGCTGACTTCGCTCACACTCAGGGCCAGGCGTTCCTCCCGCCCGATCAGCGCCACCGCGCTCAGCACCCGGTGGGTGCGACCCGACAGGAGGCGCAGCATGGCGACCGCATCAGCCGCGTCCCGGGGCTTGCCCAGGATGCGCCCATCGATGGTCACCAGGGTGTCCGCTCCCAGGACCGGGATCGTGCAAGCCGCGGGCAGCAGGGCCCGCCCGGCCTTGGCCTTGTCGAGGGCCACCCGGCAGGCATAGTCCTCCGGGGCCTCCCCAGGCAGTGGGGCCTCGTCCAGTTCCAGCGCGATAACGGCAGGGGTGACACCGATCTGCGCCAGCAGTGCACGCCGGCGTGGAGACTTGGAGGCCAGATAGAGCAGAGGGGGCGTCATGAATGGGCGTTAAGCGCGATGAGGTCTGAAGGTTGAGATCCCTGGTCTGAGGTCTGAGAACAGAAGAGTGAAGCCTCCCTCCAGGCTCCCAGATCGGGGAGCGGGGGTCGATGTGGGGAGTCAGGAGTCGGGTGCTACTGGTCAGCGATCAGGGATCAGGGATCAGGGATCAGGGATCAGGCCCGATGATAAGGATGGCCCGACAGCAGACTCCAGGCCCGGTACAACTGCTCGGCGAGGATGACCCGCACCAAGGGATGAGGGAAGGTCAGGGGCGAGAGGGACCAGAGCCGGTCGGCGCGCTCACGACAGGCCGGGGCCAGCCCCTCGGGACCGCCAACCAGCAGGGCCAGGTCACGTCCCTCAGCCAGCCAGGCCGCCAGCTCCCGGGACAGCTCAGCCGTATTCCAGGTCCGGCCCCGCTCGTCGAGGGCGATCACCTGGACCCCCTTGGGCAGGGCGGCCAGGAGCCGGCCACCCTCCTCGCGTCGGGCGATCTCGACGCTGGCCCCCTTGCCGCGGTGGCCAGGCTCGATCTCCACCAAATGCAAGGCGCACTCCGGGGGCAGGCGCTTGGCATATTCCTGGTAGCCCGTTTCCACCCAATCCGGCATGCGCCGGCCAACGCTCAGCAGATGGATGCGCAAGCGAGGACCCTAGCCGCCAGACAACCTCAATCCAGGGCGGGGCCCAACAGGAAGTCCACGCGCTGAAAACCCTTGTCCTCCAGGGTATCCAGCACCGCATCCAACCACAGGTCCTCATCCTCCCGTGGGACCTCACTCACCAGCCCGGTGACATAGCGGTAAGCCTCATGGGGCGAGATATCCTCGGGGATACTGACCAGGCGCACCCGGGCGGGGTCCTTGCTCGGCAGGATCATGAGTCGATCGGTCATGGTGCGGCTACCTCGTAATGGCGATGACATTAAGGTGAAGGCCCCCTGGGGCCAGATGGGCACATGATATAGGGGCGGGTGGGGTTTTTCCCCTCCCGCAAGGACGCGAGCATCGGGACAGCCAGTATCCACTCAACTCGTTGAGTCCCCTCTTAAACGCCAGCTCAGACCCTCAGTTAGCGGATACTGGTGAAATTTTTATATCTAAATCTTGAAGTTAAAATTAAATGCGTTCACTGATATCCCCCCAGTTTTCGCCTTTTCCCAGGGGACTCATCGTCCTCCGCCAAATGCCATCCGTCCTCCGCCAGGTAGCCGCCAACCCAGGAAAACCGCATTGGGTTGGCGAAAGGTATAATCCCAAGCTTGGCTTCAGCATCAGGCCCCGCACCCCGCCCTTACCGGTCAGGACAACGACATGAAAGACTCGGCTTCCCGCTTCCAGACCTTGCTGGCGGAACGCATCCTCATCCTCGACGGCGCCATGGGCACCATGATCCAGCGCCACGTCCTGGGGGAGGCAGACTACCGGGGCGAGCGCTTCGCGGACTGGCCGCGGGACCTCAAGGGCAACAACGACCTCCTGACCCTGACCAAGCCCGAGGTCATCGCCGGCATCCACCAGGCCTACCTGGACGCCGGCGCGGACCTCCTGGAGACCAACACCTTCAACGCCAACCGCATCTCCATGGCCGACTACGGCATGGAGGACCTGAGCCGGGAACTCAATGTCGCCGCCGCCCGCCTGGCGCGCGGGCTGGCAGACGCGGCCACCGCCGCCGACCCGGCCAAGCCCCGCTTCGTCGCCGGGGTCCTGGGGCCCACCAACCGCACCCTCTCCATCTCCCCGGACGTCAACGACCCCGGCTTCCGCAACCTGGACTTCCCGACCCTGGTGGCGGCCTACGTCGAGGCCGCCGAGGGCCTGATCGCGGGCGGGGCCGACCTGCTGCTGATCGAGACCATCTTCGACACCCTCAACGCCAAGGCGGCCATCCTTGCCTGCGAGGAGGTCTTCGACCGTCAGGGTCGGCGTCTGCCGGTGATGATCTCCGGCACCATCACCGACCAGTCCGGCCGCACCCTCACCGGCCAGACCACCGAGGCCTTTTACAACAGCCTGCGCCACGCCCGGCCCATCGCCATCGGCCTCAACTGCGCCCTGGGGCCCTACGAGCTGCGCCAGTACGTGGCCGAGATGGCCCGTATCAGCGAGACCCACGTCTCCGCCCACCCCAACGCCGGCCTGCCCAACGAGATGGGCGGCTACGACCTGGGGCCCGACGCGATGGCGCGGGAGATCGCCGAATGGGCCGCGGCCGGCCTGTTGAACATCGTCGGCGGCTGCTGCGGCACCACCCCGGACCACATCCGCGCCATCGCCCAGGCCGTGGCCGGCACGGCCCCGCGCCGCCTACCGCGCATCCCCCCGGCCTGCCGCCTGTCGGGGCTGGAGCCCCTCAACATCGACAAGGCCCTCAACTTCGTCAACGTCGGCGAGCGCGCCAACGTCACCGGCTCGGCCAAGTTCAAGCGCCTGATCCTGGAGGGCCAGTTCGAGGAGGCCCTGGACGTCTGCCGCGTCCAGGTGGAGAACGGCGCCCAGATTATCGATATCAACATGGACGAGGCGATGCTCGACGGCGTCGCCGCCATGCGCCGCTTCCTCAATCTCTGCGCCAGCGAGCCGGACATCGCCCGGGTGCCCTTCATGATCGACTCCTCCAAATGGGAGATCATCGCCGCCGGGCTCCAGTGCGTGCAGGGCAAGCCCATCGTCAACTCCATCTCGCTGAAAGAGGGCGAGGCAGCCTTCCTGGAGCACGCCCGCCTCTGCCGCCACCATGGCGCTGCCGTCATCGTCATGGCCTTCGACGAGCAGGGCCAGGCCGACACCCGGGCGCGCAAGGTGGCGATCTGCACCCGCGCCTACCGCCTCCTCACCGAGCGCATCGACTTCCCGGCCGAGGACATCATCTTCGACCCCAATATCTTCGCCATCGCCACCGGTATCGAGGAGCACGCCAACTACGGCGTGGACTTCATCGAGGCCACCCGCGAGATCAAGGCCACCCTGCCCCACGCCCTGATCTCCGGCGGCGTCTCCAACGTCTCCTTCTCCTTCCGCGGCAACGACCCGGTGCGGGAGGCCATCCACGCCGTCTTCCTCTACCACGCCGTGCGTGCTGGCATGGACATGGGCATCGTCAACGCCGGCCAGCTCGCCATCTACGATGAGATCGACCCGGAGCTGCGCGAGGCGGTGGAGGACGTGGTCCTCAACCGGACGCCCGCCCTCCCTCCCCCCTCGCGGGGGAGGGCCGGGGAGAGGGGTACGGTGAGGGATGATCAGGCAACCGCGGCAGCCACCCTCCCTGCGGGAGCCGGCCCCTCGGCCGCTGGCGGGCCCTCCCCCCTGGATGCCACCGAGCGCCTCATCGAGCTGGCCGGCCGCTTCAAGGGCGGGGCCGTTGGCGGGGCGGCCGGGCCGGACCTGGCCTGGCGTGACTGGCCGGTGGAGCAGCGCCTGGCCCAGGCTCTGATCAAGGGCAACGCCGAGTACGTGGAGGCCGACACCGAGGAGGCCCGCCAGGCCCTGGGGGCGCCCCTCAAGGTCATCGAGGGCCCCCTGATGGCCGGCATGAACCAGGTCGGCGACCTGTTTGGTGAGGGCAAGATGTTCCTGCCCCAGGTGGTCAAGTCCGCCCGCGTCATGAAGAAAGCGGTGGCCTACCTCCAGCCCTTCCTGGAGGCGGAGAAGGCCGGGGGCGAGCACCAGGCCGCCGGCAAGGTGCTGATGGCCACGGTCAAGGGGGACGTCCACGACATCGGCAAGAACATCGTCGGCGTCGTCCTCCAGTGCAATAACTACGAGGTCATCGACCTGGGGGTCATGGTCCCCACCGAGACCATCCTGCGCGCTGCCCAGGACCACCAGGTGGACGTCATCGGCCTCTCCGGCCTCATCACCCCCTCATTGGAGGAAATGGTGCTGGTGGCGGCGGAGATGCAGCGCCAGGGCTTCAGCATCCCCCTGCTCATCGGCGGCGCCACCACCTCCAAGGCCCACACGGCGGTGAAGATCGCCCCCAAATACGACCAGCCCGTCATCTATGTCCCCGACGCCTCGCGCGCCGTCGGGGTGGTGAGCAACCTGCTCTCCGCCGCACTCAAGGGACCTTACGTGCAGGCCATCGCCGAAGACTATGTCGGGGTGCGCGCGCGTCGCGCCGCCGCCGGCGAGGCCAAGGACCTGATCGCCCTCGCCGAGGCCCGCGCCAACCCGGTGGCCATCGACTGGGATCACTACCAGCCGCCGACCCCGCGGGAGCCCGGCCTTCAGGTCTTCCCCGACATCCCCCTGAGCGAGATCACCCCCTACATCGACTGGACCTTCTTCTTCCACGCCTGGGAGCTGAAGGGCCGCTTCCCCCAGATCCTCGATGACCCGGAGAAGGGCGAGGAGGCCAGAAAGCTCTTCGACGACGCCCACGCCCTGCTGGAGCGCATCGTCCGCGAGCGCTGGCTGCGCGCCGCCGCCGTCATCGGCCTCTTCCCCGCCAACGGCGTTGGCGACGACATCCAGGTCTTCGCCAGCGAGGAGCGCGACGAGCCCTGGATCAGCTTCCATAACCTGCGCAAGCAGGGCCGCCAGCCGGCGGGCAAGGCCAACGACTGCCTAAGCGACTTCATCGCCCCCTTCCACACCGGCCTCAACGACTACCTGGGGGCCTTCGCCTGCACCGCCGGCATCGGGATCGACGCACGGGTGGCGGCCTTCGAGGCCGACCACGACGACTACTCCGCCCTCATGCTCAAGGCCCTGGCCGACCGCCTGGCCGAGGCCCTGGCGGAGCTGCTCCACCTGCGGGTGCGCCAGCGCCACTGGGGCTATGCCGCCGACGAGGACCTGAGCAACCAGGAACTGATCGCCGAGGGCTACCAGGGCATCCGCCCGGCCCTGGGCTACCCCGCCTGCCCGGACCACACCGAGAAGGATCTGCTGTGGCAACTCCTCGACGTGGAAAGACACACCGGCATCTGGCTCACCGAATCCAAGGCCATGGTCCCCACCGCCGCGGTGAGTGGCCTCTACTTCTCCCATCCCGAGGCCCGCTACTTCACCGTCGGCAAGATCGGCCGCGACCAGGTGGCGGACTACGCCGAGCGCAAGGGCCTGCCCCTGGCCGAGATGGAGCGCTGGCTGGCGCCCAATCTGGCCTACGACGCCTGATCCGGCCTGACGCCATGAGCAGCATCGACATCTTCCCCTGGAACGACAACTTCGCCACAGGCATCGGGCGCATCGACGAGCAGCACCGGCGCCTGGTCGAGATCCTCAACGACCTCGCTACCCATGTCGCCTTCCCCTCTGCCGATTTGGGCCT
Source organism: Gammaproteobacteria bacterium (assembly GCA_009928645.1). Classification (GTDB taxonomy): domain Bacteria; phylum Pseudomonadota; class Gammaproteobacteria; order Chromatiales; family Chromatiaceae; genus M0108. The sequence continues at coordinate 7,330 of SACH01000034.1, read as the reverse complement.
GGACGTCATCCTTGCCAGCCTGGTCGACTACACCCTCTACCACTTCGCGACCGAGGAGAACATCTGGGGCGAATATCTGACCGGCGATCCGGCGGAGGCCGCCCACCGCGCCGAACATCAGGCCTTCGTCGCCAGCGTCCTCAAGGCCAAGGAAGCATCTGGCGACCGCCCCGTGGAGGAACTGGTCCAGGACCTGCTCTCCCTGCTCACCCGCTGGCTGGCCTCCCACATCCTGGAGAAGGACCGCTACCTTGCCAAGATCGTGCTGGCCCGCCAGGCCGGCCTCGACCTGGCAAGCGCCAAGGCCAAGGCCGCCGCGGAGATGCGCGGCTCCGCCAGCGTTCTCGTCAGCCTGGTCCTGGCCATCTACAGTTCCCTGACCGCCAACACCACCCACCTGATCCGCGAGATCGCCGAGCGCCGGCGGGTCGAACAGGAATTGCGCACTGCGGACGAGTGCCTCAAGGATCACCTTGAGCGGATCAAGATGCTGGTCGATGCCTCCCCGGACGGCGTCATCGAGCTGGACAGCCACGGCCGGGTCACGGGCTGGAATGCCCAGGCGGAGCGCATCTTCGGCTGGCGCACCGATCAGATCCTGGGAGAGGATTTTGCCGCGACCCTGCTGCCACCCCTGTTCCGCGAGGCTCACCGTCAGTGGCTGGCGCGGGCCCGGGGCACCAGCCCCTCGCTCCAGCCCAACAAGACCCTGGAGATCGCCGGCCTGCGCGCCAACGGTAGCGAGTTTCCCTTGGAGCTCACCCTCGCTGCCATGAAGCGGCACGGGGAGCACATCTTTGTCGCTTATGCCCGGGACATCACCGAGCGCCAGGAGAGCCTGGAGCGTATCGCCCATCTCAGCTCCCACGACAGCCTCACCAAGCTGCCCAACCGCCAACTGCTGGCGGACCACCTGCATCTGGCCCTGGCCGCCAGCGCCCGCCACCTGCACCAGGGGGCCTTGCTGCTCATCGATCTCGATAACTTCCGCACCCTGAACGAGACCCTGGGCCACGGCATCGGCGACCTGCTCTTACAAGAAGTGGCGCGGCGCCTCCAGGATCAGGCCGGACCCAAGGGCACCGTGGCCCGTCTGGGCGGCGACGAATTCGTGGTCCTGCTCGAGGAACTCAGCTGCGAGGCGAAAGAGGCCCAAAGCCAGGCCGAGGAGGCTGGTGAGCGGCTCCTCGCCACCCTCAACGCCAGCTACCAGCTCGCCGGTCACGATTACCTCAGCACCCCCAGCATCGGCCTGGTCCTCTTCGGTCAGGACCCGGCGACCACCACCCCCGGGGAGCTGCTGAAGAAGGCCGATATCGCCATGTACCAGGCCAAGACCCTCGGCCGCAACCGGCTCTGCGTCTTCGACCCGGAGATGGAGTCTCGGGTCTCCCAGCGCGCCTTCCTGGAGACCGACCTGCGCCGCGCCCTGGCCAACGACGAGCTCGTCCTCCACTATCAGGTGCAGGTCGCCACCGACGGCCGCTCCCTGGGGGCCGAAGCCCTGCTGCGTTGGCAGCATCCGGAACGCGGCATGGTCTCGCCCATGACCTTCATCCCCCTGGCAGAGGAGACCGGGCTCATCGTCCCCATCGGGGAATGGGTCCTGGATCAGGTCTGCGCCCGGCTCAAGGAATGGGAGGGAGACCCCGTGCTCGGCGACCTCCAGCTCGCCGTCAATGTCAGTGCGCGCCAGTTGCGCGGCCTGGATTTCGTCGACGCGGTGCGGCGCACTTTGCGGCGCCAGGCCATCGCGCCCGAACGCCTCAAGCTGGAGCTGACCGAGGGCGCTATCCTCGACGACGTCGGCGACAGCGTGCGCAAGATGAACGTCCTGAAGTCCCTGGGGGTCAGCTTCTCCCTGGACGACTTCGGCACCGGCTATTCCTCCCTGGCCTATCTGACCCAGTTGCCCCTGTCCCAGCTCAAGATCGACCAGGCCTTCGTCCACAACATCGGCATCAAGGCCACGGATGACATCATCGTCCGGACCATCATCGGCATGGCCGACAGCCTGGGCATCGAGGTGGTGGCCGAGGGCGTGGAGACCCAGCCCCAGCGGGACTTTCTGGAGACCGAGGGCTGCGGCATCTATCAAGGTTATCTTTACGGCAAGCCCCTACCCGTAGCGGATTTCGTGCGGCTGGTCCGGGAAGCGCGCCCGGTCGGCGCTCCCTGATGGTCGGCGGTTCCCACCCTTCCCCTCCCGGCCAAAAACCACAGCACGTCCACTAAGCCCAGGACATCCCTGGGGCTAAGGAATTTTTCTCGATGCCACCAGACCCTATCACCCCCGGTCCCCTCACCACGGATGTTGCGATGGCCCTTGCCCCCGCGGTCCCGCCTCAGGTCATCGACAACCTCAGCGCCATCGCCATCGGCTATGACCTCCCGGACTTCGTGGTGGGGGGCGTGGGGCTCATGGTCATCCTGGGCTTTCACGGCCTGTCCATCGCCCTGATCTATTCCAGATTCGAGCGGCATAGTCGCGCCCTCCTGCACCGCCGCGCTTACTGGCGGGTGGAATTTCTTTTTTATTTCAGCATCTTTTTGTTGACTCTGACCCATATCGGGGAAATCGTCATCTGGGCCTCGATGATCTTTGCCCTGGGCCTGATACCGAACTTGCGGGACGCGATCACTTTTTGCGGCAGCACCTACACCACCGTGGGTTTCAGTACGGACCTGATGCCGGAGGGGTGGAAAATGATGAACATGATCATTGCCCTGTCCGGCATGTTCACCTTCGCCTGGACCACGGGGATCGTCATGCTGATGGTGAAGGTCTTCCACCTGGCGCAGCATGCCCGCATCACCGGCGTGGAACCGCAGATCTCCTCCGCCTACATCGACTCCCTGGGTTGAGGAGATTGAGGATGTTCCCGGCGCCGACAGCCGGTTTTCCTCAGGGACGCTCTGCGGTGCGTCCCCTTGCCCTTGTCGTAACGGTCCAGCCCCCTTCTCCTCAACCCACCCCGCCAGGGGGGAGAAGAGAATCAGTGGGTTGCGCTACTCATGCCAGACCAGGCAGCATGGGAATATGAACGCTTACCCAGCTTGGCCCGATCAAATCGCCGAATAGCGGCCCGCCTCTTCGCTGCGTGGGGGCAAGAAGCGCTCCAGACGTTCCCGGAAGGCGGACCAGTCCACGGCGTCGAGGGTGTTCTTGACCAGCAGCCCCAGATGCGTGGCCCCTTCCATGCGTAGGCGGCGGCTGAAGAACAGGGTATCGGCATCTTCCTCGCGCAGGGCCAGGGCCAGGTAGTCGCGGGTACGGGCGGTTAGGGTGACGTCGGGTTTGCCCCCGGCGCCTTGCCCACTTTTCCAGCTTTGTCCGACTTGCCCGCCGTGTCCACCTGGCCCGCCATGACTGGCATGACTGGGATGATCGCCTTGCCCGGTATGCCCGGCATGCCCGCCTTGACTGCCATGACTGCCCTGACCGGCATGCCCGCTTTGCAAGCCAGGCCGACCTGGGCGGCCTGGACGGAAATGCTTGCCGGCCAGGTGGAAGTCGAGGGTCAGACCGGCGTCGGTGATGACCAGGCGCAGCCAGCGCCCTTGCAGGGGTTCGAGGGTGTCCCGGGGCAGGATGCGATCGAGGGCCAGATTCAGGGCCGTGGTGAGGGCCAGGGCGGGCGGCTGGGCCGGGAGCCGGGAGATGATCCGCGCCACGGCGGGCGGCAGGTTGAAATCGGGAATGCCGGGATTGTCCAGCCGTTCGTCGATCCGGCGGCGCAGCCGGTCGAGGGGCTCGGCAAGGAAGCGGGGCGGCGAGGGCAGACGAGGCGGAAAGGTCATAAGGCGGGTCCAGTCCGGGTGGGCACGATCAGAGTCAGGGTCAAGGCTGGTGTGGAAACAGGGTGTTTTTCACCGCCTACGACTTGCTGTCTCGTTGAGGTAATAAATCTTCAGATTCCAGGCGCGAGGTTTAGCGCTGCCTCTCGGTCCGGCTTGGGTCAGGTCAGGCGGCGACGTAATGCTCAACCCCGGGCTGGCCGTGCCAGAAACCATTGCAGGGGGCCTCGGGCATGTAGTCGCGGCTGGCCTCCAGGGCGGCGGCCGGCGTCAGCTTGGCATCCAGGGCGGCGCGGAACAGGGTGACGATGTCCAGGGTATGGGCGCCCTGGGGGCTGATGCGCAGCACCTCGGCCCGGCCGGCCAGGTTGGGCAGGTCGGCGAGCAGGTTATGGACCCGGGCCGACTGGGTCTGGATGCCATTGAGGGTGAGGAAGGGTTCGCCCTCCCGGGTGCGCAGCACGATGCCATCCTCGACCGACAGGCAGCGGAATTCGCAGGCGTCCTTTTGCAGGTTGAAGTGGCGCGCGGTGAAGCAGCGCGCCGAGTAGGCCAGGGGTAGCCGACCATAGGCGTAGACCTCGGTCTCGATGGGCGCGGCGAGACCGGCGCGGACTGCCGCCAGGTCGGCCCCGGAGATCTCCGGCGCCACGACCCAGCGCCGCGCCCCGGCCGTCATCAGCAGGTCCAGGGTCTGGGGATTGAAGATGTTCAGGGTCGGTCCGGCGATCCAGTTGCTGACCTGGTTGGCCTCCAGCAGGCGGACGGCCCCCATGTCGTTGGCCTCCACCCGAAAGTCGCCCTGACCGGTGATCTGGCGCAGGGTCTTGAGGTCCGATTCGGACTCGATCAGGCTCTGGGTGGACAGGATCACCTCCTTGTCGGCGGCGGCCAGGTCCCGGGCCAGGCCGAACCAGTCGTCCAGGCGCAGTTCATGGCGGCGGGAGCAGACGGTCTCACCAAGATAGACCGTATCCACCGGGCTGGTGGCGATGTCGGCGTAAAAGGCCAAGGTCTCCTGGCGGGGCCAGTAGTACAGCAATGGACCAAGGGCAAGTTTCATCCCTTTGGGTACCTAAAAAGAAGTGAAAGGGCGCTCTGGGAAAATGACCAGAGGACGATGAGCAGGCGCTTCCGGGTCGGGTGGCGTCTGGCGGGGGACGCCGTGAATCCGTCCATGGAGGCTCGGGCATGGCATCCCTGCCATGCACGCCCCCGCCAGACGCCACCCGACCCTCCCTCCAACCCATCGGGACGGATCAAGTAACCTGATGCCGGGGATGGCCCGCGGGGAAACCGTCATTTCCACGGCCGATGGTAGGCGCCGAGGGTATGACTCTGGCCTTCCGAGACCTTGTTGAGTTCCGCCATCCAGGCGGGGGCGACCTTGAATCGCTCGGGGCCGGCCCGGAGGCTGTCGATGGCCGCCCGCCACACCTTGGTGACCTGGGCCACGTAGGCCGGGCTGCGCTGGCGGCCCTCGATCTTGATGGCGCGCACGCCGATGCGGGCCAGCTCGGGCAGCAGTTCCAGGGTGTTGAGGCTGGTGGGCTCCTCGATGGCGTAATAGGTCTCGCCGTTGACCTCGAAGCGGCCCTTGCACAGGGTCGGGTAGCCAGTGCGCTCTCCGGGGGCGAAGCGGTCGATGAGGATGCCGTTGAGGCGGGTCTCCATGCCCTGGGGGGTCTCCTCCCAGCGCACCCACTGACCGGGGGAGCAGGCGCCCTGGCAGTTGGGCGACTCGCCGGTGGCGTAAGCGGACAGGGCGCAGCGGCCCTCGACCATGACGCATAGGCCGCCGAAGCCGAAGACCTCGATCTCCACCGGGGTGCGGGTGATGACGTTCTCCACCTGGGCCAGGGACAGGACCCGGGGCAGGACGGCACGCCGCACGCCGAAGCGTTCGTGATAGTAGTTGATGGCCTCGTAGCTGGTGGCCGAGCCCTGTACCGACAGGTGCAGCCGCAACTGGGGATGGCGTTTGGTGGCATAGGCCATGAGCCCGGCGTCGGCCATGATCACCGCGTCGACCCCGAACTCGGCGGCGCGGTCCACCGCCGCGGTCCAGTCCGCCCAGTTGCTCGCCTGGGGAAAGGTATTGAGCGCCAGCAGCACCTTGCGCCCCCGGGCATGAGCATAGGCGATGCCCTCGCGCAGGCGCGGCGGGTCGAAGTTAAGGCCGGTGAAGTTACGGGCGTTGGTGGCGTCCTTGAAGCCGAGATAGACGGTATCGGCGCCATGGTCGATGGCGGTTTTCAGCGCCGGCAGGCTGCCGGCGGGGCAAACGAGTTCGAGGGTGGAGGAGGAGGCCATGCAGCAGTCCCTGAGGGAAAAATTGTTGGGATTTTAATCCGCTCCCCTGGCGGTTGGTTATGACGGACATCAAGGCGGCCCCATTTCTCCAGTGTCTGGTCGCGTTGACGGGTTAATGGGTCCTTGGCGCCACCGCAGGGCCACGCCACCGGGTTGCCCGTTGCACCGCTCAACATCCTGGTCCATGCTTGGGAACAAGGTACTTGCGAGGGAGCCATGTCCAACATCCAGTTCGTCATCGCCAGCCTGCTGGCCGGCTCACTGGCCGGAACCGGCTGCGCCCATCAGGAGACCACCGCGGAGGGGCTGGAAGCCGAGCATACCCGGCAGGAGCGCCGCTTTCGCCCGCCGGAAGACCCGCGCTACGCCATCCCGCCGGGGCAAAAGCGCGCCATCACCATCTTTCTCGACTCCCAGACCTTTGAGTATCGGGAGGACGACCGCGTCTTCGCCAGCGGTCCCATCTCCTCCGGCTCCCCCCAACACCCGACCCCGGCGGGGAATTTCCGCGTCCTGTCCAAGGACGAGGACAAGCGTTCCGGCAAGTACACCAACTACTTCGACCAGAACACCCCCATGCCCTACTCCTTGCAGTTTTATGGCCCCTACTTCATCCACGAGGGCTGGCTCCCCGGCCATGCGGACTCCCACGGCTGCGTGCGCCTAAAATACGAGGACGCCAAGCTGCTCTTCAGCCGGGTCAAGATCGGCGATCCGGTCCTGGTCAAGCGCCAGGGTCGCGCCCGGGCGGCCAATCCCTTTGGGGATGGCCACCCTTTCCCGATTTTCTGACACATCCCGAGAACGATACCGAGGCAATGCGGGACGCGGCGTGTTTTGCGCGCCGGGTGCCCAATCGCCTTAGCCTCAGCCAGACGGACTTTGCGCGCCATATCGTTCTGCTACCGCATGGCAAGAAGCAGCCACTCCGCAGGGGCGGCTTGACGCTGCTACCTGACAGTCCGTCCAGCCTCACCGAGCTTCCGCTCACGATCCAAACCAGACACTAAATACTGATGAGCCGATGAAGTGGCTTGCTGCTGACGACCCAGTGCGGGTAGTAAGGACGATCTTCCGGGAACTTGAGGATCAGGCGATTGATCAGGCCATAACCCAGAAGAAAGGCTGGGTGATAGTCAAGGAAAGAGTCAAGGTCTTGGGGGGGGTTAGAATAAGCACCACCATTATTCAATAGAGTTCTTGTAAACCGCAGATGATA
>SACH01000676.1 GCA_009928645.1 Gammaproteobacteria bacterium | reverse complement strand
GGCCGAACCGGAGCGCACCGAAACCAGCAGGGGGTTGTCTGTGCTGCCAAAACCTTTGCCGGTCTTGACCTCCAGGGCCTTCATCTGGGCATGGACCTCCTCCATAACCCCCGCGGGCAGGGTCCGGGCGGGGGAGGCCAGGTACTCCAGGCAAGCCGCGGTGGAGATGACGAAGCCCGGGGGGACATTGAGGCCCAACTGGGTCATCTCGCACAGGTTGGCACCCTTGCCACCGAGCAGTTTCTTGTCCTTGCCGTTGCCTTCCTCGAAGGCAAAAACGTGTTTCGTGACCTTGGAGTCCATGGGTGTGCTTACCTCTTGCTTAAAGGGGAAACAGGGATGAACGGGGAGCGAGGGAAGGGGCTGGCGGCGCCCGCAACATAATTCTGGGCCAGCAGCGAAGTGGGCGGTAGGGTGACCAGGCCAGCGAGCGGCATGCGCTACCCGACCAGCTCCGGGCGTGCGGCGCATCTTACCGCTAAACCCGCCCTCCAGGTGCCCCCAAATCAAGCGTGCCAGCATCGCATCCATTTGCTACGAAACCGTGACGATGCGACTAACAGCCCTGAGATGCATGACAAAGATCGCAAATCAGGTTTCGGTATTTCAGGCACGGATGGCGCCTGGCGAGGTCCGTAAGGACGTCCTGGTAGGCTGGACAACCCCATCCCATCGGCTGACACCCCGCCAGACGCCTCCCCGATCCGCCCTTGCCCGACTGAAAACTGACAGGCGTTAGGTATACTGACCCCCTACTTTATTTGGCGCCTCGCGCTCCCCAACCTCACCGCTCATCGCCATCATGCTCGACAAGAACTACGACCCCCAGTCCCTGGAACAAGCCTGGTATCGCACCTGGGAGGAGCGCGGCTATTTCGCCCCCCCCGCGGCCGTCGCGGCAACCTCGGCGGGGTCGGCCGGCGCCCCCTTCTGCATCATGATCCCCCCGCCCAACGTCACCGGCAGCCTGCACATGGGGCACGCCTTTCAGGACACCATCATGGATGCCCTGATCCGCTACCACTGCATGCGCGGCGCGCCCACCCTGTGGCAGGCGGGCACGGACCACGCCGGCATCGCCACCCAGATGGTGGTCGAGCGGCTCCTGGAACAAGAGGGCAAGACCCGCCATGATCTGGGCCGCGAGGCCTTCATCGACCGCGTCTGGCAATGGAAGGAGCAATCCGGGGGCACCATCACCCGCCAGTTGCGCCGCATGGGCGCCTCCCTGGACTGGGAACACGAGCGCTTCACCATGGACGAGGGCCTGTCGGCGGCGGTGCGCGAGGTCTTCGTGCGCCTCTTCGAGGA
>SACH01000675.1 GCA_009928645.1 Gammaproteobacteria bacterium | reverse complement strand
CAGTCCGGTAAGGGCGTCCTTGGAACCCTTCCTACGGGCGGCGTAGAAGCCCTCCGCGTCGGCGTCATCCTTCTTGGCGTCACATACTTCGGAGATGCGCAGCCGGCATAGGTAGGCCAGTTCGCAGACCGGGTACAGGTAGGGGTACTTCGGGGTGGCGAAGCGCAGCAGGGCCTCGTACTCTTCATCGGTGACGTAGCGGCTGCGCGGGTCTTCGGGGATGGTCTTGACCCCCTGGCCAGGGTTTCTGGTCATCAGGTCGCGCTCGTAGGCCCAGGCAAACAGGCGGCGCAGGAAGCGCAACTCGTGGTTGGCCCGCGACACGGAGGTCTCCGCCCGGCGGTCGATGAGCTTGCGCACGGCACCGGGGGTCCAGTCGCTGAGGCGGGTGTCTCCGACCTTGTCGCCGTCCTTGGTGGTCTGGTTGCATAGTGAGGCGGCGCAAATCTGGTAGTCGCGCTGGGTGTTGTGGCTTAGCTCCTGCCAGGTGCGCGATTCCTGGAAGGTCTTGACCAGCCCGGCCAGGGTATCGCTGGGGGGTGCCTGATATGCCTGGTAGGCGTCCCAGATTTCCTTGACGGTGGCCGTGGGTCCCGCCAGACGCTTGGTCTTGGTGCGGCGGGTGGCCTTGTCGTACTGATAGAGGAGCCAACGCCCGTGCCCCGAGGCGTCCCAGTAGACGTAAGGAGGCAGGGCGTCGGGTTTAATGCGGTTGGGGAGGGGGATGTCGCGCTGGCGGGGTCTAGGCATGATGCCTAGAAGTCTAGCTTACGCTTTTCCGGCCCGGCAACCGGTTTAAGGCCCAGGGCCTGGTTGACGGCATCCACCGTGGTCCAGACCCCGGCCCTGCTGCGGAAGAAGCGCACCCCGTTATGATGGCACCACTTCTCGATGTCCGCCTGCCGGGTGTAGCCGGTCAGGCGTTCGAGGTCGTCCGGCGCCAGGGTGGCGGGGTGGGTCATGCCGTTTGCTCGTGCCAGGCATCAAGGTTAGCCATCCACTCCCGGACCAGCTCGATGTCGAGCCCCAGGAGGCCCGCCAGTTTGGTGGCATGGGGGCTGCCCAGAAAGGTCCGGGCGGTGCGCCGACTGAGCGCGTCCGCGTGGGTGGAGTACAGGTCGCCTATCGCCTGGCCAATTATTGCTGCGATCAGCCGGGTCTCGGGGGTGACGCCGATGCTGTGGCGCAGGACGACCTTCTCCGCCAGGGTGCGGATGGGCATGGCCATCAGGCGATCCTCACGAACTTGATGCCCTTGATCTTGAAACTGTCCTTGCCTTTGTCCACGGCACCGAACGCCTTGCTCTCGATC
>SACH01000674.1 GCA_009928645.1 Gammaproteobacteria bacterium | reverse complement strand
TGCGCCAACGAACGGCACGACATCGACCACCTCTCCCTGCGGGTCAGGCCCCTCACCCACGGCAACCATCACCGGCCGCAGCTCTGCCCTCCCCAGGCCTACGCCGAGGCGGGGGAGGACTTCAGCGACCTGGAACTCTACAGCCTGGTCGCCTGGGACCCCGTGTCCTGGCCGGGCAATGACTTCTGGGGCGGGGCCCGGATGACTGATGACGGGGTCAAGGCCGCCGCGACCGACCTCATGCGCGTCATCACCGGCATCGAGGGCCAGTATGACCCCGGGACGCACGCCTACCAGCCCCCCGCGCCCTTTCAGAACTGGGAACAGGTGGCCCGCGCCCACCGGCTGCGGCTCGCCGGCAATCTGCGCGTGCTGAGTTGACGGGTATAGAATTGTCGCCCCCGCGACCCAGCCCCTTCGCCCCATGACCATCCATTTCTGGACCGCCCGCTTCCGGGATGCCACCACTGAAGCGGAATTCACACCCACCCAGTTCGACGAACGACGGCGGCGACTGGGTTTCCTCACCTGGGGACTGCTCGCCCTGGTCGGCAGCCACCTCATCAGCGAATCCTGGGCCGGCAACAGCCCCGCGGGTCGGGACTCGGCCCTCGGCCTGCAACTCCAGTTGCTCGTCCTCATCCTGAGTGGGGGCTTCCTGCTCTATCTGCGGGTCTGGGCCACCCAGACCCAGCTCCCCGGCCTGGCGATCTTCCTGGTCGGCATGGTCATCCTGGCCCTGGCCCCGCCCATCGCCACGGACCCCCACTACGAATTCAGCGCGCCCCTGGTATTCATCTGCGGCACCCTCTTCTTCTACGTCTACTTACCGGTGGACCTGGCCCCCCGCACCCTGCTCTGCCTGCTCGGCAGCCTGACCCTGTGGGTGAGTTGGGTCTTTCTACGGCAACCCCCGCCCCCGGAATCGGACCTTATCTACGCCTCGGCCTGGCTCGCGCTCACCAATCTGGTGGGCTTCAATACCGCCCGCATCCAGCAGATCAAGAACCGCCGCCTGTTCTCCCAGGTCCGGGAACTGGAAGAGGCCCTCCATCGGGAGCAGGAGGCCCGCAACCAACAGATGCGTTTCACCGAGCTGATCGCCCATGAATTTCGCAATCCCCTGGCAATCATCAAGAGCCAGGCCCAGGTGGCACAGCGCGAGGCCAGTTCCCATCCCACGGCGGCAGGCCGGGACAAGGCCGCGCAGCGGCAAGCGATCATCGAACGCGCCGTGGACCGCCTGGACATGCTCTTCGAGCAGTGGCTGGCGGCGGACCGCCTCACCTCGGGCAAGCTCGACCCCCAACTCGA
>SACH01000673.1 GCA_009928645.1 Gammaproteobacteria bacterium | reverse complement strand
ACTGCCCACACGCCCACCGTCAGCCCGCCCTCGGGTTGCGCCTCGCCGATAGTGGCCAACAGCCGGACGACTTGCTTGTCGTTGGCGTAGGCCACGCCCTGAAGGGCATCGAGGGCAATCTTGATCGGGCCGTCCACGTCCAGGCGGATCTGGCTGGCCTGGCCGGTTTTGGTCAGCCGCGGGTGCAGGATCACCTCGACCGCCACCGGCCCGGCCAGTTGGGGGCAACCACGCGCCCGGGCCTGCCAAGCGGCGGCATGCTTCCAGGCAATGGCCTCGGCACTGAGCACCGTCCTGCCGCGCACGTTGCGCCACAGGCGATTGGTCGACGGCGGATAAGCCAGGCTCAGGCGCATGGTTGCTCACCCATCACTACCACCGCCTTGCCCGCTCCGGCCGCGCCGCGCCCTACCTGGGGCCTAGGCCCGGCCCCCAGGCCAGGGGCCGAAGGCACCCTAGGGACTATATACCCCGATAGGGGTATATAGGCCCGTAGGGGGTTCGGAATTCCGGTTTCGGAATCGGAAAACACTGTATTTTTGTATCCTGTCAAAAGGTTAGACACTTCCGGAATTCCGATTCCGGAAATTTCCGAAAGCGGAATCCGGAATTCCGGAAACACTGTTTTCGCCGTTTTCGTCGTGCTGGTCGGCCTGTTTGGCGGCTTCGGTCAGGGCATAGATGTAGTAAGAAGGCGTCCCGTTCGGATGGGTCACGCGTTGCTTCTGGATCATCCGCTTTTCTTCTGCCAGGTATTTGATGACATCGTAGGCAACCGAATCCTTGACATGGCAGCGTTGCTTGATCATGGCCAGCAGTCCGTGCGGCTGCCATTCGCGGTCTTCGTTGCGCATCCAGTACAGGGTTGTCAGAGCGTGTTGTTCGGTGGCGTTGGGCTTGGTCGTCGGTTTCGTCGTCGTGCGTGGTTTACCGTTCGGCCGGGCGTTACCGGGCATCACACCCCGGACAGTCGGATCTGCCGACTCGCCAACCTCATCAGTCAGGGTGCAGGGAATGAACCGGCCCTGCTCCGTTTTCTCCAGCAACATCGTCGGCAAGGCGGCGGCGTTGCGGCATTCGTAAGAAGCCACCGGCTGGGCGGCATCGCCGCTCAACATCAGCCCGGTGTCGAACCAGCCCCGCAGGGCACTGGCCCCGCGCACGGCGTCAAAGCCGCCCGTGCTGGCATCCTTGCGCGTGTGGTGTACCAGGACGATAGCGCAGTCATGGCGCGCGCCCAAGGCATCCACCAGGCGCAACAGCTTTCGCATCTCGGCGTTATTGTTCTCATCCGCCGAGCTGAAATTGATGATTGG
>SACH01000033.1 GCA_009928645.1 Gammaproteobacteria bacterium | reverse complement strand
CAATTGGTCCGCTTGCGTGTTCCCAAAATCAAGTTATAGCAGTGCGTCCGGCCAAGATGAATCGTCGGGAAAAAATCCGGAGAAGATTAATTTTCGGATTGAATGCCAACAAGGCGGCAATCGCGGGAGCGCCGATGCAAGTTGTCCTTTTCCCAGTGCCGATGACAATGCTTTCCGTGATGATAAATCGAAGGAAGACGAAGAAAAAAAAGAAGAGGAGGAGCAGAACAAGACCGCGCCGAAAGTGACGATTTCCTCACCTTCCGGCACGGTTGATGCCAAAACGGCGGAGTTGTCGGTGTCAACGGACATTGAGGCGGACTGCAAATATATGCTGTCGCGCGACGGTTCTTTCAATGATTTTTCCGGTGGAATGTTTATGAGCGGCGGCGGCGGAAAGAGCCACACCGCCACCTTGAGCAATCTCACCGGTACCACGGCGACAGACTGCAAATACAACCATACCGTAAAGGTGATGTGCAAAAATTCCAAGGCGTCCCAAGACGCAAAATCGGCGGTTGGTTCGGCGCAAACCAATTTTTCGGTGGACTTGTCGCAAAAAACCGAAAATGCGCCGGCGGTGGTGGCGGTGATGATGAAGCCGACGATCATCATCAGCCAGACCGTGGTGGCGGCCGCGGCGCGCAAGCGTTCACTGACCCGCTTGGCCAAGAGCACCAGGAGCGAGGTGCCGCAGGCGCCCACGCCCACCCCGATCAGGGTGAAGGCCAGGACGGCCAGGAGGGTACCCCCCAGCACCTGCGTGGCCATCCAGGCCGTGGCGCTGCTCGCCAGGACCCCGCCGATGGCCAGCAGACCCATGCCACCGATGATCCAGGGGGTGCGTCGACCGCCGACGTCCGAGCCGTAGCCCCAGCGTGGCCGGGAGATCTGCACCAGGTGGTGCAAGGCCACCAGGGCCCCGGGGAGCATGGCGGGGAGGAGAAACTCGACGACCATGACCCGGTTCAGGGTCGAGGTGGTGAGGACGATGATGGCCCCCAAGGCGGTCTGCACCAGGCCCAGACGGAGAATGCCAAGCCAGCCAAGGGGGGGAAGGGGGCCTTGGGTCATGTGTTCAACTCAACGGGATCAGGGTGCTGGAGGATGGCATCAGAACGCCGGGATCAGGGCACGGACGGCGAAGGCGCTGATCATCATGCCAGTGACGTAGACGCTGACGGCGGAGGCGCTGAACCAGGTGGCCTGGGCGACGGGGGCGCGCAGGAACCGGACCATCATCAGGAATTGGATGCCGAGGACGACGGCGACGGCGAGGGCGTGCCAGGGCCGTTGCCAGTCCGCCAACAGGGCGATCACGACCACCTGGGGCAGGGCCATGAAGAGACAGGCCGCCCAGGCCGCGCCCTGGACACCGAGTTGAACCGGCAGGGAGCGGATGCCCATGCGCTGATCACCCTCGATGGCCTTGAAATCATTCAGGGTCATGATACCGTGGGCCCCGGCGCTGTAGAGGAAGGCCAGCAGCACGATGCGCCAGTCGGGCAGTTGACCGCCGATCATCACCGCCGTGCCGGTGATCCAGGCCAGGCCCTCGTAGGACAAGGCGACGGCGGAATTGCCCCACCAGCCGTTGCGCTTGAGGCGCAGGGGCGGGGCGCTGTAGGCCCAGGCCATGACCAGGCCGAGGGCGGTGGCGCCCAAGACCCAGGGTCCTAGCAGCGCGGCGACGACCAGGGAAAGCAGGGACCAGGCGATGGCGACCCGCAGTCCCCAGTTGCCCGGCATGCGCCCGGAGGGGATGGGGCGATGGGGCTCGTTGATGGCATCGACGTGGCGATCGAACCAATCATTGACGGCCTGACTCATGCCACACAGCAGGGGGCCGGCCAGGACGATGCCGGTCAGAACCAGAAGCCATTGTTCCAGAAGGGGCTGCCCTGAGGACACTACCCCACAGGAAAAGGCCCACATGGGCGGGAACCAGGTGATCGGCTTGAGTAATTCCAGCAAGGCGGAGCCGTCGGGCCGGTTCGCGACGGGCGCGGAGAGGGAAGGTTGACTCATAGGATTAAACTAAACATGACAACCTTTGGTGTCAACTGAAATTTACACCGGCATTGTAGCGGGAGCCGTCGCCTCCTCGCCAGTCCTGACGTAAACTTTAGTTGACACTTGCCCCACTCCGGACTAGATTGCCCCCGCAGGCATGGGTTGCTCTCCACGGGTGCGCGATGGGTCCTACTGAACCCCGGAAAACTTTGTCTCGGCCACTATATACGCCCGAGGAGCGTCGACGGCGCGACGCCACTCCCTGGACGATTGTTCAGGGGGTGCTGGCCCCCGTGCAGTTTCTCGTCTTTCTGATCAGTCTGGGTCTGGTCTTGAACTTCCTCTGGATCGGGGCGGGCGAGACGGCCGCCACCGTCTCCATCGTCATTAAAACCCTACTCCTTTACACCATCATGATCACCGGTTCCATCTGGGAGAAGGTGGTCTTCGGGCATTACCTCTTCGCGGAGTCCTTTTTCTGGGAGGACGTCTTCAGCATGCTCGTCCTCGCGCTCCATACCGCCTACCTGGTGGTACTTTTGGGTGGCTATCTGGACGTGCGCGGGCAGATGTTCCTCGCCCTGGCGGCTTATGCTGCCTATGTCATCAATGCCACCCAGTTTCTGCTCAAGCTGCGCGCCGCACGCCTGGCCCAGCCGGTGGCCGTCGAAGCCGCTCCGGCCCGCCTGGGGGCTGCCGAGTGAGCCTGGCCAGCGCTCCCGCTCCCGCCGCGGCCGAAGAACTCCAGCGGGACTTTCCCGTGGTCTGTGAGGGGGGCCAGCGTCAGGCCTTCTGTGGCCTGGCGGGTATCGTCTGGCTGCATCGCAAGATGCAGGATGCCTTCTTCCTGGTGGTCGGCTCTCGCACCTGCGCCCACATGCTCCAGTCAGCCGCCGGGGTCATGATCTTCGCCGCGCCGCGCTTCGCCACCGCCATCCTGGAAGAGCGCGACCTGGCCGGTCTGGCGGACGCCAACGCCGAACTGGACCGCGTCGTGACCCGCCTGCTGGAGCGCCGCCCGGACATCGCCACCCTCTTTCTAGTCGGTACCTGCCCCTCGGAGGTCATCAAGCTGGACCTCCACAAGGCGGCCGAACGACTGAACCAGGCCTTCCTGTCCCCGGCCAATGCCAATCAGCCCATCCAGCCCATCCAGTCCCAGGGATTACCGGCTGTGGCCACGCCCGCGGGTCGCCCGCGGGTCCTGGCCTATTCCGGCAGTGGCCTGGAGACGACCTTTACCCAAGGGGAGGATACCTGTCTGGAGGCCCTGGTCCCCGACCTGCCCACGCTGCCCCCCGGTGAGACCTCCCTGCTGGTGGTCGGCACCCTGGCCGATGTCGTCGAGGACCAGTTCAGCCGGCTGTTCGCGGAACTGGGTATCGGCCCCGTCCATTTCTTTCCGCCCCGATCGTCGCGGGCCCTGCCGCCCATCGGTGAGGGGACCCGCCTGCTGCTGGCCCAACCCTTCCTGGGCCGCACCGCCCGGGCCATCGAGGCGCGCGGGGCACAGTTGTTGGCGGCGCCCTTTCCCATCGGTATCGAAGGTACCCGACGCTGGTTCGATGCGGCCGCCCGGGCCTGGGGACTCGCCGCGGACCGGGTCGAGGCGGTCCTGGCCAAACCTGCCGCCCGGGCTGGGCAGGCCCTGGCCCGTTACCAGCCCCTGCTGGCGGGTAAGCGGCTGGCCTTCTTCCCCGATTCCCAGCTCGAGGCGCCCATCGCCCGCTTTCTCCAGCGCGAGTGTGGCATGGAGATCCTGGTGGCCGGGGTGCCCTATTTCGACCGCCGCCTGATGGCCGGGGAGATCGCTCTCCTGCCGGAGGGTATCCGGTTGGTCGAGGGTGGCGACGTGGACCGCCAGCTCGACGCCGTGCGTGCCGCCCGTCCCGACCTGACGGTCTGCGGCCTGGGCCTGGCCAATCCCCTGGAGGCCGAGGGGCTGACCACCAAGTGGTCCATCGAACTGGTGTTTTCCCCCATCCAGGGCTTCGAGCAGGCGGCGGATCTCGCCGAGCTCTTCGCCCGCCCCCTGACGCGCCGCGCCCGCCTGAGGTTCTGACCGGTCATGGAACTCGCCGTCTGGACCTACGAAGGCCCTACCCACATGGGGGCTCTGCGCGTCGCTACTGCCATGCGCGGGGTGCATTGCCTGCTGCACGCCCCCCAGGGCGACAGCTACGCCGACCTCCTGTTCACCATGATCGAGCGCCGCCCGGGGCGGCCCCCGGTCTCCTATACCAGTTTCCAGCAGCGCGATCTGGGGCGGAGCACCGCCGACCTGATCAAGGAGGCGGCCCGCGTCGCTTACGAGCGCTTCCGCCCCGAGGTGCTGATGATCGGCGAGTCCTGCACCGCCGAACTGTTGCAGGATCAGGCCGGGTCCCTGGTGCGGGGCCTGGGTCTGCCGGTGCCGGTCCTGCCCCTGGACCTGCCCTCCTGGTCGCGCAAGGAGACCTGGGGCGCCGGTGAGACCTTCCACCGCCTGGTGCGCGCCCTGCTCAAATCCCGGGCCCCCGCCCCCGGTACCCCACACCCGGCCCGCGCCCCCGGCCAGCCGCCGCGAGCCAACCTGCTGGGTCCCATCGCCCTGGGCTTCCGCTGCCGCGACGACGTCACGGCGGTCAGCCGCCTGCTGGCGGCCATCGGCGTGGAGGTCCATATCGTCGCCCCCCTGGGTGCCCGCCCCTCCGACCTGCTGCGCCTGCCCGAGGCCGACTTCAATCTCTGCCTCTACCCCGAGATCGCCGAGTCGACCTGCGCCTGGCTGGAGCGGACCTTTCGCCAGCCCTGGGTGCGCACGGTGCCCATCGGTATCGGCGCCACCCGCGATTTCCTGGCGGAGGTCGGTCGCGTCGCCGGTGACAAGGCCGTAGCCACGGCTGCGGCCCGCCTGATAGCGGCCGCTGTTTCATCTACCACGGCGGGCCTTGAGGCTGCCCCTGCTGAACCGGCTTCCAAATCTCCTCAGGCGGTACCGTCCGTGGTAAGCCCTCAGTTGGCACCGTCCTTAGCAACCGCCCCGTTTTCTGAAGGCCAAAGTCTGGCGATCCCTGTCTATCAACCCCGCCTGCCCTGGTATAGTCAGTCGGTGGATGCGACCTACCTCACCGGCAAGCGGGTCTTCATCTTCGGCGACGCCACCCATGCCCTTGCCGCCGCCCGGATCATCGACCAGGAACTGGGCATGAATGTCGTGGGTCTGGGCACCTATCTGCGCGAGCAGGCCCGGCCGGTGCGGGAGGCCGCCCACCAGTATGGTCTGGAGGCCCTGATCACCGCCGATTATCTGGAGGTCGAGGCATGTATCGCTGCTTCCCATCCGGAACTGGTCCTCGGCACCCAAATGGAGCGCCACGTCGCCAAGCGACTCGGTATTCCCTGTGCCGTCATTTCGGCCCCCGCCCACGTCCAGGACTTCCCCGCCCGCTATGCCCCGCAGATGGGCTTCGAAGGGGCGGATGTCATCTTCGATACCTGGATCGGCCCCCTGATGATGGGCCTCGAAGAACACCTCTTGACCATGTTCCGCGGGGATTTCGAGTTTGGCGAGAGCCTCCCGGCCGCTGCCCAGGACCCCCAAGCCGCCACCTACCCGCCGGGTGTCAGCGCTTCAGCCACGATCCCGGACCTGGCCGCCCGGTCCCAGATCTCCACTCCGGGCATCAACCTAGCCCCTGGTCTGGCTCATGAGTTCCCCACAGCGCCTTCCCCCGGGAGCCCAGCGATTTCGTCCGGTACCGGTCAGGAGGGGATGACGGCTGGCCCGTCCGTGGCCCAGCACGCCCTTTCGTCCCAGACCGCCAACATGGCCGCGAATGAATCCGCCGCAAGCGCACCCGTCTGGGACCCCCTGGCCGAGAACGAGCTGAAAAAGATTCCCTTCTTCGTCCGCGGCAAGGCGCGGCGCAATACTGAATGCTTCGCCCGCGAGCGGGGCATCGCCACCATCACTGTGGAGACGCTTTACGATGCCAAAGCCCATTTTGGCCGCTAAGAGGGGCCAGGTGCCTGGGAACCCCACGGACATCCGCGTCGTGATGGTGTCCATGGATAGCCATCTGGCGGGCACCGTCGATCGCGCCCAGGCCAATTTGCGCAGCCTCCTGCCCGGTCTGACCCTCAACCTCTATGCTGCGGCGGAGTGGAACGAGGACCCGGCGTCCCTGGAGCACTGCCGGGAAGACATCGCCCGCGCCGATATCGTTATTAACACCATGCTAGTGATGGAAGAGCATTACCTGCCGGTACTGCCCGCCCTCCAGGCCCGTCGTGACCATTGCGACGCCATGGTTTCCTGCTTCTCCGCCGGCGAGGTCATGAAACTGACCCGACTGGGCGGTTTCAAGATGGATGGTACGGGTGGCGGGCCCATGGCCCTGCTCAAACGCCTGCGCGGCAAGTCCAAGCCCAACCAGCCGAAGAGCGTCGGCGCCCAGCAGATGGCCATGCTGCGCCATATCCCCAAACTGCTGCGCTTTATCCCCGGCACCGCCCAGGACGTGCGCGCCTATTTCCTCGCCCTCCAATACTGGCTGGCGGGTTCGGACGAGAATGTTGCCGCCCTGGTGGTCTATCTCATCGACCGCTATGCCGATGGCCCCCGCCGTGCGCTGCGCGGCAGCCTCAAGGTGCCACCGCCGCTGGAGTATCCCGAGGTCGGCCTCTATCACCCGCGCCTCAAGGAGCGGGTCGGCGTTGACCTCACCCGGCTGCCACCGCCGGCACGTCCGGCGCGGGAGGGACGGGTGGGCCTGCTGTTGATGCGCTCCTACGTCCTGGCTGGCAACACCGCCCACTATGACGCCGTCATCACCGCCCTCGAGGACCGTGGCCTGCAGGTGATCCCGGCCTTCGCCAGCGGTCTGGACGCCCGCCCGGCCCTGGAGCGTTTCTTCATGCGCGATGGCCGGGCGACGGTGGACGCCGTGGTCTCCCTCACCGGCTTCTCCCTGGTCGGCGGCCCGGCCTACAACGACAACCAGGCCGCCCAGGAGGCCCTGGCCGCCCTGGACGTGCCCTATCTCACCACCCTGGCGGTGGAGTTCCAGACCCTGGAGCAGTGGCAGACCTCGGACCAGGGCCTGATGCCGGTGGAGGCGACCATGATGGTGGCCATCCCCGAGCTCGACGGCGCCAC
This sequence comes from Gammaproteobacteria bacterium, assembly GCA_009928645.1. Lineage (GTDB taxonomy): Bacteria > Pseudomonadota > Gammaproteobacteria > Chromatiales > Chromatiaceae > M0108. Next base: position 25,099 of record SACH01000033.1, on the reverse strand, counting down.
CGGCCCCCTGGTCTACGGCGGGCGCTCCAACGCCGCCCTGCCGGAGCAAGCGCGGGACATGCAGCCCCACAATGAGCGGATCGAGGTCCTGGCGGAGCGCGTTCAGCGCCTCGTGCGGCTGCGCCAGACGCCGCGCGCCCAGCGCAAGGTCGCCGTGGTGCTGTTCAACTTCCCGCCCAACGCCGGCAACACCGGCACTGCCGCCTACCTGTCGGTCTTCGCCTCCCTGTTCAATACCCTGCGGGAGATGCAGGCCGCTGGCTATGGCGTCGAGGTGCCCGAGTCCGTCGACGTGCTGCGCGAGGCCATCATCAATGGCAATGCCGCCCGCTACGGCGCCCACGCCAACGTCCATGCCCGGGTGCGCACCGACGACCATGTCCGGCGCGAGAAGTGGCTGCGGGAGATCGAACAGCAGTGGGGACCGGCCCCGGGTCGCCTGCAGACCGATGGCGGATCGCTCTTCGTCCTCGGCGAGTCCTTCGGCAACGTCTTCGTCGGCGTCCAGCCCGCCTTCGGCTACGAGGGCGACCCCATGCGCCTCCAGTTCGAGAAGGGCTTCACCCCCACCCACGCCTTCTCCGCCTTCTACCGCTGGATCAGCGAGGACTTCGGCGCCCACGCGGTGCTGCACTTCGGCACCCACGGCGCCCTGGAGTTCATGCCCGGCAAGCAGGCCGGCCTGGCCGGCACCTGCTGGCCGGACCGCCTCATCGGCGACCTGCCCAATTTCTATCTCTACGCCTCCAACAACCCCTCCGAGGGCATGATCGCCAAGCGCCGCGCCGCGGCCACCCTGGTGAGCTACCTGACCCCGCCCATCGCCCACGCCGGCCTCTACCGGGGTCTGGTCGATCTCAAGGCGTCCATCGAGCGCTTCCGCGGCCTGAGCCCGGACAATCAGGACGAGCGCACCCAACTCGCCGAACTGATCCAGGCCCAGGCGGTGGAACTGGACCTGGTCCCAGCGGAGCCGGCCTGGACCCAGGCCGGGGCCGCCCAGGCCGCGCAGGGTCACCTGTCGGCGGGGCAGGGGGCGGCAACTCCGGTCTCCGGGGGACAGGGCGCGGCGGGGCAAGCCCCCGCGGTCCAGGCGGTAGCGAGTCCGGACCTGGCGGTTCAGGTGCTCGACGCCGGGGCCCTGGAGGCCGCCGTCGCCCGCCTCCACGACAAGGTGCTGGAGCTGGAGTACACCCTCATTCCCCAGGGCCTGCACGTGGTCGGCCAGCCGCCCACCGCCGGGGAGCGCGTCGACATGCTGCTGGCGGTGGCGGAGGCCTCCCACGAGGCGCGGCCCGCCCGGCCGGCCATCGAGGCCCTGGTCGGCGGCCAGTCCCCCGAGAAGGCCCTGGTCGTGGGTGGCATGGCGGCGAACGACGATAACCTGGGCCTCTTCAGGGAACTGGCCCACACCGATCGCCTCCTGGCCCAGGACACCGAGCTCCAAGGCATCCTCAACGCCCTGGATGGCCGCTACATCCGCCCGGCCCCCGGTGGCGACCTGCTGCGCACCCCGGACATCCTGCCCACCGGGCGCAACCTCCATGGCTTCGACCCCTTCCGCCTGCCCAGCCTCTTCGCCGTCAGGGATGGCGCCGCCCAGGCGAGCCGCCTGCTAGAGCGGCACCTGAGCGAGGGCCAGGGCTTCCCCGAGTCCATCGCCCTGGTGCTCTGGGGCACCGACAACCTCAAGACCGAGGGCGGACCCATCGCCCAGGCCCTGGCCCTGATGGGCGCGCGGCCGCGCTTCGACGGCTTCGGTCGCCTGGCCGGCGCCACCCTCATCCCCCTGGAGGAGCTGGGTCGGCCCCGGGTCGACGTGGTCATGACCCTGTCCGGCATCTTCCGCGACCTGCTGCCCTTGCAGACCCGCATGCTGGCGGAGGCCGCCTGGCTGGCGGCCAGCGCCGAGGAGCCGGTGGCGTTCAACTTCGTGCGCAAGCACGCCCTGGCCTACCAGTCCGCCAAGGGCTGCGACCTGGAGACCGCCGCCCTGCGCGTCTTCGCCAACGCCGACGGCGCCTACGGGGCCAACGTCAACTACCTGGTGGACAGCAGCCGCTGGGACGAGGAGGACGAACTGGCGGAGACCTACACCCGCCGCAAGTGCTTCGCCTTTGGCCGCGGCGGCAAGCTGATGCGCCAGCCGGAGCTCCTCACCAGCGTCCTCGCCGACGTCCAGCTCGCCTACCAGAACCTGGACTCGGTGGAACTGGGCGTCACCACCATCGACCACTACTTCGACACCCTGGGCGGCATCAGCCGGGCGGTAAGCCGCGCCAAGGGCGGCGACATCCCGGTCTACATCGGCGACCAGACCCGTGGCAACGGCGTGGTGCGCACCCTGGCCGAGCAGGTGGCGGTCGAGACCCGCACCCGCATGCTCAACCCTAAGTGGTACGAGGGCATGCTCGCCCACGGCTACGAGGGGGTGCGCCAGATCGAGGTCCACGTCACCAACACCATGGGCTGGTCCGCCACCACCGGCCAGGTCGCCCCCTGGGTCTATCAGCGCCTCACCGAGACCTACATCCTTGACGCCGAGATGCGCGAGCGCCTGGCGGCCCTCAACCCCACGGCCTCCGCCAAGGTCGCCAGCCGGCTGATCGAGGCCCACGAGCGCCGCTACTGGACCCCGGACCCGGCCACCCTGGAGGCCCTGCGCCGCGCCGGCGAGGAACTGGAAGACCGCCTCGAAGGCGTCCTGGAGGCCGCCGCGTGACGTCCCGCGCCTCCGACTTCCTGGCCTGCCGCCCCGGCTTCCCCTGTCCCGAGGAGGATGGGGTAATGGCCCTGGACCTCGACGTCGACGACGACGTCGGCGCCGCCAAGGTCTTCGCTGTCTATGGCAAGGGCGGCATCGGCAAGAGCACGACCTCGTCCAACCTGTCCGTGGCCTTCTCCAAGCTGGGCAAGCGCGTCCTGCAGATCGGCTGCGACCCCAAGCACGATTCCACCTTCACCCTCACCAAGCGCCTGGTGCCCACGGTCATCGATGTCCTCGAGTCGGTCAACTTCCACCCCGAGGAGTTGCGCCCGGCGGACTATGTCTACGAGGGCTACAACGGCGTCATGTGCGTCGAGGCCGGTGGTCCCCCCGCGGGCACCGGCTGCGGCGGCTACGTGGTGGGGCAGACGGTCAAGCTCCTCAAGCAGCACGACCTGCTGGAGGACACGGACGTGGTGATCTTCGACGTCCTGGGCGACGTGGTCTGTGGCGGCTTCGCCACGCCCTTGCAGCACGCCGAGCGCGCCCTGATCGTCACCGCCAACGACTTCGATTCCATCTTCGCCATGAACCGCATCGCCAGCGCCATCCTCGCCAAGTCGCGGGACTACCGGGTGCGCCTGGCGGGGGTGGTGGCCAACCGCAGCGCGGCCACGGACGAGATCGACCGCTTCAACGCCGCCGTCGGCCTCAAGCGCCTGGCCCACTTCCCGGACCTGGACGTCATCCGCCGCAGCCGCCTCAAGAAATCGACCCTGTTCGAGATGGACCCCAGCCCCGAGGTGGAGGCCGCCCAGGCCGAGTATCTGCAACTGGCCGCGGCCCTCTGGGCCGGCACCGAACCCCTGGACGTGAGCCCCATGCGCGACCGGGACATTTTTGATTTCCTGGGTTTTGATTGAGCTAGGCATCATGCCTGAAGCCTATTTTTTTCGCGGTCAGAGCAGGGAGGAGCGGGGGGCGTTTGGTGGGGGTGTCAACCGCAGGGATGCGGTTGTCAAGCCTACAGGGACGTATTCACGGCGTCCCCCACCAGACGCCACCCGCTCCGGAAGAGCTGATGGATGCTGCTCTTGTATTGCCCTGTCTTAAACGTTTGACCGTCAGCGATAACACATAAAGCGGAATTGAAATTGGATAGCGCCTATCAAGAACGTCGCGGGGAGATCGAGCACTACTTCGACCGTACCGCGGCCGAGGCCTGGAAACGGCTCACCTCCGACGCGCCGGTCAGCCGCATCCGCGCCACGGTGCGCGCCGGTCGCGATCGCATGCGCGACCTGCTGCTGTCCTGGCTACCGGCGGACCTGAACGGCAAGCGCCTGCTGGATGCCGGGTGCGGCACCGGGGCCCTGGCCGTCGAGGCTGCCCGGCGCGGGGCGCGGGTGCTGGCCATCGACGTCGCCCCGACCCTGATCCAGATCGCCCGGGAGCGCATCCCCCAGGACCTGGCCCCGGGGGAGATCGACTTCCGGGCCGGCGACATGCTCGACCCGGCCCTGGGGGCCTTCGACCATGTGGTCGCCATGGACTCCCTGATCCACTACCGGCCGCGGGAGGTCCTGAGCGTGCTGTGCGGCCTCGCCGCCCGCACCTCCGGCTCCATCGTCTTCACCTTCGCCCCCAAGACCGGCCCCCTGACCCTGATGCACGTGGTGGGGCGCCTTTTTCCGCGCGGCAATCGCGCCCCGGCCATCGAACCGGTGGGGGAGGACACCCTCAAGGCCCTGATCCTGGCCGAACCCTCCCTGGCCAACTGGCAAGTCGGCCGCTGTGAGCGTATCGTCAGCGGCTTCTACACCTCCCAGGCCCTGGAGCTGATCCGGAAGTGATGCGCCCGATACGAGACCGGCGGCCTGACTCGATGTGCCCGGCGGCAGTTCGGGGTCCTCGCCGGATGTGCCCGACCACGGGCCCGGGGCCGGGAATGCCACGCCTGTCTCCGGACCGGGGGACCGACCGGCGATGAAGTCCCCGACCCAGGAGATGGTCCAGCTCTGGATGCGCTACGGGACGCGCATCCTGCCCTTCGCGGATGCCGCGACGGCGGAGTTGCCCCTGGGTCGCCTGTTGCGCCTGGCCCTCTTCCAGGTCTCCGTGGGAATGGCCACGGTTCTGCTCACCGGCACCCTCAACCGGGTGACGGTGGTCGAGCTGGGGGTGCCGGCCTGGCTGGTTTCCGTCATGGTCTCCCTGCCGCTGCTTTTCGCCCCCTTCCGCGCCCTGGTGGGCTTCAAGTCCGACCATCACCGCTCGGCCCTGGGCTGGCGGCGGGTGCCTTATATCTGGCTGGGAACCATGCTGCAGTTTGGCGGCCTGGCGATCATGCCCTTTGCCCTGGTGCTGCTCTCCGGGGATAGCCAGGGGCCGGCCTTTCTGGGTTACGGCGGGGCGGCCCTGGCCTTCCTGCTGGTGGGCGCCGGGCTGCACATCACCCAGACCGCCGGCCTGGCCCTGGCCACCGACCTGGCCCCGCCCGAGGCCCGGCCGCGGGTGGTGGCCCTGCTCTATGTCATGCTCCTGCTGGGCATGGTCGGCAGTTCCGCCCTGTTCGGCCTGCTGCTGTCCGAGTTCAGCCAGCTCCGGCTGATCCAGATCATCCAGGGCGCCGCCGTGGTCACCCTGCTGCTGAACATCGCCGCCCTGTGGAAACAGGAAGTGCGGGACCCCAGCCGCACCCGGGGCGGCGGTGGCCAGCACTTTCGCGATGCCTGGCGTGATTTCCTCGCCGGTGGTCAGGCCGGCCGCCTGCTGATCGCCCTGGGACTGGGTACCGCCGGTTTCAGCATGCAGGACATTCTTCTCGAACCTTACGGTGGTCAGATCCTGGGGCTGTCGGTGGGGGCCACCACGGCCCTGACCGCCCTGCTGGCAGGCGGCACCCTGATCGCCTACGGCCTGGCCGCGCGGCGTCTGCACCGCGGCAGCGATCCTTACCGCCTCGCGGCCCTGGGGGTCCTGATTGGGATCGCGGCCTTCTCAGCGGTCATTTTCGCCGCACCGTTGGAGTCGGCCCTCCTGTTCCGGCTGGGGGCCTTTCTCATCGGCCTCGGTGGCGGGTTTTTCGCCGTGGGCACCCTGACGGCCGCCATGGACCAGGTCAAGGAGGGCCAGAGCGGCCTCGCCCTGGGGGCCTGGGGGGCCGTCCAGGCCACCGCCGCCGGCCTGGCCATTGCCCTCGGCGGCGTCATGCGTGATTTCTTCTCCGGCCTGGCCACGCAGGGTCACCTGGGGATCGCCCTGAACACCCCCGCCACCGGCTATGGCGTGGTCTATCATCTGGAGATCGGGTTGCTCTTCGCCACCCTGATCGCCATCGGGCCTTTGGCCGGCACCGCCCGCCGCCCGCGGCAGCCGACCTCAGCGCGTTTCGGTCTGGCCGAATTTCCCGGCCAGTAATCTGCAACTGGAGGAACCCTCATGTCTTCGACCGGCGCAATCACAGGCTACTTCGACGTCGCCCAAATCGTCCTGTACGCCTTCTGGATCTTTTTCGCGGGCCTCATCATCTACCTTCGCCGCGAGGACAAGCGCGAGGGCTATCCCCTGGAATCGGATCGTCTCCACGTCAAGGTGGTGGGCTTCCCGGGCCTGCCGGAGCCCAAGTCCTTCGTCATGCCTCATGGCGGCGGCACCCGCTATGCCCCGCGGGAAGAGGCCCGTGAGGTCGTCAACGCCACCCCCATCGCCCCCTGGCCAGGTGCTCCCCTCGAGCCCAACGGCGATCCCATGCTCGCGGGTGTGGGGCCGGGTTCCTATGCCCATCGTCCTGACGTGCCTGATCTGACCTTCGAGGGTACGCCCAAGATTATCCCCATGCGCCTTGCCCCAGACTACGCCGTCGCTCATCAGGACCTGGACCCCCGCGGCCTGCCGGTGCTGGGGGCCGACGACGTGGTCGGTGGTACGGTGAAGGACATCTGGGTCGACCAGTCAGAACCTCAGATCCGTTACCTGGAAGTGGCCTTGCCCCTGGCCGCCGCGCCGGAGCCGGTTTCAGCGCCCCTCGCCGCGGCCCCTGCCGAGGCGGAGGAAGGCGCCGAGGCCGCCCCGGCCCCTGCGCCCGTATGTCACACCCCCGTCGCCGAAACCGTGCTGCTGCCGATGAACTTCGTCCGCGTCAATCGCAAGGCACGTAAACTGAAGGTCAACGCCATCCTCGGTCGTCACTTCGCCAAGGTCCCCCGCCTGGCCCAGCCCAATCAGGTGACCCTGCTCGAAGAGGACAAGATCTCCGCCTACTATGCCGGTGGCACCCTCTACGCCAAGGCTGGCCGCGCCGATCCCTGGATGTGAGCCTCCCGGGGCGATAACCCCGCAGCGGTTGATTCCTGGCCAGGGTGCGCCTGTACAGGAATCCTCCCTGGATAAGTCGCCGAGGGTGGTTTCGGGACGCGACGATACCGGATAGGATGACGGGCATCTGCCTGCCTTGGCCCCGGAGCGGAACGGGGAACTGAAGACAAGTATCGGGCTTGGTGCCTGGTTGTGAGACGGAATGAAAGCCTAGTGAACGAGTACGAGATAGAACCCATCCCCGGCCTGCCAGAGATTCCTCCCGAAGGAGAGCGGATTCTCTGGCAAGGCGCACCGACCTGGGGCACCCTGGCGCGGCGCGCCTTTCACGTCCGCAAGATCATCCTCTATTTCTCCCTCATCTTCCTCTGGTACCTGGCCGATAAGCTCTGGACCGGTGAGGAATCCCTGATGGGCGCGACCCTGCTGGCTGGCTGGCTGATTTTCCTTGCCCATCTGGCGGTGGGTCTGTTGGTGTTGCTGGCTTGGGCCAATAGCCGGGCGACCCTCTACACCATCACCAATCGGCGGGTGGTGATGCGCTTCGGGGTAGCCGTGTCCATGACCATCAATCTGCCCTTCAGCAAGATCGCGTCGGCGGGTCTGCGGCGCTACCCCGACGGTACGGGTGACATCTCCCTGTCACTGACCGGACGGCAACCGGTTTCCTATCTGGTCCTCTGGCCCCATGTGCGGCCCTGGCACTTCAGTCAGGTCGAGCCCATGCTGCGCGGCGTGCCTGAGGCCGACCGGGTGGCGGAAATTCTGTCCGCGGCCCTTAAGGCGGCCAGTGTCACCCCGGTCACGGTTGGTAGCCTGCTTGCGGCCGAAACCGCGGACCAGACACGGGACTCTGCCGAGAATCAACCAAGTCCCGCCCCGGCGGCGTCAGCCTCATGAGCACGGCAACCGATACCCCTGGCATGCACGACCACCAGCATAACCGGCCTTTTCCCCGGGGCGCCCTGATCGGTGCCGCGGCCCTGATCGGCTTTAGCCTGCTTGCGGTCACCCTGGCCCGGGTCGCGGGCCTGGGACCCGCGACGGAGCCGATGGCCCCCGTCGTCCAGTCCCGGGAGTTGCGCTTCGCCGACCGTGCCGATGGGGCCGTCCTCGTCTACGATCGCCTGAGCGATGAGGTGGTCGATCTGGTGCCCCCGGGGAGCGGGGGGTTCGTCCGCGGCGTTCTGCGGGCCCTGGCGCGGGAGCGTCGCCTCCAGGGGGATGAGGCCTCCACGCCCTTCCGTCTGTCCCGGCTCGCCGACGGGCGCCTGACCCTGGAGGACCTGGCGACCGGGCGTATGATCGACCTCAAGGCCTTTGGTCACACCAACGAAGGGGCCTTCGCCCCACTGTTGGCCGCGGGGAACGCCACGCCATGAGGTTGCGGTTTCCCGCCGTGCCCCCTCGCGCATTACCGGGTGCCCCCCCATGAGCGACTATCTGATCCCGGCGCTCTACACCCTCTTCGTCTGGTGGCTGACCACCGGGGTGCTGCTCGTTCTGCATCGCCTGCCCCTGACCACCCACCGCTGGAGCATGGTCGGCATGACCCTGGTGGCGGCTGCAGCTTTGGTCGGCCACCACCTGGCCAGTCAGCAGACGGACCCGGCCGCCGCCTATCTCGCCTTCTCCTGCGCCATTTTGCTGTGGGGGTGGCTGGAACTGGGCTATTTCACCGGCTATTTGGTGGGTCCCCACCGCCAGCCCTGTCCGGTGGACTGCACCGGTTGGCCCCGGTTCTACCTGGCGGTCCGCACCGGCCTGTTCTTGGAGATCGGCGTGCTCGTCACCGCCCTGGCCCTGATCGTCAGTGCCTGGGATGCCCCGAACCGGGTGGGCGTCTGGAGCTTCGTCGTCCTCTGGCTGATGCGCTGGAGTGCCAAGCTCAATCTGTTCCTCGGCGTGCGCAACCTGCATGAGCACTGGTTACCGGAACCCATGCGCTTCCTCGCCAGCTACATGGTGCGTCGTCCGCTGAATCTGCTCTTTCCCGTCTCGGTGACGGCGGCAACGGTCGTCCTTGGCCTGCTGGTGGCATTGGCTTCCCTCCCTGAGATTCTCGACTTCCAGCGTATTGGGTTGATGCTCGTCGCGACCCTGCTGGCCTTGGGTATCCTGGAACATTGGTTTCTGGTGCTACCCTTCTCGGAAGATGTGATCTGGCGGTGGGCCCTGCGGGACAATGAGTCGGTCCGTCCGCTCCGGGTAGTCAAGGTCATGGAACCCGGCGAGGCAAAACCCGAGGTTGGAGTCGGTCAAGGTCCTGGTCTGTAGCACAGCTAATAATCAGATGGCGGTGAGATCTTTTCATGCATTCCTCAGTCCTGGATGATATCCATCCGCATTTTTTTGAACCTTATTTGAGCGAGTTGGCCAATCCCGGTGTGGTGCTGCCCCCGGTAGGCAGGGTCAATGGCGTGGCGCCGGAGGGTTACGCGCAGGCCCTCCGGGATCTGGGCCACCAGGGGCCCGGTCCGCTCGCCATCTATATTCATGTCCCTTTCTGTCCCACGCGCTGCAATTTCTGCGCGTGCAATACCAATGTCACCCATGACCCCAACACCATCGACGCCTATCTGGACAGTCTGGAGGAAGAACTCAGCCTGGTGGCGAGTCACCTCGGGCGGGGCCGGGCGGTAAACCATCTCCACCTGGGTGGCGGCACCCCTAACCATCTGCGGGATGCCCAACTGACCCGGCTGATGGAGATCGTCGACGACCACTTCCTGCTCCCTGATTCGGCCCTAGCCTGTATCGAATGCAATCCCCGGCGTACCTCCCCGCAACAACTGGAACTGTTGCGCGAGCTGGGCTTTTGCAGCCTGAGTCTGGGTGTTCAAGACCTATCCTGGGAAGTGCAGCGGGCGATTGGCCGGGTCCATTCGGCGGCCATGATCCGGGACGTTTGCGGTATGGCGCGGGCGGCGGGCTTTCATAACATCAGTATCGACCTGATTCATGGCCTGCCCGAACAGACCGAGGCCTCCCTGGCGGCGACCTTGGAGCAGGTCCTTGCCATGGGTCCCGACCGCATCCGCTGTTTCAGCTACCGGCATACCCCCAGCGATTTTCCCCATCAGGCCGCCATCACCCCCCAATCCCTACCCGGGATGGCCGAGGCTTTTGCCCTGTTTCTCCGCGTGGTCAAGGAGCTGACCCAGGCTGGCTATGTCTGGATCGGTGCCGAATGCTTTGTCCGCCCGGGGGACGAATGGGCGCTGGCCCAGGCCAAGGGCCGGCTCCATCGTAATGGTATCGGCTTCACCGCCCTGGACTCAGGCTGCCAGTTGGCTTTTGGCCCCCACGGCAATGGCGAGGTGGGCCGGCTGCTGGTGCAGAACGAGTCCGATCTCGGGGCCTGGCAACGGGCGGTCAAGGCCGGACATTTGCCCATCTCCTGGGGGCATCGACTCAGCGACCGGGACTATCAGCGCCGCCGCGCCTATGAACAGTTGCTGTGCAATCTGGCCCTGCCGATGAGCTCACTGGACTCCCTGGATGATGACCTGCCGACCCTGGAGCGTTTCGCTGCGCAGGGGTTGCTGGAGATCAATGGCGATGGCCTGCGCGTGACCCCTTCTGGCCGCTTCCTCCTGCGCCCCCTCTGCGCCCGTCTGGAGGAATCCCTGAATTGGGATTGCCACCCCTGGTGATAGCCCTGATGACCGCGCCCGAAACCACTTCCATCCATCGCATTGGGCCCAACGCCATCACCCGGGTGGCGGAGGCCCTGCGCGAATCCGCCCCGGAGGAACGGGTCGAGCGTCTCTATGCCCGGGCCGGCCTGGAGCACTACCTGGCCCAGCCGCCGGAGAAGATGGTCGATGAACGGGAAGTCACTCGTCTCCATCAGGTCCTGCGGGATGAGCTCGGCATCCCGGCGGCTCTGGGTATCGCTCGCAGCGCCGGGGTACGCACCGGCGACTATTTGCTCGCCCACCGCATCCCCCGCGGGGTCCAGGTGCTGCTGAAATGGCTGCCGGCCCGGCTGGCGAGTCAGATCCTGCTCAACGCCATCCAGCGCCACGCCTGGACCTTCGCCGGCAGCGGTGAACTGCGGGTGCGTAAGGCCTTTCCTCCCCACCTGGCCATTGCCGGCTGCTGCATCTGTCAGGGGGCCCAGGCGCAGACCCCCCTGTGCGACTTCTACGCCGCCGCCATCGAGCGGCTCTTTCAGCAACTGGTCCATCCCCGCTCCCGGGTCACCGAGACCCAGTGCCAGGCCCTGGGTGCCGATGCCTGCACCTTCGAGGTGGTCTGGTAGCGCGGGCCCGTCCAGAGCTATGCCTGTCCCCTTCCGTGCCTGACCCCCTGGCCGCGTTTGCGTCCTGGGGGGCTAGGCCGGCCATCGTCTTCGCCACCGCCACCTGGAGTTATGCCGAACTGGCGGAGCGGGTCCGGCGGCGGGCTGATCAACTACTGGCCCAGGGCCTCGCCCCCGGTCAGGTGGTGCTGGTACCCGAGGCGCCGGTCCTGGATCTGCTCCTCATGCAGCATGCCCTGGCTCTGCTGGGCTGTGGTCTGCTCCCGGTCGCCCCCTTGCGCGCGGAGGCGGAACTGGCGACCCTGATGCGGCTGGCGGGGGTCGAGTGGCGCTGGCAGCCCGACCAGACGGACGCGGCCGGGGAGCGCGGCTGGCTGCTGGCCACCGGGGCCGACGGGCGGGACGACCCCAGCGATCCTTACTGGCCGGGTAAGCCGATGCCGCCCCGCTGCGGTCACCTTGATCCCGGGCCTGCCAGCCGAGGTTGCGATGATCCCGCGCCCGCCGCCCGCAGTCACGCCGGCACCGCATCCGGCTCCCCTCCGCGCCCTGGCCTGAATCCCGTCAATGACCCGCCTTCGGGAGCGGATGCTTACCGCCCTGTCCCGACGGCGCCAGCCCTCATCATCGAGACCAGTGGCAGCAGCGGGGCGCCAAAGGCGGTGATGTTGAGCCCGGCGAATGTCCAGGCCTCCGCCCGGGTGACCAACGACCTGCTGGGCTTGGGTCCCGGGGATGCCTGGCTCGGCTGTCTGTCGCGCTGCCACGTGGGTGGGCTGATGATCGGCTACCGCTGCGCCCTGGCGGGGGCCACCCTGGTGGCGCATCCGGCCTTCGACGCCGACAACCTGGCGCGGGATCTCGAACGACAGTGCATCACCCATCTGTCCCTGGTGCCCCCCATGCTCGCCCGGCTCCTGGCGTTGCTGCCGGGTCCACCGCCGGGATTGCGTGCCGTCCTGGTAGGGGGCCAGGCCCTGAGCGGCATCCTGGCCCGCCAGGCCCTCGCCGCCGGTTGGCCCCTGCGCCTGACCTACGGCATGACGGAGACCTGCTCCCATATCGCCCTGTCGCCAATCCCCACGACGGTGCCCCCCGCCGGCTGGGTAGGACCGCCCCTGCCCGGGGTGGAGGTGCGGTGTCACGGTACCCCGGATAGCCCGGCCCCGCTCCAACTCCGCGGTCCCCAGGTCATGGTGGGCTATGCCGATCCCGCCCGCCAGCCCGGTCAGGGCCTCGTCGAGGGTTGGTTCGAGACCAGCGACCTGGGTTATCTCACCCCGGAGGGTGAACTGACGGTGGTGGGGCGCGCGGATCAACTCCTGGTCATTGGTGGCGAGGCGGTGTTGCCGTCCCGGGTGGAGGAGCAGCTCCTGGCCGCCCCGGGGGTGAGCGCGGCCGTCGTGGTGGGGCTCGCCGACCCGGTCTGGGGTCATCGCCTGGTCGCGGCCTACACCGGCGACCTGACTCCCCCGGCCCTGGAGGCCTGGTGCCGGCGGCATCTATCCGACCGCGAACGCCCCCGGGGCTTTCACCGTCTCGCCGCGTTCCCCCTCCTGGCCTCTGGCAAGCCCGACCTGCGGGCCATCAAGGACCAACTGGCCTGAAAGCCCTGGCAGGCAGGTTGACCTCAAACGGGAGATCGCCGGCCTGCTGCGTGATCTGGGCAAGTTGTACGTTCGGGCCACGGTGCTCGGGACAATAGTCGGGGCCATGACGGCAGCCCGGGCCGCCGTGCCCTTCTGGTCGGGTTCAGTCATCCAGCTCCGAACGTGAGATCCAGGGGCGCAGAGCCGCAACTAGGGCTACTGGCAGGGGGGCCGAAGCGCCAGCGGGGCCCAGATGGACATGGACGGTCCTGGCCCTGGCCTTCTCCCGCCCTACCTCATCCACGAAGCGGTAGTCGAGGGTAAAGGCACTGCGGCCGATCTGCTGGACGTCGAGTTCCACCTGGATGACCTCGCCGTGGCGCAGGGGCTGCCGGTAATCGGCCTCGGCATGGACCAGGGGCAACCGGCAGTCGCCATCCTGGATCAGGCGGTGCAGGGGGAGGCCGATAATCGTCATGAAGGCCTCGTAGGCATCATGGGCATGGCGAAACAGGTGGCCGTAAAAGAGGATGCCCGCGGCATCGATGTCATGAAGGCGAACGGTGAAGGTATGGCGGAAAGGGGGTGGGGTCATCGGCTATGTTCCCCTCGGGGGTCGATTTTCGTTTTTCGGGATCTAGTCCCGGCAGAGATTAAGGGTTGCTCACCAGACCCGTCCTGTTTTGCCCTGATTCGATCTGACCTCACTAAGAACGGCAACGCCTCGGGATTAATCTGGCGCGTCAGGATCAGCCAATCCCCGGGGGATAAAACCGCTGCCCCTGTGTTGCCCCAGCCAGATGCGGCCCTGCTCCGGGTCAGGAACCCGTCCCAGATCATGGGCCAGCCAGGACGAGGTGGCCAGCCCTTGCGGGATGGGGGAGGAGAGGGCCGCGGCGAGTTGCAGGCTGGGCCAGAGGCCCGCCGCGCTCTCGATCAGGCTGGTGAGGACGACCTCAAAGCCAAGGTTGGTGGCTGCCCGGGCCAGGCTCAGGGTTCGCTGCAGCCCGCCGAACGTCGCGGGTTTGAGAACGAGGCGGCGCACGGGCGGGTCGCCGGCGGACAGAAGCCCGTCGAGCGGGAACATGCCCTCCGCGCCGATGCCTTCAGGGTCCTGGTCGGGTATCAATCGGGCCGGGCCCCGGGGAGGCTCGATCTGAGCCCCCGTCCCCAGCTTCAGAGAGGGACCCGACGCCAGTCCACGAACGGCATGGGCTGCCCCCCCCCCGATCATGCCGGCCGTGGCAGGGTCTGGCACCAGCAGGGCAGGGAGGTGCAGCGACTCATCCAGGGCGAGGGGGAAGCTGGCCTGCGCCTGGAGTCTCCGCAGGGCCTGCCAGTGGGGAACCCTCAGGGGCTCTTCCAGGGACTCGACGGGAAGTTCGTTCAGCCGGTCGATCAGCCGCGCCGCCTGGTCGTAGTCCCAGGCACCATTGGCGTCGAGGCGCAAAGTGGCCCCGGCTGGCAGATGCGTCGCCAGTTGCCTTAGATGGGCTATTTCGGCGTCAGGCGCGCCCAGCCCGACCTTGAGCTTGAGCACCTGATAACCGGCCTGGCAGGCCGCCACGATCCTTTCCGGGGTCTGATCCCGCAGGGTGCCGAGGGTGGCATTGACCGGCACCTCGTCGCTCGCCTCGGGGGCGAGCCAGCGCCGCAGCGGCACCCCGGCTTGTTTGGCGGCCAGATCGGCCAGGGCGGATTCCAGGGCGAAATACGCCGCGGGGGTGGCGCCCGGTCCGGACGGGGGGCGTCGGACTCGGTCCAGCAAAGCGGCCAGGGGTTGGCCAGGGACCCCGGCCTGCCAGAAGCACAGCGCGGCCCCGGCGTCCTCTTCATGCTCGGTCCCGGCCTCCGGTAGGGGGGCGCAGTCGCCATAGCCGCATAAACCCTCCGCGCGGAGGCGAAGGAGCCAGCCGCGCCGCTCCCTCCGGGTACCGCGGGCGCTCGCCCAGGGTTGGCGCAAGGGCAGGCGGTAAGGGCTGAGGTCCAGGCCCTCGACGAGGGTCATGGGGTCGCGGTCAGTCATCCGGGGGTCGGCAGGGGAGGGTTGATCACCCTGGCCAGGGTTCATGACCCGGGCAGGGCCAGGCCGACGATCAGGAGCAAGGTCAAGGCCGTCTGATACAGGGCGGTCGCGCCCAGCAGGGGGTTGAGGGCCGGGCCCTGGGCCCCCCGATACAGGCGGACGATCAGCCCGGCGGCGAGGGGCAGGGCGGCGACCAGGGGCCAAGCCCGGCCGGGCAGATCGAGCAGCCACAGCAGGGGCACGGGGGCCAGCATCAGGGCGGCATAGAGCAGACGGGCACGCGCCCGGCCGAGAAAGTGACAGAAGGTGAGCCGTCCCCCGCGGCGATCCGTCTCCAGGTCGCGGTAATTGTTGATCAGCAGCACCGCCGCCGCCGGTAGGCCGAGGATGGCCCCCAGGGCGATGGCGGTGGGCGAGAAGGTCAGGGTCTGGAGGTAATGGGTCCCCGCCACCGCCGCCACGCCGAAGAACAGCAGGACGTAGACCTCGCCGAAGGGTCCATAGGCGATGGGCCGGGGACCGCCGGTGTAGGCATAGCCCGCGGCCAGAGAGGCCAGCCCCAGTAGCAGGATGGGCCAGCCACCGCGCAGGCACAGCAGGGCGCCGAGGAACAAGGCGATGAAGAAGGCCAGGTGCGCCGCGCGCCGGACCTGGGCCGGGGTGAACCAGCCCTGGGCAGAGGCCCGCGGTGGCCCAAGACGGTCGGGGGTGTCGTTGCCGCGCTCGAAGTCGTTGGCGTCATTGTGCAGATTGGTCCCGATCTGGATGGCCACTGCCGCCAGCAGGGTAGCGAGCGCCGTCATCAGGTGAAGCTCGCCGCTGGTAGCCAGCGCCAGGGCCAGGCCTGCCACCACTGGCGTCACCGTCAGCGGCAGGGTGCGCGGGCGGGCGGCGGCCACCCAGCGCGCCAGGTCACGGCTCGGGCCGCGGCTTGAGTCGACCATTTCAGCTCCAACGGCCATCCCGGCACGCCCAGCAACTACACCCCGCTCGATTGCGAGCCCCCGCTCAGCGCCATCGGCCCGCTCAGTTCCATCGGACTTTTCAGATCCATTGGCCATTTCAGCTCCGCTGCGGGAAGCGGCGGAAGTCCGGGGCGCGCTTCTCCAGGAAGGCATCTCGCCCCTCCTGGGCCTCCGCTGTGGTGTAAAAGAGGCCGGTGGCGTTGCCCGCCAGTTCCTGGATACCCGCCAGACCATCGGTCTCCGCGTTGAAGGCCGACTTGAGCAGGCGCAGGGCGGTGGGGGAGAGCTGGAGCATCTGGCGGCACCAGTCCAGGGTGACCGCCTCTAGGTCAGCCAGGGGGACCACGGTGTTGACCAGGCCCATGGCCAGGGCCTCTTGGGCGTCATACTGGCGACAGAGGAACCAGATCTCCTTGGCCTTCTTCAGACCTACGGTGCGCGCCAGCAGACCGGCGCCGAAGCCACCATCAAAGCTACCTACCCGCGGCCCGGTCTGGCCGAAACGGGCATTGTCGGCGGCGATGCTCAGGTCGCAGATCAGGTGCAGCACATGGCCGCCGCCGATGGCATAGCCTGCCACCATGGCGATGACTGGCTTGGGCAGGGTACGGATGTCCCGTTGCAGTTCCAGGACGTTGAGATGCTCGGCCCCGCCGGCGGCATCCCGGTAGCCCTGGTCGCCGCGGATGCGCTGGTCACCCCCGGAGCAAAAGGCCAGATCCCCGGCTCCGGTGAGGATGATCACCCCGACCGCGGCATCCAGCCGGGCGCGATGGAAGGCATCGATCAGTTCCCGCACCGTCTCCGGCCGGAAGGCATTACGCACCTCGGGCCGGTTGATGGTGATCTTGGCCACCCCGGACCAATGCTGGTAGAGAATGTCCCCGTAGGTCGGTCCAGGCGGGGTCTCCCAGGACACGGCCGCTAAATTGGGCCTAGGTTGCATGCTGATGAACTCCATGGATTATTGGCATGATTGCCGGCTGTTCGAGGTGCCGAAATCTCGCCTTACCGCTGACCAAATCCGCCGCTGACGAAGTAGACGGGGATGAAGAGTTGGGTCCACCCAGGACCGGCGGGCAAGTACGGTATGAATGTCTGATGAGAATTTTACCCGGGAATTATCGCGCCGGGTTATCTCACAGGCTGGTTGACTCTTTGACCGAAACAGTTACTCGGAAAAAAGCCATTTGGGGCTGGGCGAGACCCGCCTCGTCCGGTGGATGCCGATGAGCGTGAGCGGTACCGGCAACCAAATGGCCCGACGTCCCGCACCAGGCCCCAGGGTGGGGGGCATCCTGGGCAAGGCGCCCAGGCTGATCAACAGGCGTCGAGTAGGTTTTCCTCCGCCACAAGGCGCCGGAATTGGAGGTGAACCTCCCGGCTCCGGTCGGCGTCGATCAGGACCTCGATGATCAGACCCCGCTCCCCCCGAAGGCCCTCGGCCAGGGCGGCGCGCCAGGCGGGGGCGTCGCTGACACGGCGATGCCGTAGGCCAAAGGCCTGGCATAGGGCGCCGAGATCGACGACCTGGGGGGTGCCCCACAGGCGCTCGAAGCCGGGCAGGCCATGTTGGGGGAGGTAGTCGAAGATCCGCCCACCGCCGTTGTTGACCAGGATACAGGGTCGCGGGAGGTCGCGGGCGAGCAGAAGACCGGACAGGTCATGGAGAAAGGATAGGTCCCCGAGCAGGCCCGTGGTGGGCGGGCCGGCGGCGTTGAGGCCGGCGAGGGTGGAGAGCTGGCCGTCGATGCCGCTGAGGCCACGGTTGCCGCAGACCGTCAGGGGTGCCGGCCGGGTGCCGGACCAGGTCTCGAACTGGCGGATGGGCAACGAGTTGGCGCACAGCAGGCCCTCGCCCGCGGGGAGGCGGTCCACCAGGTCGGTGATGAGATGGGCCTCGCACCAGGGGGCCTGGGCCAGATAGTCGGTGGCGAAACGGGCCAGGCGTGCCTCGGCCCGGGTCCAGAGCGCCAGCCACTCCGGGTCCGCCGGGGCGGGTGGGGCGGCGGCCAGGGCCGCGCAGAGGGCGACGGGGTCCAGATCCAGATGCAGGGAGTCCGGCAGGGCCAGGTCGTGGGCTGGGTCGGACCAGCGCCCAGCCGGGTCCACCAGAATGAGGGGGATGCCGGGCAGCCATTCCAGGACCGTCCGGGAGATGGGTGCCCGGCCGAAGCGCAGCACCCAGTCCGGGCGCAGGGCGCGGGCGGCGACTGGGTTTCGGATCAGTGACTTGTAACGGCTGATGAGGGGCGAAGGGGTGCTGTCATTAGCCGCTACCTGACTAAGGTGGGTCTTTGCCGCATGACCAAGGTCGCTGGGCGCCGTCCTACCGAAGTCGGTTTGCCATGCATTAGCGTGAAAGTCACGGGCAAGTCTTTCATTATCAGGGGCGTGGCCTGCCACCTCATGGTGGTTAGCGCAGTCGGTTTGTGCCGCCTGACCACCATCGTTCGCCCCTGTCTGACCGAAACGCAGCTCGGACAAGGGATCGGCCAGGACCGGGACGCCGAGGGCGGCGGCGCAGCGCAGGACCGCCGCCGGGAAGCCGGGCCGCGGGTTGTCCGGGCCGCAATAGATGAGCCCGCGGCCCCGCAGTCGTTCACCCAACCCGGGAGGAGGGCTGGCCAAGATGCCGCGTGTCTGGTGGGCCACCGTGAGCGTTCTTAAGTCAGCGGCTTGCGGGGCCGGGGACGACATATGGTCGCTGTCCGGACCACAGTCACCGCGGGGCACCAGGGGCTCGCGGAAGGGCAGATTGATGTGCACCGGCCCGGGCGGTTGGCCCTGGCTGCGGGCGGCGGCGCGGTGGCCGAGGGCGGTGAGGGCGTGGCGGATCCCTGGATCATCCACCGGCGCCCCGGGGTCGAAGAAGTCACGCACTTGGACGCCGAAGAGGCGGGTCTGATCGGTGGTCTGGTTAGCCCCCCAGCCACGTAGCTCCGGGGGGCGGTCGGCGGACAGGAGGATGAGGGGCAGGCCGGCCTCGTTGGCCTCCATCACCGCCGGGTACCAGTGGGCCGGGGCGCTGCCGGAGGTGGCGAGCAAGGCCACCGGCCGCCCGCTTGCCCGGGCCAGGCCGAGGGCGAAAAAGGCGGCGCTGCGCTCGTCAAGGACAGGGGTCAGGGTCAGGGCCGGGCGCCGCTGCCCGGCCAGGACCACCGGCGTGGAGCGGGAACCGGGAGAGAGGACCAGGTGCCTGACCCCTCCGGCGATGAGCCCATCGAGCAAGGCCAGCGCCCAGCGCAAGTTGACGCAGGCCCGGTCGGGGGCGCTGGCCAGATTGGCGGGTTCTGAGGCTTGACCGCTGGGGTCGGAGGCGGTGATGCGGGGCTCGTCGTTCACATTTGGTGCGGCGTTAACGGCCAAAGCGGTGGCAGGCGGGGGGGCGGGGGAGGGGGTCAGGCGAAACGCAGGGCGGAGAGCATGGCGTCCAGCTTGTGCTCGGTCTCGCGCCACTCCAGGGCCGGGTCCGAGCCCTCGACGATGCCGGCGCCGGCGAAGAGATTGGCGGTCTGGTCGAGGATATCGGCGCAGCGCAGTAGCACCCAGAGCTCGCCGCTGAGATCGGGCTCGACGATGCCAGCGGCCCCGGTATACCAGCCGCGGTCGAAGGGGTCACAGTGGCTGAGCCAGGTGCTCGCCTCCCGGCGCGGTTCGCCGTTGGTGGCCGGGGTGGGGTGGAGCAGCTCCGCCAGGGTGAAGACGTCCATGGGGGTATCGAAGCGGGCGCTGATGCGGGTCCAGAGGTGGTGGACGTTGGCCAGGCGCATGATGTCCGGTGCCGCCGGGATGTCGATGGCGGCGGCGACCGGGCCCAGGGCATCGCGGATGGCCTCGATGACCAGACGGTGCTCATGGAGATTTTTGACCGAACCGCGCAGGGCCTGGGCCAGGGCGCCGTCACGGCCGGCCTCGGCGGCGCGGGAGGAGGTTCCGGCCAGGGCGTCCACCTCCACCCGGTTACCGTGCAGGCTGAGCAGCCGCTCGGGGGTGGCGGCGACGAAGGTGCGTGTGCCGTGGCGGATGCTGAGGATCTGGCAGGAGGGGTAGCTGTCGGCCAGGGTCGCTACCAGGCGGGGGATGTCGAAGGCGCGGCTGCCGGCGACGCGCAGCCGGCGGGCGAGGACCACCTTCTGGAATTCCTGGCTTTCGATCCGGTCCAGGGCGCTGCGCAACAAGCGCTGCCAACCCTGGGGACTGGGTGTCTCCAGTTTGCGCTGGAGGGCGGCGGTCGGCAGGGGGGACGGTGCGGGCTGGTAGAGCGCGGGCACCAGCCCGTCGAGCAGGGCCGCCCAGCGGACCAGCAGGTCGGCGGGGGACGCGGGCAAGCGGGCATTTAGGATCAGGGCGGCCTGGCCCCGGCGGCTGCGCAGGGCGATCTCCGGTACACTGAGCAGGGCATTGGGCAGTTCGTCCGCGCCCTCTACCCGGGCTTCCTCCCGGGCCCTTGTCCGCCCCTCTCGCCAGGCATCCTTCCAAGCCTCATCCCGTGCTTCTCCCCGGACTTCCCCGTGGCTCTCACCCCGGATCTCACCTGGACGAGCGGCGAAGCCCAGGAAGGCGAAGGGACGGCAACCGGTGCCCTCCGGATCGCTCTGGCGCCAGGTTGCCCTCAACCTGTGGGCACGGTCACGCAGGGTCCGTAGCCGTTCGGCGCCGCTGGCTTGCCACTCGTCGGCGATGCCGTAGCCCACCTGCGTCTCCGCCCGCTGGGGATGGATGAGCTGGAACTGGGAGCCGCCGAGGACCGGGGCGCGGGCCGGGACTTCCGGCAAGGTCAGGACCAGGGAGATCAGGCCCTCCTGGGCCGTGGAGCGGGCGAGCTCACGACCATAGAGGTGGAGCCTGGCCTTGAGCTGGTCGAGGAGGTCGAAAGATCCGCCCATCGGCTGTCTCGCGTAACGTCTGCGGGAGAGATGCGGGGGTAAGCGCTGACCGACCGGCACGCCGCCGGCACCGCCGGAGTGGGCGGCCAGATCACCATCGGGTGCCATGAGGGCGGCCACCGGCGCTCAGATGGAGGGAAGGGTCTCCCAGAAACGCGCTATCGCCGCGGCGGTGTCAGCAGGCCGGTCCCACTGGGGGATGCCGCAGGTCGGACTGACGCGCTCAGCACGCCAGTTGGGGTGGCTGGCCACCAGGTCCGGCAGGAGGTCGAAGGTGACGTTTGGATCGCGATCGTACAGGGCCAGCACCGGCTGGGTGAGGCGGGCGTAGAGGACTTCGGCGGCCTGGGGGGTGAAGAGCTGGCCGGAGAGGAAGTAGAGCGGGGCGAAGCGGGCGCCGGGCTGGTGGGCGGTGGCGTAGGCATATTCCACCATCTCCGGGGGTGTTTTGCCACCGGGGAAGGCCTGGCCCAGGAAGTAGCGGATGCTGGGCCGGGAGGTCAGCAGGTTGAAGAGGCCCTGGCTGAGGCCGGGGGTGCTCAAGACGCGATGCACCCGCTGGCTCAGCTCCCCGGTGGGCAGGGAACGCTTGCTGAAGCCGGTGGGCGAGAGCAGGACGAGAGAGGTCACGGCCGCCGGAGACTCCAGGGCCGCCCGGGCGGCGAATTCGGTGCCCAGGGAGAAGGCCACCAGGTCCGCCGGCGCGCGGACCACCTCGCGCAGAAAGTCCTGGATGGCGTTGGCGAACAGCTCGGGCGAGTACCGCCGATCGCTGCGGTCGGAGAAGCCGAACCCCGGCAGGTCCAGGGCGTAGACCGGCCGCTGGGCGCGGAAGTGGTCGAAGAGGGGCTTCATCTCGAAGGCGCTTGGGGCGGCGTTGATGCTGTGGATCAGCACCAGGGGCCGGCCGCTGGCCTGGGTATCGGCGTAATAGCTGAGCAGGCCGGCACGCCGGGAGGTCAGGACCTGGCGGGAGGCGGAGAGGGCCTCGGGCAGGTGGACGCTACGGGCCGCCAGGCAGGCGTTAGGGAGGGGAAGAACGGAAGTGATACTCATGGCGCCAATACCCATCCGCGTGGGAAACGATCAGACTGGGGGGCGGAAGCGGCCGCTTGGCGCGGATCCGCTTGGGGCGTACAGGCCCGCGCGCACCCAGGATCAAAATAAAAATAAAATATAAGGTGGCAAAAGGGGGAAATGTTTGCCGCTGATCGCGCGTTGGTGCAGTCCTGCGGTCAGGGCGAGCCGGTGACACACCCTGATAAACACCCCCACGGGTCCCATGACCCGATAAGAGAAGGCAAGGGTAACATAAATTGACAATTAAGGATGTCAGCGTGGGTTGACAGCCGCCAGCCGGGGAACTGGCCCTGTCTGGGACGTTTAGCTATGATGCCGCCCCATGTTGAAACGCGTCTTTCTCCTCCTGGCTGTCCTTCTGGTGTTGACCCTGGCGGCGGTCCTCCTGGGTCCCTTCCTGATCCCGGCCACATCCAATGCGGGTCAGGAGCAAGCCGCTGACGTGGCGCCTGCGGCCAGCCGTTTCGTCGCGGTCCCTTATCCGGGTACCCAGGGCATTAGCCTCCATTACCAAGTGACCGGCCCGAACGAAGATCCCGCTCGGGGCCAGGGCGATGCCGGCACAGCCAGGAAGGACCTTGGCCGTGCCCCCGCGGAGGATGAAGGCCGCGCCGCCAGTGAGGATGAAGGCCGTGCGGGCGGGGAAACCGATGGCCACCCTGGCCGTGAAGAAGGCCCCACCTTCATCCTGATCCACGGCTTCACCTTCAACCTCTTTACCTGGGACCCGGTCCGGGAGTTCCTGGCCGCTCGGGGTCGGGTCCTGGCCTATGATCAGATCCCCTACGGCCTCAGCGCCAAGCTGACCGCGGCGGACTGGAGCGGTCCCAATCCCTACGCCAAAGAGGCGGCGATCGAGCAGCTCTTCGCCTTCATGGACGCCGTGGGAGTGGAGCGCGCTATCCTGGTCGGCAATTCTTCCGGCGGCACCCTGGCGATGGAGGCTGCCCTGCTACGACCCGAGCGGGTGGCAGGCCTGATCCTGGTCGCGCCCTGGGTCTATGCCCAGCGCCCGACCCTGCCGGCCTGGGTGGCGGAACTGCCGCAACTGCGTCGCCTCAGCCTGCTGATTAGCCGCAAGCTGGGGGAGGGCGTGCTGCTCGATTACTCCTATGCCGACCCTGAGCCCATCACTGACGTACGTCGTGCCCAGATGACCGTTCACGCCCGGGTGCGGGACTGGGACCTGGCCTGGGGCGAATTGCTTAACCGCTCCCTCTCCAGCCCGGTCACGGTGAGTGCCCGGCTCGCCGAACTGACCCAGCCCGTCCTCATGATCAGTGGCGATCAGGACAAGCTGGTGCCGGTGGCGGATACCCGGCGGGTGGCCGCGGTCCTGCCGGACGCGGCTCTGGCGGTCATTCCCGGCTGTGGCCACCTGCCCCAGGAGGAATGCCCCCGCGCTTTCGAGCAGGCCGTCGCTGATTGGCTGGCGGCCCACTCAACCTCCAACCCCCCCACCCCACGAGACCCCTGACCCATGCCCATTGCCTTTCCCTTCTCCGCCATCGTCGGCCAGGACGAGATGAAGCAATCCCTGCTGGTGGCGGCAGTCGACCCCTCCATCGGCGGGGTGCTGGTCTTCGGCGATCGTGGTACGGGCAAGTCCACCGCCATCCGTGGCCTGGCGGCCCTGCTGCCCAAGATGCGCGCCGTGGTGGGCTGCGCCTACAGCTGTGACCCGGAGGCCAGTGCGGGCAGCCTGTGCGCCGACTGCCGGGATAAGGCCGCCAAAGGGGTCAAACCCAAGAGCCACCTGGTGCCAGTGCCGGTGGTCGACCTGCCCCTGGGCGCCACCGAGGACCGCGTCATCGGCGCCCTGGACCTGGAGCGCGCCCTGACCCAGGGCGAGAAGGCCTTCGAGCCCGGGCTGCTGGCCCGCGCCCATCGCGGCTTCCTTTACATCGACGAGGTCAACCTGCTGGAGGACCACCTGGTTGACGCCCTGCTCGACGTCGCTGCCTCCGGCGAGAACCTGGTGGAGCGCGAGGGCCTGAGCCTGCGTCACCCCGCCCGCTTTGTCCTGGTGGGCAGCGGCAATCCGGAGGAGGGCGAACTACGGCCCCAGCTCCTCGACCGCTTCGGCCTCTCGGTGGAGGTCCGAACACCCGAGGATCTGCCGACCCGGGTCAAGGTAGTGCGTCTGCGGGATGAATTCGAGCGCGACCAGCCGGCCTTCGTCACCAAGTGGAAGCGCAAGGACGGCAAGATACGTCAGCAGATCGAGCAGGCCAAGGCGGCCCTGCCGGGAGTCGCCGTGCCCGACGAGACCCTGGAACAGGCCGCCCGCCTGTGCCTGGCCCTGGGCACCGATGGTCTGCGGGGTGAGCTGACCCTGATCCGCGCCGCCCGCGCCCTGGCCGCCCTGGAGGGCGATACCGTGGCGGGGGTGCCTCATCTCAAGCGCGTCGCCGCCCCGGCCCTGCGCCATCGCCTGCGTCGCGATCCCCTCGACGAGTCCGGCTCCACGGTGCGTGTCCAGCGCGCCGTCGAGGAGTTGTTCCCGGCATGAGCCGCGGACAGGCCGATCCGGGGGGATGGTGCCCATGATCCGCCAGCTTGATGCGATATCGGCTGGCCAAAGTCCACTTGGCCCGCGCCATGGGGCCCTTAGTGTGCTGCCCGCTGGATGCCATCGGTCAGATGCGATGGGGGGATGGTCCCGGTGACCCAAGCGGTTTCAGCCCCGGGCCCCTTGCGGTTGGGAGAAGCGTCGCCTGGGCGCCCAAATGTGGCTGATCCCGATGCTGCCAGCCTGATCTCCCCCTGGGAGGATGCCGCCCTGGCCGCGGCCCTGTTCGCCATCGACCCCGCCGGCACGGGAGGGGTGGTCCTGCGCGCCCTGGCCGGGCCGGTGCGGGATCGCTGGCTGGAACTGGCCAGGGGCCTGCTGCCCACCGGCTGCCCGCGACTCAAGATTCCTCTCCATGTCAGCGAGGGCCGCCTGCTGGGCGGGCTCGATCTGGCTGCCACCCTGCGCGCCGGCAGGCCCGTGGCCGAGCGTGGCCTCCTCGCCCAGGCCGATGGCGGGGTGGTGGAACTGGCCATGGCCGAGCGCCTGGAGGGGGCCACCGCCGCCCACCTCACCGCCGTCCTCGACCGTGGTGAGGTGGTCCTGGAGCGGGATGGTATCGCCGCCCGCAGCGACTCCCGCCTGGGTGTCATCGCCCTGGACGAGGGGGTGGGGGAGGACGAGCATCTGCCGGAACCCCTGCGTGACCGCCTGGCCTTCCATCTCGACCTGGCGCGTTTCGGCATC
>SACH01000672.1 GCA_009928645.1 Gammaproteobacteria bacterium | reverse complement strand
CCGCAGGAGCGGCGGTACCGAGCTTGGCATCACGTAATTCCTCGGAGGTGGCGATAGGGCGGCAGAAATGAGGGCTGATGCCTTTGTTTGGCGGCTCTAGTCGTCCCGCACCCTCGGCACCATCTCTATCAGTAGGTACTCCGCCGAATTGATCTCCTTCAGTGGTGTTATCGGGTAGTGGAAGTCCACCCCCGGCCACATCTGCTCCCACACGTCCTTCAGGTCCATTGCGAACTGCCACGGGTCCTCTTTCCGCAGGTACCCCGGTACCCCCCGCTCCGCTAGCAGTTGCGCCAGGTCGCGCATCAGTTCCTCCTGGTCTTCCGGTTCCTCCTGCTGTATCAGTTCTACCAGTCTGGACATCGCTTCGTGTAGGCCGGGGTACTTCTCTCGCAATTTCATTGCGCAGTTCCTCGAAGGTGGATGGAGGGCGGCGAGACGGCGCGTTGATTGCCATGGTGTTGCCGCCCGAGAAACCGGCCTGAATTGCGTCAACGTTGGTCGCCGCGAACCCACCGGCTAGCAGGCTCTTCAACGCGCCCTCTCGGAATGTGCCTTTGAGGACGTCCTCGTGGGGTACGACGATCTCGCGCCAAGGGGTGGGCACCATGCTGGTTCCTCCCGGTTACAGTTCCAGTTGAATTTGCGCGCCGTGCAAGCCGGCCTCGCTGGCGGCCTGCTCGATGCCGCGCCAGGCGGTGATGAGGTCGTTGTAGGCGCGGGCGTCTTCAGTCCAGCCCTGGCGTTCGCACAGGGTATAGAGGCGGTAGGCCAGGGCGCGGATGGCCTCTCCGCGGGTGGGCATGCGCGCCAGCAGGGCGCCGGCGGCGACCTCGCCGTCCTGGTTGAGGGCCCGGATCATCTGGTGAAGGGCCTCCCAGATGGGGGTACGGGCGTCCTGATCCGGGGACCAGTCTTGGGGCAGCTCCGCCCAGCGCAGCAGGCGCAGGTCACCCTTGCCCGATTCCACCACTCCGGCCTCGACCAGGCCAGCGGCGCTGGTGCCCTTGGCGCGGGCGAGTACGTCGGCGTCGCCGTACTTGCCGATGGCCCAGCCGTGGGTCTCGAACCAGTGCAGGCAAAACTGGGTGTCGAGATCGAAGTCGTCCTCGGCGAGGAAACGGTTGATGTGTTGCAGGGCGGTCCGTACGCTCATGGGCTGGCCGTTGGCCTCCAGCACGGCGGCGTACTGGCTGAAGATGCCCATGCCCGGGCCGATGATGGCCTGGGACAGGTCTACCGGGGCCACGGGGCTGTTGATGCCGCCGCGGGTCATGTCGGCGAGGGCCTCGGGCAGGGTGGCGTTGAGTTCGCGCAG
>SACH01000671.1 GCA_009928645.1 Gammaproteobacteria bacterium | reverse complement strand
GCAGCAAGGTTGGGCAGGTCAGTCAGCAAGCTGTTCAAGGTTTCAGGCCCTCAGGAGATCACCCGGCCAGGGGCTGTATGACCGAAAAAGGCAAAGCAGCCCATCTTGACGAGGGCCACGAGCCCCAGAGGGGGCAAAAGGGGCCTCTCGGCAAGGGCGGTGACCACCAAGCGGTGATAGGGTCGACAGTCCCAGAACCAGGTCGCATCGCTTTGGACACCCCTGCCGACCACCTTACCGCCGAGGGGCCAGTTCTCTGCCAGCGACAAATTCACCCCTGCCTCCCTCCTTGAGCCCTCTGCATACCGGGTCCGCCGCCAGCTAGCAACCCAATGATCAGAACCAACCCCAGAGCCGCTCCAGCGGGCCAGTAGTAGAGTGACTGGAGGGGTCGATAGGTATGCTGATCGCGCTCGCTGGGCTCCAGGCGGTCCAGTTCCTCATAGATCGCCTCTAGTTGGGCGGTGTCCGTGGCCTGGAAGAAGCGACCGCCGCTGGCCTTAGCGACAGCCTCCAGGGTCGCCGGGTCCAGATCGCTGGCCTGGCGGCGCAGCATGCCGAAGGGGGTCTGCACCCCCAGAGTCCCGCCGCCGATGCCGATGGTGTAGATCCGCACCCCGGCCTCGGCGGCGATCCGAGCAGCCTCCAGGGCCCCCAGGGCGCCGGCGGTCTGGCTGCCGTCGGTGAGCAGGATCAGCACCCGGTTGTCATCCTCCCGATCGCGAAGCCGCTTCACCGCCAGGCCGATGGCATCGCCGATGGCCGTCTCGCGGCCGGCTAGGCCAATGACCGCCTCGCCGAGCAGTTGCTCCACCGTCTGGCGGTCATGGGTGAGCGGGGTTTGCAGATAGGCCCTGCTGCCAAAGAGGATCAGGCCCAGGCAATCACCCTGACGCCGCTCGATGAAGCGGCCAGCGACCGACTTGACCACCGCCAGCCGGTTGGCTGGTCGACCGTCGAGCAGATAGTCCGCCTGCTCCATCGAGCCGGAGACGTCCACCGCCAGCATCAGATCGCGGCCGGCCAGGGGCAGGCTGACGGGCTCCCCCAACCACTCGGGGCGGGCGGCCGCCAGGACCAGCAGCCCCCAGGCCAGCCAGCCCAGAATCAGCGTCAGGCGCCGCTGGCGCGGCGGGCCGCCGTGGGCCTCGATCTCCTCGGCTTGGAGCAAAGGCAGGCGCAAGGCGGCCCCCGCCGCCGATCGCGCCGGGGGCAGCAGAAGCACCAGCAAGGGCAAAGGCAAGGCCGCCAAGGCCCATGGCCAGGCGAGGCTGATCATGGTCGCCGTCCTCCGGGGGCGGGTTCCGCGACCGCTTGG
>SACH01000131.1 GCA_009928645.1 Gammaproteobacteria bacterium | reverse complement strand
CTTTTCGCGGGTCTCGTGGACGCTCGGGCCCTTGCCATGCTGGTCCCAGCGCTTGAGGCGCCCCATCGCGTAATCCAGGCTGGAGGGGTCGATGTCGCGATGGAAGGGATTGTCCTTGACGTAATCGATGATGTTCTTGCCCGCCAGGCGGCCAAACACCAGGATGTCGAGCAGGGAGTTGCCCCCCAGGCGGTTGGCGCCGTGGACCGAGGCGCAGGCGCATTCGCCCGCGGCGTAGAGTCCGGGCATGGCCTCCTCGCCACTGCCCGCCGGCATGACCACGCGGCCGAAGCGATCGGTGGGGATGCCGCCCATGACATAGTGGGCGGTGGGGAAGACCGGGATGGGCTCCACCACCGGGTCAACGCCGGCGAAGATCTTGGCGCTCTCGCGGATGCCCGGCAGGCGCTTGGCGATAACGCTCTCGCCCAGGTGGTCCAGCTTGAGCAGGACATGGTCGCCCTTGGGACCGGCGCCCCGTCCTTCCTTGACCTCGGTGACGATGGAGCGGGAGACGACGTCGCGGCTGGCCAGGTCCTTGGCCTTGGGGGCGTAGCGCTCCATGAAGCGCTCGCCACGGCCGTTGAGCAGATAACCGCCCTCGCCGCGTACGCCCTCGGTGATGAGCATGCCCTTGCCGGCGATGCCGGTGGGGTGGAATTGGTAGAACTCCATGTCCATCAGCGGCACGCCGGCGCGCAGGGCCATGGCCATGCCGTCACCGGTGTTGATGTGGGCGTTGGAGGTGGTGCGGAACACCTGGCCGCAGCCGCCGGTTGCGAGCAAGGTGCACTTGGCCTCGATGAGCAGGGGCTCGCCGGTCTCGATCTCCAGCACCAGGGCGCCACAGATCACGCCCTCGGCGTCCCTAACCAGATCCAGGGCGAAGAACTCGTCGAAGAAGTGGGTCTTGGCGCGCAGGTTCTGCTGATAGAGGGTGTGGAGGATGGCATGACCGGTGCGGTCCGCCGCGGCGCAGGTGCGGGCGGCCTGGTCGCCGCCGAAGTTTTGGGTCATGCCGCCGAAGGGGCGCTGGTAGATCTTGCCGTTGTCCAGGCGGGAGAAGGGCACGCCACTGTGCTCCAGCTCGTAGACGGTGGGGATGGCCTCGCGGCACATGAACTCGATGGCGTCCTGGTCGCCCAGATAGTCCGAGCCCTTGACGGTGTCGAACATGTGCCAGTGCCAGTTGTCCGGCAGGACGTTGGCCAGGGCGGCGTTAACGCCACCCTGGGCGGCGACGGTGTGGGAGCGGGTGGGGAAGACCTTGGAGACCACGGCCACGCGCAGCTCGGCGTTGGCCAACTGGATCGCCGCGTTCAGCCCGGCACCGCCGGCGCCGATGATAAGGGCGTCGAAGTTTCTTCTATTCAGTGACATGGTGTTCTCGAAAACAGTTCTCGCCTTGGCCACATGACCTCGGGGGTGGGCACCCGAGTCGGATGACGGCCAGTTCCTGGTCGGATTCAGGGAGCGGAGGGCGGGTCGGAGGCCCGCTACCTCAGCCGAGGATGGTCAGGACCCAGAGACCCGTGCCGATGAGCCAGAGGGCCAGCAGGGTCAAGGCCGCGACGCGCAGGCCCAGGGGATGCACGTAGTCGATGATGGCATCGCGCACGCCGACCCAGGAATGAAGCAACAGGGCGCCGACGAAGATCAGCAGGCCGATGCGGATCAGTGGCTGGCTCAACCATTCCACCCAGGCCACGAAATCAGCGGGCGGGGCGAAGGAGAGGGTCAGCAGGAGATAGACGAAGAACAGCAGGAGGAGGACGGCGGTGATGCGCTGGTAGATCCAGGCCCGAAATCCCGAGGCTTGGCGACTCATGACAGGGCTCCCAGGAGGACGAGGGCAAGAACGGGCGCGGCGACGAGGACGGCCCAGGCCGTCTGACGGTAGAGCGGCTTCTCGATACCGATGTCGATGTCCAGCATCAGGTAGCGAATACCCGCCAGGAAGTGATGCATCAGCGCCCAAAGGAACAGAAACAGGAAGGCCTTGAACAGCCAGCCCGAGACGAGTTGCGCCGCCGCCGCAAAGCCCGCCGGTCCGGCGACCGACAGGGCCAGCAGATAGACGAAGTACGGCAGGGTGGCTACCATGGCGACGCCACTGATGCGGTGACCGATGGACATGACCCCCGCCACCGGGAGCCGGATGACCATCAGGTTGAGAAAGAAAGGTCGTTTTTGGGTGGTAATCATCATCACTTTCCGGTTTTCAATGCAATCCCGGGGCAAAAAACACCCCATCGGGGCCTGCTGAGGGCTTACACCACTCCGCCCCACCACAACCTCGCGATTCGATAGGCCTTGTAACAATCGCACATTTGATGCGGCGCAGCAATCCCGATTTAATTATCGGATGGGCGGATTGGCCCATTTTATCTGCAATCCCTCTCCGTTGCCCTGCCCGTTGCCCCCGCCCGTTGGCGGGGCGGACACCTCAGGCATCCGCCGCCCCCTGACGTGCCGGCAAGTGCCGTCCCGCGAGCCAGACCAGCAGGAGCACGGGCAGGCCCATCAGGGTGGTCAGGACGAAGAAACGGGGATAGCCGATGGCCTCGACCATGGTGCCCGAGTAGCCCCCCAGGACCTTAGGCAGCAGGGTCATGAGGGAACTGAAGATGGCGTACTGAACGGCGGTGAAGGCGACGCTGGTCAGGCTGGAGAGAAAGGCGACGAAGGCTGCGCTCGCCAGCCCCGCCGCCAGGTTGTCCGCGCCCACCGCCAAGTAGAGGATGGCGGCGTCGTTACCCGCCCAGGCCAGCCAGACGAAGACCAGATTGGTCGCCGCCGACAGGACGGCACCCAGCATGAGGATGCGCATGACCCCGTAACGGGCCGCCATGAGCCCCCCCAGCAGGCCCCCGGCGATGCTCACGACCACGCCAAAGGTCTTGACCGCGGTGGCGATCTGGGTCTTAGTGAAACCCAGGTCCTGATAGAAGACGTTGGCGATGACCCCCAGCACCACGTCGGAGATCCGGTAGAGGCCGATCAGGGCCAGGAGCAGCAGGGCGGTGCGGACCCCGTAGCGGGCGAAGAAGTCCCGCACCGGGGCGACCCAAAGTTCCCGGGCCATGTCCGGGTCCACCAGCTTGAGCCGGACCAGCAGCCAGCCGGTGAGGCCCGCGGCCAGGATCGCCAGCAGGAAGTGCAGGGCCTCGAAGATAAAGCCGAGTAGCGGCCCCTCCCCCACCGCGGTCCGCCCGGCGGCGAAGGCGTCGCCGCTGAGGAAAAAGGCCCCGACGAAGGCACCGACCCCGCCCGCGAAGACGAGCAGCAGCCGGAAATAGTCCCAGCCCCCATGCCGCCTGCCTGGCGCCCGCGTCCTCGCCGGCTCGCGGATCAACAGGGTGGTGAGGATCCCCACCCCCATGGTCCCGGCCATGGCAACATAGGTCCAGCGCCAGGCCTCGTAGACATAGTGCTCCGCCGTCGTGCCTAGGGCGGCGGCCAGGAACAGGGCCCCGGCCCCGGAGACCACCATCCCCACCCGGTAACCGGCGATATAGGTGGCCGACATCAGCGCCTGGAGGCTGGTCTCCGCCGCCTCGATGCGATAGGCATCGATGACGATGTCCTGGGTCGCCGCCGAAAACCCCAGCAGCACCGCCGCCAGGGCCATGTAGGTCAGGTTGGCGCCGCCCTGGGCCGGATCGATGGCGGCCATGAGCAGAATGGCCGTGAGGATGGCCAGTTGCGCCACCAGCAACCAGGCCCGGCGCCGCCCCAGCCAGCGGGTCAGGAAGGGCCAGGGGACATGATCGACCAGCGGCGCCCAGACGAACTTGAAGGAATAGCCCAGGGCCGCCCAACTGAAGAAGGTCACCGCCCCCCGGTCCACGCCGGCCTCACGCAGCCACAGCGACAGGGAGGAAAAGATCAGCAGCAGCGGAATCCCGGCCGAGAAACCGAGGAAAAACATGGCGATGAGCCGCGAGTCCAGGAAGGCTCGCAGGGCGGCTCCCCAAGAGGTATTAGCGGTGACTGCAGAATCCGTACTCGACATGGGCGCTAGTCCCCGGCAGGTGAAACACAGGAAGCCTGGCAGACCTCAGCCGGAAACCGCAGACTGCCCGGAAAAAGTTTACCATTCGCCCATCCTCCGCCCCAGGCAGAACCCCCAGCCATGATCGATCCCCACCTCTTTGACGAAACCGATCCCAGCAAATGGCGCCTGGCCATCCGGGTGATGGCCATGCCCGCCGACACCAATGCCGCGGGTGACATCTTTGGCGGTTGGCTGATGTCCCAGGCGGACATCGCCGGGGCGACGGTCGCGGTCCAGGCCGCGGCCGGGCGGGTCGTCACCGTCGCCGTCAACGAATTTCGTTTCGTCTCGCCGGTCGCGGTGGGCGATCTGGTGGAGATCTACGCCCGGGTCCAGCGCTGGGGCACCACCTCGGTCCGGGTGGAGATCGCCGCCTGGGCCCGGCGGGAAATCAGTCCCGACAGCCACCATCACGTCGCCAACGCCAACATCACCTATGTGGCGGTGACCGCCGATGGCCGGCCCCGCCCCATCGCCGGTCGCCCCGAGGCCGCCTGACAACTCACAACCGTATCGACTAACCAGAGGAGGCACGGCATGTTCGAAGCCATCAAGCTTGGCCGCAAGGTCGACAAGGAGTCCTTCAACGCTCAGCAGGAGGCGCTGCGCACCGAATTGCTCCTGGTCCAGCGCGAGCTGCGCCAGACCGACATCCCCGTCATCATCCTCATCGCCGGGGTCGAGGGGGCCGGCAAGGGCGAGGTGGTGAACCGTCTTCACGAATGGCTCGACGCCCGCGGCCTCCAGTCCTTCGCCTATTGGGATGAGACCGACGAGGAGCGTCAGCGCCCCCGCTATTGGCGTTTCTGGCGCTCCCTGCCCCCCCGCGGCGAGATGGCGATCCTTTTCGGCGGCTGGTACCTGGCCCCCTTGGAGCACCGGGTCCACAACCTGTGCAACGATGCCGAGCTGGACGGAGAGCTCAACCGCATCGTCGATTTCGAACGTATGCTCATCCAGGACGGCGCCCTGGTCGTCAAGTTCTGGTTTCATCTTGCCGAGGCCGATCAGGATGCCCGGCTCAGGGAGCTGAAACGCGACGATCGCAGCCGTTGGAAGATGACCCCCCAGAAGGGCAAACAAAAGGAGCACTACGCCCATTTCGAGTACGTCGCCGAGCGTATGATCCGCCACACGGATCGCGGTACCTCGCCCTGGTACCTGATCGAGGCCGGGGATCGCCGCTATCGCGACCTGACCATGGGTAAGACCCTGCTCCAGGCCATCAAGCAGCGCCTGAGCGAGCCGCCGCCCATCGAGCCGCCCCATACCGCTGGCCAACTGGAACTCCCCGACAGCCCCGAGGCCCGGGTGACGGTCCTGGACCACCTGGACCTGGCGCAAAAGCTCGCCCAGGACATCTATCGCAGCGAATTGACCCGATTGCAGCAGGAACTGAACGGCCTGTGTTGGGATGCCTACAACCGGCGCCGCTCCCTGGTCATCGTCTTCGAGGGCGCCGACGCCGGCGGCAAGGGTGGCGCCATCCGCCGCTTCACCACCGCCATCGACGCCCGTCTCTACCGCGCCATCCCCATCGCGGCCCCCACCGACGAGGAAAACGCCCATCACTACCTGTGGCGCTTTTGGCGGCACATCCCCCGCGCGGGCTACATCACCATCTTCGACCGTTCCTGGTACGGCCGGGTGCTGGTGGAGCGTATCGAGGGCTTCGCCACCGAGGCGGAATGGCGCCGGGCCTATGACGAGATCAACCAGTTCGAGGAACAACTGGTCGAGAGCGGCGTGATCCTGTGCAAGTTCTGGCTCCAGGTCAGCGACGAGGAGCAGTTGCGCCGCTTCAAGGACCGGGAGGCCGTACCCTACAAGCAGTACAAGATCACCGCGGAGGACTGGCGCAACCGCGACAAGGCCCCCCAATACCGCATCGCTGTCAACGACATGGTGGTCTATACCAGCACCGAGTCCGCCTCCTGGACCCTGGTGGAGGCCGACGACAAGCCCTTCGCCCGCATCAAGGTCCTCACCACTCTGCGCGATGCCCTTCGGGACGCCCTCAAGGATGGCAGCTTCGCCGACCCCGGCGGATATCTACCCTGCGGCAAACGGCCCGGGAATGGCAGCGAAGCGAAGGGTAAGACGGCCACTGGCAAGCCAGCGAATGGCAAGGGACAGAAGGGGTCAACCGGTGACGACTCGCCGGAACCCACCCCGACGCCCCCGGACAGCAATGGCGGCGGGCAAGCCGCCAAAGCAAAGCCGGGAAAGAAAAAAAGCCGTAGCAAGGGTTGAGTGCGGCGGGGCACACTCAGCCAGTTCAGCCAGTGCTGGGGGGGTGCACCCCGGCGCGGAACAACATTCTGCGTGCTGACCGATGACAACGAGGAATATCCATGGATAACATGAGCCTGGCGGCGGCGGACAGTCGCTGCCTGCGGGCGGTGGCCAACGCCCTGATCGTGGATCATGGCCTGATCGCCTTTCTGCGGGACCTGGCCCCCCAGTGGGGTTCCAGCACCGGCAAGACCCGCTCCTACAGCGGCCTGGTCAAGGGGCCGGACGATGCCAGTTGTTGCATCCTGCGGGTGGATTCCCGTACGGCCATCCTGCTCAACGATGCCCTCTATCGCCACCAAGGCCCTGCCCCCGCCGCCCGGCAGATGGCCGAGGCCCTGCGTCATCCGGAGATCGCGGCGGATGGTCAGCAATGCCGCATCGCCGCCCCGGGCCTCCCGCCGCTGATCATTACCATCGCCCAGTATGCCGATGCCGAGGGGCTGCCGGTGGCGCCGGACTCACCCGGCTTTCATCATCGGGTGGTCTCGATCATGCCGGGTTGACGGGCCCCGGGGCCATCCAGCGGGGGCCGAACCGCCAGCGCCTACTACCGCCTTTAGGCGCGGCCGAAGCGCTCCGCCACGTAACGGTCCACCCGCTGGATGAAGTCCGCCGCAAT
>SACH01000130.1 GCA_009928645.1 Gammaproteobacteria bacterium | reverse complement strand
GACCGCATCGAGGCGGAAAAGCTCAAGGGCAAGGTCAGTGTCCAGCGCTTCAAGGGCCTGGGGGAGATGAACCCCGGCCAGTTGCGCGAGACCAGCCTCCACCCCGACACCCGCCGCCTGGTGCAGCTGACCATCGATGACCCCACGGAGAGCCAGCAACTCATGGATATGCTCTTGGCCAAGAAACGCGCCGCCGATCGCCGTGCCTGGCTGCACGCGAAGGGCAATCTCGCCGACCTGCCGCTGTGAGGCGCGCGGCGCCCCCGCGCGCGCAAAAAAAACCGGCACGAGGCCGGTTAAAGGGGTGCCCGAAGGCGTTTTTTAAGGGGGGGTGCCGGGTGTCTGGATCTGGGCCAGCGGGCGCCCGAGATCGAGACGGAAGGGCGGCAGGCCTTTCAGTAAGGACTGGCCATAGCGCCGGGTGGTCATCCGGTTATCGGCAATGATCACCATGCCGGTATCCGTTTCCTTGCGGATCAGCCGCCCCACGGACTGCATCAGCTTGACGCTGGTGGCCGGGAGGGTCATTTCCCGGAAGGGATCCCGCCCCTGTTGTCGCAGCCACGTCGCCTCGGTAATCTCGACCGGATGGGTCGGGACCGAGAACGGCAGTTTGGCGATGACGACCGTGGCGCAGAGTTTGCCGGGGAGATCCACGCCCTCCGACATCGACTGCATCCCCAGGATCACGCTGAGCCGACCGTCCTGGATGTTCTCCGCGTGGCGGCGGAGCAGCTCGGACTTGGGCAAGCGGTCCTGCACCAGCAAGGCGGGACCCAGATCACGCAGCAGGTCTTCCGCCTGGTTCATGGCCTGACGACTGGTAAAGAGCGTCAGCAGACCCTCGCCCGGCCGCAACCGCGCCCGGATGAGCGCGCAGACCTCGGCGGTATGCCCCGGCGCATCCGGCGCGTTGGCCATCTGCGGCACGCACAGCACGCCTTGCTGGGCGTAATCGAACACATGCGGCAGGCGCAAGGTCCGTACATGGCCGCGAAGCCCACAGGTTTCGACAAAGCGGTCGAACGTCCCCATCGAGGTGATCGTCGCGGAGGCCAAGGCGGCCCCGGCCGTCCGGCGCCACAGCATTTCTTCCAGAAAGGCCGCCGCGCTGACTTCCGCCACCCGCAGACGATGGCGCCACTGCCCCTGCTCTTCCCGGCGATCGATCCAGCGCGCCGGCGGCGGCCCTGTTCCCGGGTCACGGGCACAGAACAACGCCAGCGCATTGCCGATCTGGGTGGCAATCCCCCCGATCTCCCCAATGACGGCATTCACCTCCTGGGCGACCAGGGGATCGAGCCGTCCGTCGCGGGCATCCTGCAATAAGGCCAGTCGCCGTTCCTGCAGGTGCTCCGCCAGTCGGCCACTCGCGGTCACCAGGGTGCGGGCCGTGGCCAGAAGTTCCCGCGGCACCACACCGGCGTCAAACAACCAGCGCGAGGGCGCGGTTCCCTGCCAGGGCGTGCGCACCAGGCACCGGGAGAGGGCTCCCAACGCCCGGGCCGTTTGCCCCAAACGCCACCATTCGGCAAACCCGAGCAGGAAACGCCAGCGGCGCAAGGCCGTGGACAACCGTTTCGCCGAGCGCCGGATTGCCAGCTGGGTATATTCCACCCCAAAGCCTTCCCGGGTGTTGCGTGCCTTCTCCGGCAAGCCATGCGCCTCGTCGACGACGAGCAGGCATTTTTCCGGTTCCGGCAACAACACGCCGGGGCCCGCCCGCAAATCGGCTACCAGCAGATCGTGGTTGGTCACCACGATATCCGCCTGCCGCACCGCCGCCCGGGCCTGTTCCGCGGGACATTCCGCGAACCAGGGACAGGCGCGGCCGATACAGTCCTGACTGGAGGCGGCGATGCCGGCCCAATCCACCCGCAGGTGACCGGGTACGGATTCCTTATCCCCAGCCCAGGTCCGATCGCGGAACGCCGCCAGCAAGTCGCGCACGGCGAGCGCGCTGGCGTTGTCCATCTTGAGCGGACAGGCATACCGGCTGCGGCCTTTGGCAATGGCCGTGGTGAACGACCAGCCGGTCCCCTGGGCCAACATCGGCAGATCGCGTTGCAGCAACTGCTCCTGCAACGAGATGGTCGAGACGGAAATGACCAGCCGCTGCTGGCGGGCGGTGGCGACGGCGACGGCGGGAATGCCATAACCGAAGCTTTTGCCCGAACCCGTCCCGGCTTCAACCACCCCCACCCGCTCGTCCGTGTCCCCGGCGAGCACCCGCGACACCTCGGCAATCATCTCCAATTGTTGCCGCCGCGGGCAAAACCCGGGGATAACCGTTTTCATCCCGGCAAGACCGTCCTTGATCCGCCGCTTCATCCCCTCATCCAGATAATCCATCACGAGACCTCCACTGTCCCCGTGTCCAGGCACCTCCCGCCGGACTCCGGGGCTGTGCACGTCACCGGTCATGTTCCTGACCGGCGCCGGTCGGGTGCGCGCCTAGTGGGCGAAGCGGAAGGCTTCGCGCAGGCGCCACAGCAGCGCGGGTCGGCTGCCCATCTGGTAGTACGCCTCCGCCTGGGCCAAGGCGACCTTGGCGTTGGCGATGGCGTCCGTGGGCGTCTGTCCCTGTGCCAACCTGGCTCCGGTGACCGGGTCACTGACGGTGTAGTCGTCGGCGTCGTCATCGACGCTTTCGTGCAGGGCCAGTTCCAGGCCGTCAATGGTGACGGTCTCGGCGAGGACGCAGAGACCTTCGTTTTCCCGATAACGCTCGGGGTTGATCGCCAGTGCGACGATGGTTTGCATGGTGAACTCCTCTGCTCCGCCGGGGGCGGAGCGGACAGGGGCGCCTGTAACCCGGGATGGTGAGCGACCCATGAGCCAGGCTTACGCGTCGGAGGACCGAGGCGTAATTCTCATGAGTGATGGGCAGGAACGGCCGCGAGGACCGTTTGGGACGCGGGGCGAGACGACAGGGCGTCGGCCACAGAACCGGCTCCAGGGGAGCGGCGATCGCTGGTTGGGGACTGGTCAGCTACCAGGCGATCGAGGATCGCGGAAAAGGGGGGCGCACGGGTGAACCGGCTCCCGAGGGGGGGGGGAGCGCCGGACGGGCCCGGGAACGGGGGATGGACGGCAAGCGGGCGCGGCGGCGGGCGCGTGGCGCCGCCTTGGCGGCACCCGGGTCCGTGGCCGGGGATGCGCGCGGCGGCGCGCGGGCCGGGAACCCGGCGGGCTGGCGGCGGAGGCCGGCCCGGGCGCTGGGTGTTGAGGCGGAGTTCAGCTCGCTCCGAGATCCGGTCACGGCCCGCGGCCGCGGGGCGCCCGGATCGACCAAAACTATAGCACCCCGCAGGGGCGTGAGGTAGGGCCGCGTGGCGGGGGCGCGGGCCGGCCCTCAGCCCCAACGCCCGAGGTCGTCACGCAAGGTGGTGGCGGTCATGCCGGCGTGGGGCTGACTCGCCGCTTCGGGCGTCTCGTAGAGCGCCACGGTCTGGTAGACGCGGGGATCGGGCGGGTTATACAGGTAATGGGGCTGCCCCGACAGATAGGGGTCGGGCATGGCCTGCACCGCGGCAATGTCGCCGCCCGGGAGGAGGACGGTGCGGCTGGAACAGTGAAAATTGACCGGATAACCCTTGTCCGCGAGGCGCAGGGCGGCGAGATAGGGCTGCAGGACATACTCGCCGGTGCCGATGAGGGCG
Organism: Gammaproteobacteria bacterium; assembly: GCA_009928645.1. Taxonomy (GTDB): domain Bacteria; phylum Pseudomonadota; class Gammaproteobacteria; order Chromatiales; family Chromatiaceae; genus M0108. The sequence goes on along the minus strand of SACH01000130.1, from coordinate 3,314 downwards.
ACCGCCGGCAGTTCCTGCCCCGCGGGCCCGGGTCCGCCGGCGACCAGGCGCAGGGCATTCAGCGGGGGCGCCAGGGGCAGCTGCAGCCCGCGCCGGCCCAGATGATCCGCGGCCAGCGGCGCCGGCCGGGGCGTGACCGGCGACGGGGCGGGGGGCGCCGGCGGCGCGCTGACCGGGTGCGGCTGATACGCCACGGTACCCTCCAGCAGGCTGCACCAGGTGAGCTGGGGCGGGCGGCGCGTCCGCCGTCCCCAGGCGTCCTGGACCCGTTGGGTGACGACCTGGCGGGCGGCATGGTCCAGCCAGTTGGTGAGGCTGAGCAGGATGATGCGTTCGGCGTCCAGGGGCAGCGCGCCGAGCCGCTCCGCCAGGTGGCAGAGCGGGTGCTCCGGGGTCAGGTGCTCGTCCGCCAGCACCAGGGTCCGGGCGTGAAAGAACGGCTCCTCGAACAGGCTCAGGGGGCGGTGAAGGTACTGTGCCGCCCCGGGCGCGCCGAGGTCCAGCAGCGGCTTGTCAGCGGCCGGCCGCGTGGTGGTGTGCTGGAAATACAGATCGTCCCGGTGTTGGGTCTGCGCCAGGGTGTTGGCCACCCCCCCCGCGAGCAGCGCACCGGCTTCGGCCAGCCCGAGGGCCCAGACGGGGCCGGGCAGTCCCTGGTGCGCGGGCCGCGCCAGCAAGCTGGCGCACAGGCGCATAAAGATGTGGCGCATCACGAGCGGGCGCGTCGGCCAATGACGACCGGTGACCTTGGCAATGAAGGCGTAGGGTTGCGGCGGCTCCGCCGCGGGCGCGATGCCCAACAGATTACCCAGCGCCAGCGTTTCCGCGGTCACCGCACAGGTGATCCGTCCGGACGGGAGGGCAAATACCACCTCAGACACGCGGCGTTCTCCTGCGGACGGGCGGGCGCGCCACGGTCATGCCGTGGTCAAGTTCCGGACCGGAATAGGCATAAAACGCCTGGCGCTTCGTCACCGGCGACAGCATGGTCTGGACGGTTTTCTCCCTGCGTTACCCGGTGGAAAAAGGACCGGGACTGAACGCATAAAATCCCCCGTTTCCGCTGATTATGCAAGTCAGGGAGGGCCGTGGTCTGCGGGGGGCGGCAAGCCCCGGACTCCGCGCGCGTTCCGTGGATAACGTCAAGTATTATCGGAAGATTCACTCCGGCGCCGTGCGCGGAAACGGCCGCGTGTCCGGCGGCGGGTCAGAATTGGTCATGACGATATCTGACCACGTAACCGCTTGTTTTAGCGCCGAGATTCGCTGTAGCATTGTGGCATTGATTACCTGCGGTTCCGGTCGTGATGAGCCTTCTTCCAGGTGCATGTTCGCCACGGTATTCCGGCGTGTATGCCGCTGTTCCTTTGGGAATTCGGCACGCGTTACCAGGGCGGAAGGTGGCCTTTTTCGTCAGGTAAGCGGTGCCTTCTTTTTGCATTGAGTGCCGCGCACGTCGCGGCCTATCTGGAGACAGCGATGGTGACGGAGAGTGAGCAGTCGCCGGCGGCGGGCGACGTCACGAGCGGGGAAGCCAGCCTACAGGCCAGCATTGCAGTGGGTCAGCAACGCCTGCTGGAGCAACAACGCCAGCTGGTGGCACTGCAGAATCAGCACAAAGCGGCGTTGATCGGCGAATTGCGGACGCGGATTCGGCAAAGTCCCTACGACTACGTCGGCGTTCTCGAAGCGCTGCTGCCGAGCGGCTGGTTTCTCTCCCGACGCAAAGGCAAGTTGTATGAACGGCGGCGGGAGCCGCGCTGGCGGGTAAAAGGTCACCCCAGCTGCACCTATACCCAGGGGCGCTTTTCCCGGGAACTGCAGGAACACATGCGAGCCGCCGGTCTGGATCCAGCCGCGCGCGCGGATCGGCATTTCTTTGTCGCCAATCACATGGAGCGGATCTGAGCGCCCGGCGCCCGGGCGTGGACCCGCGGCGCCTGACCACACCCGGACCGCGCCCGGGCGCGGCCGCCGGGACGAGGGCGGGGGGCGGTCGCGCGCCCGCGCCTGAGCTGCTGACACGGGGGAGAGCCGCTATGACCACCGCACTTGTGCCCCGCCCTGACGGGCACGCCACGCCCCCGCCGCCGGCGACGAGCGGGGTCTTGAAGATCCCGCTGGGCGAGGACCCCGACGTCGCGCGCTTCGCGGATTATCTGCACTACTCCGAGCAGTATCGCCATATCATCGGCCGGGCCTTGGCCAAGCAGGCGCCCACGTTGTGGCCCGACCCGCTCCCGGACGAGCGGACCTTTTACACCCGGCTGCTGGCGCTGGTGTCGGTTCCCGCGCAGGCGGCGATCTATCGCCAGGTCATGGAGCGGGCGATTGCGCGGCGCAAGCCCCACTGGCGCGAGGTGGTCGCCGCCCCCCTGCGGTTTATCGCCCAGGAGGCGGCGGGGACCCCCGGGGCGGACGACGACCACGTCGCCGTCCCCCGGGCCGGCAGCAACCCGGCGGTGACGGCCGCGGCGCTCCAGGACGGGGAGCCTACCGCGCGGCGGCTGTTCGCGACCTGGCGGGCGCCGCCGAACCCGGCGGCGTGGCGCCAGCAAGTGGCGGTCGTGCAAGCCGCCGCCGCCGCGTGCCTGGACGCCGAGAGCGACGGAGCGCGGCTGCGGGCGCTCCAGGAGGCCGTGGCGGGTCTGGCAGCGCTGCATGACCCCGGTCCGACGCGGCGGCGCACCCTGAGCGAAGGGCTGATATCCCAGCTGTACACCAGCCTCCGCTGGTTGTCCCAGCAAGCGCCGCTGCCCGGACTCGACGCGCCGCCGCAGGTACGGGCGCTGGCGGATGAGCTCGCGGCCCGCTGCCAGGCACCGGCCGGACTGTGGTGCCGGACCTTGTCCGCCGGCGAGCTGGAGCATTGGTTCCCCGCCCTGACGCAGGCCATGGTGATCTTATGCGCCCACGCGGAGGAGGTCGCCACGACGTATGTCGCCGCGTCCGGACCCCATGCCTCACCGGACGAGATGCTGGCGCGCGCCCAAGCCTGGCGCACGGCTCTGGAGCGGTACGCGGGCACCTTACAGACGTTGGTGACCATCAGCGAGGCGTGCTGCGCGACCCTGCAGCGTCCGCCGCGGGCGCCAAAGGCCTGGCGTCTCCCGCCACGGACCCTGGGCTTGGCGGCCGAGGCCGCGCCCCCGGCGCGTCCCGCGGACCCACCGCCGCCGGAACCCCCGGCACCAGAAACCCCGGCATCGGAACCCCCGGCACCAGAACCCCCGGCACCGGAAACGCCGCCGACCCCACGGCGGCGGGCGCGGGCGGGCACGGACACCCTGCCCGCCCCCGTGCCCGGCACGCCC
>SACH01000129.1 GCA_009928645.1 Gammaproteobacteria bacterium | reverse complement strand
GGCGCCCCCGGCGCCCGGGCGGCCCTGGAGGACTTCTGGCGCCAGGTGGCGGAGGCCGCGCTCTGGAGTCCCTTGCAGCGCACCCCCCTGGACCGGCTGCTCGGTCGCTGGACCCTGGACCAGTCACCCTTTTTCATCGGCTTCGAACTGGCGGCACGGATGATCTCCCCCTACGAGATGAATCCCGCGGCCTACCATCCCTTGCGCGACATCCTGGCCCGGACCATGGATCCCGTGCGCCTGGCGGCGTCGCCAATCAAGGTCTTCGTGACCGCTACCCAGGTGCGGACCGGACGCGGCAAGGTCTTCCGCAACGCCGATATCTGCCCGGAGGTCCTGCTGGCCTCCGCCTGCCTGCCAACCCTCTTCCAGGCCATCGAGATCGACGGCGAGCCCTACTGGGACGGGGGCTATGTCGGCAACCCCACCCTGACCCCACTGGTCCGGGAGTCTGAGGCCCACGATACCATCCTGATCCAGATCAACCCGGTGGAGCGCGCCGGCACCCCGCGCACGGCCAGCGAGATTCACAACCGCCTCAACGAGATCGCCTTCAACGCCCCCCTGCTCAAGGAACTGCGCATGATAGCCCTGCTGCGCCAGGTGGCGAATCCAGGGGAATGCGAGGGCGCGCGCTGGGCACAGATGCGCATGCACCGCATCACCAGCCCCCTGATGACGGACCTGGGCTATTCCTCCAAGCTCAACGCCGAATGGGAATTTCTGTGCCTGCTGCGGGATGAAGGCCGGCGCAATGCCGAGACCTTCCTGGCACAACATGGCGAGGACCTGGGCCGGCGCTCGACCCTGGATCTCGACGACTTTCTCGGCTGAGGTCGAGCCATGAAGCGCCGTCGGCCCGACTGGCGCGGCCTGGTCATGCTGGGCCTGAGCCTGGCGGCGTGCTTGGCCCTGCTCATCCACGGCCCCATCCCCCAGGATGCCGCCTATCATGGCTTCGCCGACCAGCGTCCCTATTGGGGCATCCCCAATGGGGTCGATACCTTCTCGAATCTCGCCTTTCTCGTCGTCGGGCTAGCCGGTCTCTACGCCCTACGCCGGGGCGTGCCGGCGGGTGGCCTGGCCCCGCTTCGTCCTGCCTATGCCCTCTTCTTTGCCGGGGCGGCGCTGCTCTTTCCCACCTCGGGCTACTATCACCTCTGGCCGGACAATGCCGGCCTGGCCTGGGACCGGCTAGCCATGACGATCTCCTTCATGGCCTTTTTCGCCAGCATCCTCGGCGAGCATGTCTCGCCCCGCCTGGGTGCCCGCCTGCTCTTGCCCCTGATCCTGCTGGGCATCCTTTCGGTGGTCTACTGGCGCCTGACCGACCAGGGTGACGGCGGTGACCTGCGGCTGTATCTGCTGGTGCAGTTCCTGCCCATGCTGCTGGTGCCCTTCATCCTCCTGACCTTTCCCTCCCGGCTGCGACCCACGGGCTATCTGTGGGCGGTGATTGGCTGGTATCTCCTGGCCAAGGGGCTCGAAAGCCTGGATGAGCCCCTCCTGAACCTGACTGGCCTGGTCAGCGGGCACAGCCTCAAGCACCTGGCCGCCGCCCTCGGTATCGCCAGCTTCCTCCTCGCCCTCTATCGGCGACGGCCAGACCCGGAAAGCCGGGTGCGGATCAGCCCGCCTGCCGAGCGCACCTGATCCGGCATACCCCGCCTCCTCGGGTGTTGGCCTCTTAAGTGGCTAACATTCAAGAGAAGGCGGCCATCGCCGCCCCCACCCACCAGGCCGCAAGCGCCCGTCCCGGCGATCCGGGCGCGGGCTTTGGCGTTGGTGAGAAACGCTCTGTGGGCGCCGCGGGGAGGGGTAGCAGACGCTTACGTCAGCCTTTCCCCTGGATCAGGACCCAATGGTAATGGCCGTGGCCAAGGCGAGCACGAGGATCAAAAAAGACAGGCCCGCAACCGGCCACTGCCGCAAGCCGCGATCGGCACGCTCCAGGAGGGTACCGAGAACCGCCGCCCAATGTCCGGTCACGCTCGCGGCGGGACGCGCGGCACCCTCCGCCTGGCGGTCAGGCCAGGGCAGCATCCCCAGCACCAGCAGCCCCACCACCAGCAGTGGCCAGACATCGCCCCAGAGTTTGCTCCAGCCAAAGGCACCCGCCATGGCGGTCGCGACGGCGGTGCCCGCATCGAGACCGGCGCGACCGACCCCAACCAGATCGAAGAGCGCGGGCGGCACAAGCCCAAGGAGCAGCGCGCCGAGGGCGAGGGCCAGGACCACCAGTTCCTGAGCGCGTCCGGGGCGCTTGAGCGCAATCGCGGGGGTGGAGGGCGCACCGAACAGGACATGACCCAACACCCAGAACAGGTAGGCGGCGGTGAGCAGTCCGCCCGCTTGCATGACCAGCCCCCACCACCCTTGCCCGGTGCCGTCGGCGGCCGTGGTCAGTAGCGTCTTGGTCAGAAAGCCGCCGCTGGGTTGCAGCCCGATCAGCGACAGCCCGGCGAACCCGAAGGCGAGGAGGGTGATCGGCAGGACGCGGGCGCTGCCGCCCAGATCGCGGATACGGTCATGGCCGAGCGCCTTGGCGATCAGTCCGGCGGCCATGAACATGGCGGCCTTGGCGCAGGCGTGCGCGACCACCTGGAGCATGCCGCCGGTCAGGGCGGCGGACTCGGCACGCGCGGCCAGGGGGAAGATCAGGAAGAGATAGCCGATCTGGGCGACGGTCGAATAGGCGATTAGCAGCTTGAGCCGCGCCTGCCGCAGGGCGACGAGGTTGCCGAAGAGGATCGCCCCGGCGCCCAGCGCGCCAAGGATCTGGGCCGTCATCGGGGTCAGCGCCCCCGGCATGACATCGAACCAGAGCCGCACGATCAGGAAGAAGGACGCCTTGACGACCAGGGCCGAGAGGATGGCGCTGGCGGGCGGCGGCGCCCCCGCGTGGGCCGGCGGCAGCCAGAGATGCAGGGGAAAGAGCGCGGTCTTGGCTAGCAGCCCGACGGTCATCAGCGCGGCGGCGACGATGATCGGCACTGGCAGCGTGGGCGCGCCGCTGATCCGCTCCGCGAGCAGGGCGATATCCAGGGTGGCGTAGGTGCCGTAGAAGAGCACCGCGCCCAGCAGGTAGAGCACCGAGCCTAGCAGGGCGAAGAGCAGATAGCGCAGGGCCGCCGCCAGGGTCTCGGCCCGACCATCCAGGGCGACCAGGGGCACCGCGGAGAAGGTCAGGAGTTCCAGGGCGACGAACAGCGTGAACAGGTCCTGTCCCAGAAAGGCCGCGTTGAGTCCGGCCCAGACACCCATCAGGAGCATCCAGAACACCAGCGAGGCGCGGGTCTCGGATGCGTCTGGGGGAACCCGGAATTCCCGTTGGGCATAGACCCCCACCGCCAGGATCACCACCGCCGAGAGGAGCAGCATGATGGCCGAAAGGCCATCCGCCTTCAACGCCACGCCCAAGGGCGGCAGCCAGCCCCCCAGGTGGTACTGCAGGGCCTCGTCGCCGGTCAGCACGGCGGTTGCGACGGCGAGCGCGGCGACCAACCCCAGCAGCAGCAAGAAGAGGGTAAAGCGGCCCAGCAGGCCCCCGCCCAGGAACCGTCCACGCAGCAGCGGCGCCAGCAGCAGACCGACGACCGGCAACATGAGCGGAATCACGAGGAGAAGCCCGCCCAACTCGGTCAGGCGCGCGAACGGCGTGACGAGGAGTGCTGCCAGGTCCATCACGACTCCCCCTCGGGCCTGGCAGCCCGCTCGCCGGGGCGCGAGGGTGCTGGCGGCGCCTCGCTGTCCAGCGTGGTCCGACCACTGGTCTCGGCCAGTCGCACCAGCAGGGCGACGGCAATGGATGTCGCTGCGAAGGCAACCACCAACCCGGTGATGATCAGGGCCTGCGGCACCGGATCGCCGTCTGTTCCGCGTCCGGCGGCGGACAGCACGCCGCCGCCGCGCAGGGCGATCACCCCGAACAGCAGAAAGACGCCGCTACCGATCAGGTTGAAGGCCAGGATCTTGCGCAACGCGCCGGGCTGGCAAAGCAGGCCGTACAGCCCCACTCCCACCAAGGCGGCGCCACAGAGACCGAAGAGGGTCGGATCGTTCATCCTAACTCCGGCATTTTTAGGTTCATGACGTCTTCCGGGTCGGCTGATCGCTTGCCGGCGGTCCCGCGAGCAGCAATCCCAGCGTCGCGGCGATGGACAGGGTCAGGACCGCCTCGATCGCCAGGATCAGGGGTTTCGCGTACCCCTCCGGGTAGGCGAGGAAGGCGCCTGCCAGCCAAATGCCGGACGTGCCGATGCCGATGAAGACCAAGGCCCCGATGACGAGCAGGAGCCGCAAGCGGCGCTCGCGCACGGCCGGCGGTTCCCTTAGACCGGCGATCAGGACGAGGACCCACATGGCGGCCAGGACCGTGGCACCCTGGAATTTGCCGCCGGGGTCGTCGGCGCCGTTCCAGACCAGGTGGATGCCGACCAGGATGCCGAACGGGGGCAGCACCTGGGCCAACAGGGTCAGGGCACTGCTCGCAGGCGGGCGGGGCAGGGAGCCGGGGCGTCCGCCCCAGGCGGGGTCCGCCGCCACCGACCAGACCCCGATCAGGGCCGGCAGCAACACCACGGACTCCAGCAGGGTGTCGATGGCGCGATGGGCCAGCAGGACGCCGGTGACAGGATTCTCCACCCCGGTGGGAGGTAGGTTGTCGGCAACCAGCAAAGCCAGGGTGGGCGCCGGCTCGGGCAGCAGGAGCACCACCACGGCGAGTCCCAGGGCGATGGTGGCGCACAGCAGGCCGATCAGCACCCTGAGCCCGCGGCCAGGTCGGCGGTCGAACTCGGCGGTCTCGTAGGGCGCCAGACGCGCCGCCGCCCCGAGCAGCAGGAGGCCGGTGAGCCCGGTCCCCAGGGCGGCCTCGGTCATGGCCACGTCCACGGCCGCGAGCCGCACCCAAATGATGGCCATCAGGAGCCCGTAAGCGACGAATCCGACCACCGCGCTATAGGCGGCGCGGGTGGCAATCACCCAGAGGGCCAGGCCAAGGACCAGGAGCACCAGCGCGGCATCGACGATCAGGGCATTAGTCATGGCGGGATCCCGCGACAGGCGCCAGGGTCTGCGCCCGATCGGGATCGGGCACGGCGGCCTTACCCGCCAGAAGCTGACCCACCGTGGCGCCGGAGAGCAGCGCAAGCAGCCACACCGCGAGCAATGCCAGCGCGGACAGGGGTCCGGACACCTGGGGCAGCAGACCCAGTACGACCAGCCCGAGACCCAGATTGTCCGCCTTGGTGAGTGCGTGGAGCCGGGTCAGGGTATCGGGGAAGCGTAGCAACCCGACCGTGCCGGCCAGAAAGAAGATCGCCCCTAGCGAGACGGCGACGATGGTCAGGATGTCCAACGCGAGCCTCATGCTGTCTCCCTCCGGTGCTCGCCTGGCGAACCTGTGGCGGAAGGGGCCGTTCCGGATGCGTTTCCGCGTCCGTCCGGACGATGGATGCCACTGACGAAGGCGACCGAGGCGAAGGCCGCGAGCAAGGCCAGCAGCAAGGCAACCTCGGCGATCGCGCCGACCCCGGTGGCGACGCCGAGCAGGAGCAGGGCCGCGACGCCGCCGGTGCCGAGGAGCTGGGCGGCCAGCATGCGATCCGCGTGGCCGGGACCGCGCAGGAGTCGCATCAGCCCCAGGGCCACGGTTCCCAGCACGAAGGCGGCCGCGCCAAGGAGGAACTCATGCATCGCGGACGCCCCCGCCGTGGCGGACCCGCATCACCAGCGCTTCATCCCGGGCGAGCCCCGCCAGGACGGGTTGATCGAGATCCAGGCAATGATAGACCAGTCGGTCATGGTCATCGGTCCCGACCGGGAGCGTGCCCGGCATCAGGCTGGTGATGGCGCCGAAGGCCGCGCGCCCGGTGCCGGGCGGAAGGCGAGTGGGAAAGGCCAGATCGCCGGGCTTCAGGGGCAGGCGTGGATTGAAGGCCCGGCGGGCCACGTCAAACCCGGCGACGATGGACTGCCAGAGGAAATGCCGGGCGAGCCGCGCGAGCGCCGCGAGGCGGAGCCGTGCCGGAGCTGGCGGCAGGAGGCGCAGGCTGACCCAGGTGGCCGCCAGGGTCGCCAGGAGCCCGACCGCCAGACCGGCGGCAAGGTCGGTCGTCACGCCCGTGGCGGTCGCCTCGCCCAGGCCGGGTCCGGCCAGCAACAGCCAGAAGCCCAGGAAGCCAACCCCCCGCGCGAAGGCCGTGCGGATCAATGGCATCGCCACCGCCTTGAGGCTAGCCATCGGACGGCTCCCCTGGACGGCTCCATGCCTCTCGGCGGTTGCATTCTCCGCATCTGATTGCATCGATATCCTCCGCAAGAATAGCGGACCACCCCGGCCCATGAAGGTCGCGGCTCGTTTCGTGTTGAACTCGCCACTATAAAACGGCGCGACGCGCCCGCTGATGCGTTTTGTGTATCGCCAGCGTACCGAAAGTGCATGATAATCGGTAGTGGCAGTAAGCGTGCGGCGATGACTTATCCCCAGGCGCCTTCATCTCCCCAGGCGGCCTCATGCATAATCGCTATCGCGTTCTTCGCGATTTCGCATTGGACGCCCTCCCTGGACGCCGCGATACTATCTAGCCGAACTTTCAACCCACGCGAGTCATCCATGAGCAATTTCTGGGACATCCTGTATCTGATCATCTCTACCTTTCTTTTCGTCACCTACCTGATCATCCTCTTCCACGTGGTGGTCGATCTGTTCCGCGACGCTCAGTTGAATGGTTTTTTCAAGGTCATCTGGCTGATCGGTCTCATCGTCTTACCCTTCCTCACCGCCCTGATTTATGTATTGGCACGCGGCAAAGGCATGGCGGAGCGCCAACTCCGGGCCATTAACCAGGCCCGATCCGATACCGAGGCCTACATTCGCCAGGTGGCGACCAAATCGCCCGCCGAGCAGATTGCCGACGCCAAGGCCCTGCTGGACAGCGGTACCCTGACGCAGCAAGAGTACGATCAGCTCAAGGCCAAAGCCCTGGCCTGAGGC